>JANXYH010000144.1 GCA_025350145.1 Burkholderiales bacterium | reverse complement strand
TCGCTGAGCAGGTGCTTGGCCAGCAGCAGGCGTTGGGTTGTCAGGTAGGCTAGCGGTCTGATGCCATGGGCCAGCGCGAAGATGCGGCGCAGGTGCCTATCGGTCACGCCCAGGCGCCCGGCCAATCCGGCCACGCTGGTGTCGGCGCCATCGTGCACGGCGCGGTGCAGCATCGCAGCCGCCTGGCCGGCCAGCGTGCCCGAGGAGTCGGTCAAAGACAGGCCAGGCGCCATCTCCGGACGGCAGCGCAGGCAGGGCCTGAAGCCCTGCTGCTCGGCACTCGCGGCGTTGGCAAAGAATCGGCAGTTGGCCTGCTTCGGCGGGCGCACCCGACAGACCGGCCGACAGTAAATGCCGGTCGAGGTGACGCCGACGAACAAGCGGCCGTCGAAGCGCGCATCACGGGTGCGCAGCGCACGGTAGTTGGCGTCGTGCAGGCCCTGGGCAGCGGCGCCACTGGGGGCTAAGGGCAAGCGGCTGGGCGACGTCGGCATGGCCCGGATGATAGGCAGCCAAAGGATCGGCACTGGCCGCTTTCGGACCTGTGGATTGCCACGCCGATGCCAGGCCCCAGCGCAGGGTCAGCAAGGCTGCGTGCGGGCAGTGTTAAACTCTGGCCACAGACATGCACGAGACCGTTTACAAAAGGTCTTATTCCCGTTCCGCCGCCATGGCCTGCGCAGTGCTCCCAATGCACCCGCGTTCAGTGCCGAGACGACTGGGCCAGGTTTGAACTCCAGGTTCGACGATTCTTGAGTGTCTCTGTCCGTGGTGGCCAAAACGTGGTCGCTGCGGTGGCTTTTATCTTCAATCCTCCTCAAGGAAAATCACCATGAGCACCACCCAGACCGGCACTGTCAAATGGTTCAACGACGGCAAGGGCTTCGGCTTCATCACGCCTGAGAACGGCGGCAAGGACCTGTTCGCCCACTTCAGCGAAATCCGCAACAACGGCGGCTTCCGTTCGCTGCAGGAAAACCAGCGCGTCGAGTTTGAAGTCAAAGACGGCCCCAAGGGCCTGCAAGCGGCCAACATCCGCACGCTGTAAAGCGACTGGCGCCGGCGGCGGTTGATCCGCCGGCCGGCCAAGAAAAAACCGCAGGCTTTGCAGCCTGCGGTTTTTTTTCGTCAGTGCCGGGCCTGGTTCAGGCCGAGGCGCTGGGCGCAACGGGCGCGACCAGCGCCTGCGACGGTGTGGCGACATCGGGCTCGGCTGCGGCCTCGCCGTCCTGTCCGGGTTGGGTCTTCTTCAGCCGCTTTTCTTCGGCTTTGCGCTTCTTTGCCAGCTCGCGCTGGCGTTTTTCATACGAGTAGTTTGGCGTCGGCAAGAATTGGCTCCTGTCATAGGCTGACGCGTGTGGGTCGCGCGTCAAAGCACGGGCCGCAGCATACGGCAAACCCTGCTGCAAGACTGCTCCTGGCTGCCGGTTGCGGCCTGCGGTCAGAATCGCCGGCTTGTGCACTTGATTCAGGAACGGAGTTCACCATGCGCCACGGTTCTTTGTCCCCATTGGCAGGCTGGCTGCGAGGCCTTGGCCGCCTGTTCTGGGCCGCTGCCCTGAGCCTGCCGCTGCTGGCCACGGCGGCCGACACGGCGCCCTCCGCCAGGCCGGCCGACGATGTGCTGAAGGCGGCCCGGGCCCAGATCCAGGCCAAGAAATGGCCAGATGCGCTGGCAGAGCTGCGGCGGCTCAATGCCACCGCGAGCGCCGACTGGCAGAGTCTGATGGGCTATGTCCTGCGCAAGGGCAGCAGCCCCGATCTGGACGCCTCGGAGCGCTTCTACCTGGCGGCGCTGAAGATCGACCCACGGCACCGCGGTGCGCTCGAATATTCCGGCGAGCTCTACCTGATGAAGGGCGATCTGCCGCGCGCTGAGCAGCAACTGGCGGCGCTGGACAAGGCCTGCTTTTTTGGCTGCGAGGAGCTGGACGATCTGAAGAAGACCGTCTCCCGCTACAAAGCGGCAGGCAAATGGATGCCCGAGTAGCTGTGCGGGCGGGCGACACCGTCGCCGAATTGAACCCAGCGCCGGGTACGGGTTCCGAACTCCGCCCATTGTTGCGGTCGATTTGCGCTGCGAACGGCCCCAGTATGCCGCTTGGCCATGACACTGTGGCGACAAACAGCGCCGGTATCGCCGCCTTGATCTGAGCCTTATCGCCGGGTCTGTAATGCTGCGGTGCACAATGACGCCTCGGCCGATCTTGCTCGGCCGCCGCTGAGCCCCAACGCAACCCTATTCCGCCACCATGCGCTATGTCGTTTTCAACCAGAAGGGCGGGGTGGGCAAGTCCACCATCGCCTGCAACCTGGCCGCCATCAGCGCTGCCCAGGGCCTGCGCACGCTGCTGATCGACCTGGACGGGCAGGGCAATTCCAGCCGCTATCTGCTCGGCGACGGGGCCGACGACAAGCACGCCACGGTGGCTGATTTCTTTGACCAGAAGCTGAAGTTCACGCTGCGTGACCGGTCCATGGCCGAGTTCATCCGCAGCACCCCGTTCGACAATCTGAGCCTGATGCCCAGCAGCCCGGCGCTGGATGAAATGCACGGCAAGCTCGAATCGCGCTACAAGATTTACAAGCTGCGCGAGGCGATCCTGGCCCTGGACGAGAGCTACGACAGGGTCTACATCGACACCCCGCCGGCGCTGAACTTCTATACCCGGTCGGCGCTGATCGCCGCCCAGGGCTGCTTGATCCCGTTCGACTGCGACGATTTCTCGCGCCGCGCGCTCTATGCGCTGCTCGAAAGCGTGCAGGAGATCCAGGCCGACCACAATGCCGAGTTGGTCGTCAGCGGCATCGTCGTCAACCAGTTCCAGGCGCGTGCCAGCCTGCCGGTGCAACTGGTGCAGGAGTTGATCGCCGAGGGCCTGCCGGTGCTCCAGCCGCCGCTGAGCGCGACGGTCAAGGTCAAGGAGTCGCACCAGCGCTCGCTGCCAATGATCCACCTCGATCCCCGCCACAAACTGAGCCTGGAGTACCTGGCCCTGCACGCCGCCCTGGCGCGGCCGGCCAAGGCTGCCAAATCCCTCAAACGGGGCTGATCGGGTTTCAGTGGACCGGTGCCAGGCGCTGGTCAAACCAGCGCGTCAGCATGCGCCGCTCGTAGGGCAGGCTGTCGTAGCCGGACAGCCCGAGTGGGCTGCTCAGGTAGTTCATGTCGGTGATCTCTTCCTCGCCCGAGGCCAGCATCGTTTGGCCGCTGCGCAGGGTGTAGCGCAGGCGGATGCCGGGCCAATCGGTCCGGCCGCGCAGCACCCGCAGCTCGGTGCCGTGGCGCGTCAGGCGCTCGCGTCCGGCCAGATCGATGTCCAGGATGTCGACGCTCAGCGACTGCTCCTGCGGCAGCCTGGCTGCCAGCGATTTCAGGTGCCCGGCCAAGGTGTTGCGCACACCCTCAGCCTCGCCGGGCCGGCTGCCGGCGTCGCTGAAACTGGCCGGATCGATGAACCTGACCTCGGCCGTGCCGGCCTGTGCCAGACCGACACCCAGGTCCATGGACAAGGCGGCAAAGAGGGCCAGGCTGCAGTGGCGCACGGCATGCTCCTGAAGGCGGTGGATGAAGGCGGTGGGCGGTTGGGAGTGTCGGACTGGATCGAAGGCGCGGCGTTCCCTGGTTTCAGCGATGTCTATCGACCTTTACTGCCCGCAGGGCGACGCACAATGCCTCGCCCAAGCACCCGCCCCGCGCCATGCGCCACATCAATTTCGCCGTGCGCGGCGAGTACATCACCCTGGACCGGCTGCTCAAGGCCTGCGGCGCTGCGCCCAGCGGCGGCTCGGCCAAGATCCTCGTCGCCGAAGGCCGGGTCCAGGTTGACGGCCAGGACGAGTTGCGCAAATCGGCCAAACTCAGGCCCGGTCAGGTCGTGTCCTTGACCGGCCTGCGCATCCGCCTGGACGGCGCCGCAGCATCAGCGCCGCAGCCAGCAGGCGACTTGGCGGCCGGCGAACTCGGCCAGGGCGGGCGCTGACTGGCGGCAGGCGGCCCTGACCTCCGGGCAGCGGCTGCTGAAGGCGCAACCCTGCGGCGGATTCAGCGGCGACGGCAACTCGCCCTGCAGCACGATGCGCTGGCGCCGCAGCGCCACGTCTACCGTCGGTGTGGCCGAGAGCAGGGCCTGGGTGTAGGGGTGTTGCGGGTCGTCGAACAAGCGGGCCTGGGGGGCTTGTTCGACCGCGCGGCCGAGGTACATCACCAGCACCTCGTCGGCCATGTGGCGGACCACGCCCAGATCGTGCGAGATGAAGACATAGGCCACCTGCAGGGCCTGCTGCAACTCGACCAGCAGGTTCAGCACCTGGGCCCGGATCGACACGTCCAGGGCCGATACCGGCTCGTCCAGCACCAGCACGCGGGGCCGCAGCATCAGCGCCCGGGCAATCGCGATGCGCTGGCGTTGGCCGCCCGAGAACATGTGCGGCCAGCGCCCGAAATGCTCGGGCCGCAGGCCGACGCGGCGCAGCATCTCGCGCGCGGCGGCCTCGCGGCTGGCCGGGTCGCCCTCGCCGTGCGCTGCCAGCGGCTCGATCAGCGCCGCGCCCACGGTCTGGCGCGGGTTGAGCGCGCCATAGGGGTTCTGGAACACGATCTGCACCGCCCGGCGCAGGGCACGGCGGCGTGGCGCGTCGGCCTGCTCGACAGCAATACCGTCGATCAGCAGCCGGCCGGCGCTGGGCGGCTCGATCATGGTCAGCAAGCGCGCCAGCGTGCTCTTGCCGCAGCCCGATTCACCGACCACCGCCAGGGTCTGGCCGGCGGCGACGCTGAACGACACGCCGGCCAGCGCGCGCACCGTGGCGGGCCGGCCAAACAAGCCGCGGCGAACCGGGTAGTGGCGATGCAGGTCCTCGGCAACGAGCACCGGCTGGGTCTGGGCCGGCGTCATCCGGGCACCTGGATCGGCCGGCCGCCGACCAGCGGGGTGTGGCAAAGCGCGTGGCCCAGCGCCGCGCTGGCCGCCAGCGGGGACTGCGCGCAGCGTGCCTGGGCATGCGGGCAGCGCGGGCTGAACTGGCAGCCGGTGGGGCGGTCGAACTGGCCCGGCACCACGCCGGGGATGGCCTCCAGCAGCCGATCCGGGCGCCGCCCGCCCCGGCCCGGCAGGGCGGCCAGCAGGGCGGCGGTGTAGGGGTGGTGCGGATCGCTGAAGAGCGCGGCGGCGCTGGCCGATTCGACCTGCCGCGCGGCGTACTGCACCAGCACCCGGTCGGCGGTCTCGGCGACCACGCCCAGATCGTGGGTGATCAGCACCAGGGCCATGCCGGTGCGCTGGCGCAGGGCCAGCAGCAGGTCCAGGATCTGCGCCTGGATCGTCACGTCCAGGGCGGTGGTGGGTTCGTCGGCGATCAGCAGCCGTGGCTGGCAGGCCAGGGCCATGGCAATCATCACCCGCTGGCACATGCCGCCCGACAACTGGTGGGCAAAGCTGCCGGCGCGGCGCGCGGCGTCGGCGATGCCGACCTGCTCCAGCAGTTCGACCACCCGGGCGCGGCGGGCGCGGCGGTCACGGAATTCCTCACGGCGGTGGCTGGCCAGCGCTTCGCCGATCTGCCAGCCGATGCTGAAGCAGGGGTTGAGCGAACTGATCGGCTCCTGGAAGACCATCGCCATGTCGCGCCCGGCCAGGTCGCGCCGCTGTCGCGGACTCAGGCTGCGCAGGTCCCGGCCGTCGAAGGCCATGCGCTCAGCGGTGACGGTCGCGGTCCAGGGCAGCAGCCCCATCACCGCCAGCATCGCCACCGATTTGCCCGAGCCGGATTCGCCGACGATCGCCAGCACTTCGTTGGCATCGACCTGGATGTCAACGCCGTCGACGGCAGTGAAGGCGCCGTGGCGGGTGGCGAAGCGGACCGTCAGGCCCTGGATGTCGAGCAGCGGCACCGCCTAGGACCTGCGCATTTTCGGGTCCAGCGCGTCGCGCAGCCCGTCGCCGGCCAGGTTGATGGAGACCACAGTGAGCAGGATCGCCAGCCCTGGCAGCGTCACCAGCCAGGGGTTGGAGCGGATGAACTCGCGTGCGTCGGCCAGCATCGTGCCCCACTCGGCCGTCGGTGGCTGGGCGCCCAGGCCGAGAAAGCCCAGCGCGGCGGCCTCCAGGATCGCGTCGGACACGCCCAGCGCGGCCTGCACGATCAGCGGCGAGAGGCAATTCGGCAGCACCGTGCGCAGCACCAGCCGGGCCGGGCCGACGCCGGCCACGCGGGCGCCGGTGACGTAGTCCTTGCCCAACTCGGCCAGGGCCGAGGCGCGCACCAGGCGCACATAGCGCGGCAGGTAGACGATCGCCACCGCGACGATGGTGTTGGTCAGGCTGGGGCCCAGCACCGCCACCACCAGGATCGCCAGCACCAGCCCCGGCACCGCCAGGATCAGGTCCATTGCCCGGGTGATGGCCACATCCAGCACCTGGCCCAGCGTGCCGGGAAACGACACGCAGACCAGGCCCAGGCCGACGCCGATGACGAAGGACACGCCCATCACCGCCAGGCCGATGAACAGCGACACCCGGGCGCCGTGGATCAGGCGCGAGAGCATGTCCCGGCCGAGGCTGTCGGTGCCCAGCAGGAAGCGCATCGATCCGCCCTCGGACCAGGCCGGGCTGGCGCGCACCGCTTCGCGGAACTGCTCGTTCGGCGGATGCGGCGCGACCACATCGGCCAACAGCGCCAGCAGCACGATCAGCAGCAGCAGCGCCAGACCGACGAGCGCGCCGCGGTTCTCGCAGAACGCCTGCCAGAAGCCGCGCAGCGGCGAGGTGTCGGCCGGCGACGCGGCAAGCCTGGCCTCAGCCATGGCGGATGCGCGGGTTGATCAGGCCGTAGGTCAGATCGACCAGCAGGTTCAGGCCGATCACGATCGACGAGATCAGCATCACCCCGCCCTGTAGCGCCGGGTAGTCGCGTCGGCCTATCGATTCGATCAGCCACTTGCCCACGCCCGGCCAGGAAAAAATGGTCTCGGTCAGCACCGCTCCGGCCATCAGCGCGCCGACCTGCAGGCCGATGATGGTGACCACCGGGATCAGCGCATTGCGCAGCGCGTGCAGGCCGACCACGCGCCAGGCTGGCAGGCCCTTGGCGCGGGCGGTGCGCACATAGTCCTCGCCCAGCACGTCGAGCATGGCCGAGCGCGTCATCCGCGCGACCACCGCCAGCGGGATCGTGCCCAGCACGATCGCCGGCAGCACCAGGTGGTGCAGCGCATCCCTGAACGCACCGGCCTGGCCCGAGCGCCAGGCGTCGATCAACATGAAGCCGGTGGTCGGCTCGAAGTAGTACTTGATCAAGTCGCTGCGGCCCGAGACCGGCGTCAGCCCCCAGCGCTCGCCGACGAACATGATCAGCAGCAGGCCCCACCAGAAGATCGGCATCGAGTAGCCGGTGACAGACAGGCCCATCAGCGCCTGGTCATAGGCGCTGCCGCGCCGCGCCGCCGCCACCGTGCCGGCGGGCACACCCAGCAACACAGCGACCAGCATCGCCGCCGCCGACAGCTCCAGCGTGGCCGGGAAAAGCGCAGCGAACTCGGTCAGCACTTTCTGGTTGGTGGCCAGCGAGGTGCCGAAGTCGCCCTGCAGCAACTGCCAGGCATAGTCCAGAAACTGTTTGCCGACCGACTGGTCCAGCCCCAGTTCATGGCGGAACATCGCCAGCCGCTCGGCCGAGATGCCGCGCTCACCGACCCGCACCTCGACCGGGTCGCCCGGCACCAGGCGGATGGCCACAAAGGTGACGAACATCAGCGCGACGAAGGTCGGAATCGTCAGCGCCAGTCGACGCAGCAGGTAGCCCAGCATCAGCCGCCCTGCCCACAGCGCTGCGCAGCAGGCACGAATTGCAGCAGACGGGCGTCGACGGCGCGGATGCGACAAGCCAACGGCGGGCGCCGGTGCCTTCGATGAGCCGGGGTGTCAGCCTGCAGCATGAAGGGCAATGTGGAAGTCAGTGAAGCAGCAGTCAAACCGAGTGCTTGTGGAGTTGCCCAGCGTTGGAATTTTGCGGCTGCTGATGGCAGTCCGCGGCTTTGGCGCAATCGGCCAGATTGCAAACGCCTTGCTGCGCATGGGCTTACTTGCGGCCAAGACCTTGTGCGTTGAAACCAGCGGAACTTGACATTCAGGCGGCATGAAGTTTTTCCTCGCGCAACACCTGAGGCAACGTCTCGATGGTCAGGAGCGCATTGTCACTGCCGCTCACCTCTGCCACCGCGTTGCGCAGAGCGGCATTGATGATCGTTTGATAGCCGACCCCGGTGGCGTCGGCCCGAGCGCGAAAGTACGCGATCAGGTCGGCGTCAAGCCTGGCGATGGTCTTGGCCTTGCCAGAAGACGCAATCTCAGCGCTCCGCTCGGCTGTCAAGTCTCGACTGGCCGTCACCTTGCGCTTGGCCGGTTTCAGCGTACGCGTGACATCCGGTAACCCGGGCGCATGCTGTCTGGAGTGCTCGTGACAGGATCTGTCCTCGGAACTCCGCTTGAACGCCCATGCCAAGTGTTCCGACGTGTTTCAGTGCATATGCCCAGTGGGCAAAGACGTCGCACCAGCCAACGATTTTCTCGTCGACGACTGCAACGTACTGTGCTGCGTCTTGGTCAACTGACCGAGCAACAAACTCACGCACCTTTTCCGGCGGCGGCGCTTCTACCTGCGCAAGATATTTCCGCTCTCGTGCAACCGAATCCAGGCAGGCGCGGAAGCCTTCTGCGTCTTGGAGTTGAATTCTTCGAATCGCGGCCAGCATGGGTGATTTTGTGTGGTGCGGGTTGGTTGTCACAGTTCATGCCGTGACAGCCTTCGTACGGGTAAACCGGTCCTGCGCTGCGGCGCAGCCAGCTCCTCGCGCACCACCTGACGCACAGCATCGATTACCGAACGCTGTTGAATGTGGGCTGCCAAGGCGTCGTTCATAAGCGTTTGATAGTTCCCAGTTCCGGCGCGTTCAACTTGCGCTTTGAAGTACTCTATTACAGGATTGTCAATACGAATAGAGATTTTCGTCTTGCCAAGCTCTGGCACGATAACAGGACCGCGCTTCGCATCAGAAAAATCAATATCTCGATAGGGCTCAGCGGCGGATTTTTTCATATTTATTCCTTTGAGGTCTGTTGGCTTTCCACGAGGCGACTAAGCGGTAGATGTCGGGCTCACGATGGGTGAAGACCACAACAAGCATTGCTCCGGTGGCGCTCATGCCCAGCGTGACGAAGCGCTGTTCTCCAATCACATCTGGATCCTCGCGGGTCAGCGCGTAGTCGTCGACTAAGACCGTTGCCGCCTCCGCGAAGTCCACGCCATGCTCCCTCAGGTTGGCCTGCGCCTTGTTGGGGTCCCATTCGATCTCAGCTGCGCAACTGTATGGACAATTGTCTGCTGTCTGCTACGTCAAGACCTGTGGACCGAACGTCACCGCAGCGCTGCATGAGACGGCTAGCGCTCGGGTTCAGCGGCCGGCCGCGCAGCGGACTGTCAGCGACCGGCGCAATCAGGCCACTGCGGAGTCGGCGCAATCCGGCCACCGGGCGGGCGGCGACCTCCGCTTCGGTATCGGTATCGACACGGCCGGCTTGGGCGCTGCGACTGCGGCCAGCCAATGCGCGTGCTGTGCCGGCGATTGCCACCTGCGCCACCTGCGTCGCATTCCCGCGATGGCTGCCAGGCGTCGGTGGCCGCTGCGGCCGGCGTTGGCAAAACTGACGTCGGACCACCAGTCGCGCGCACCAGGCCGACAAAAAACAACAGCCGCAGACGCCCGCCCGCTGCGGCGATGCGCTGACGACACGGCTGCCACCGCCGAGCCGCTGAGATTGCAAGCGGGCCATTTGCCGGCGCGCCGCACAGCCTCGGCCAAATACTGGCAATTCGAGCGGTTCTGGCCTATTTCCACACGCTCGACTATGCCCTCAGGCAGTGCCTCGCGGGTTTGCAGCCCTCACCGGCGCCGCTACGGCAGCCGGCTCCCCGAAGATATTTGCAGCAGTCCCCGGCAACGGCCGCGATGCTTGTCCCGGGCTTGTCCAAAAAACGGATAGATCGCGGCTTCGCGCGATCTATCCTTAATCGTTA
>JANXYH010000135.1 GCA_025350145.1 Burkholderiales bacterium | reverse complement strand
CTGATGTGGGCGTTCGGCGGCAAGCTCGTCGACAAGACCAACAAGGTCGTGATCGACAGCCCCGAGACAATCAAGGCGCTGGAGTACGCGAAGGAGATGTACGCCACCTTCATTCCGGGTACGCTCTCGTGGCTCGACCCGAACAACAACAAGGCCTTCCTCGACGGCCAGATCAGCGTCACCAACAACGGCATCTCGATCTACTACGCGGCCAAGAATTCGGCCGACCCCAAGGTCAGGGAGATCGCCGCCGACATCCAGCACGCCTCGTTCCCGGTCGGGCCGGTGGGCGTGCCGACCGAGTCGCACCTGTTCTTCAACCAGATGATCATGAAGTACAGCAAGTACCCGCAGGCGGCCAAGGAGTTCCTGCGCTTCATGATGGAGGCCGAGCAGTTCAACGCCTGGCTGCAGGGCGGTGGCGGCTATGTCTCGCACCCGCTCAAGGCCTATGACGCCAACCCGATCTGGACTTCGGACCCCAAGCACACGCCCTACCGCGACGCCACCCGCAACCTGCGCCCGGCCGGTTATGCCGGCAAGCTCGGCTACGCCTCGGCCGGCGCTTTGGCCGATTTCATCGTCGCCAACATGGTGGCCGAGGCCGCGAGTGGCTCCAAGACACCGAAAGAGGCGGCCGAGCGTGCGCAGAAGCGGGCCGAGCGCTACTACAAGGTCTGATCGGCAACGGTCAGGACGGCACTGGCTGTCGGCTGCGGCGCTGTTGTTCGGCTCACTCGGGTATCAGTCAGCAATGGCCTTGGACTTGGCCGGCCTGTGGGACTTTGCCCAGCCGGCGCTGAGCGAGCAGCGCTTTGTCGCCGCTCTGGCCGATGCCAGTGGCGACGAGGCGCTGATCCTGCGCACCCAGATCGCCCGCAGCCATGGCCTGCGCAAAGATTTCACCCGGGCCAGGGTCGAATTGCTTCAGCTTCAGCTTCAGCTTGAGCCAGACCTGGCCGGTGCCAGCGCCGAGGCGCAGACCCGGCATGCGCTGGAGCTGGCCAGCCACTGGGGCCAACGCCTGGGCGCCATGCCGCCATCCTGAACCCAACCCGACCCCATGCTCGAAAAACTGCAAAATAACCGCAACGCGCTCGGCCTGCTGTTCATGCTGCCGGCCGCCGTGTTGCTGCTGCTGTTCCTGACCTACCCGCTGGGGCTGGGCACCTGGCTGGGCTTTACCGATGCCAAGGTCGGCCGCAGCGGCGAATGGGTCGGCCTGGAGAACTACGCTTTCCTGGTCGGCGACCCGATCACCCAACTGGCGCTGTTCAACACCTTGTTCTACACCACCGTGGCCAGCGCGCTGAAGTTCGTGCTCGGGCTCTGGCTGGCGCTGCTGCTGAACCGCAACCTGCGCTTCAAGACCTTCTTTCGGGCGGTGATTCTGCTGCCCTACATCGTCCCGACGGCGCTGTCGGCGATTGCCTTCTGGTGGATCTACGACGCCCAGTTCTCGATCATCTCCTGGGTCTTGATCAAGTTCGGCGTGATCGACAAGTACATCGATTTTCTCGGCAATCCCTGGAACGCCCGCATGTCGACGATCTTTGCCAACGTCTGGCGCGGCGTGCCGTTTGTCGCGATCACGCTGCTGGCCGGCCTGCAGACGATCTCACCGTCGTTCTACGAGGCCTCGGCAATCGACGGTGCCACGCCCTGGCAGCAGTTTCGCCACGTCACGCTGCCGCTGTTGACGCCGATCATCGCGGTGGTGATGACCTTCTCGGTGCTGTTCACCTTCACCGATTTCCAGTTGATCTACGTCATCACCCGCGGCGGGCCACTCAACTCGACCCATCTGATGGCGACCCTGTCGTACCAGCGGGCGATCTCCGGCGGGGCGCTGGGTGAGGGCGCGGCCATCTCGATCGCGATGGTGCCGTTCCTGCTGTCGGCGATCTTGTTCAGCTATTTCGGGCTGCAGCGTCGGGCCTGGCAGCAAGGTGGGAGCGACAAGACATGAGCCAATCAAACGCCGCCGACCAGGTCGGCATGGAATTTCTCGAATCGGTGCCACGCCGCCTGGTCGTTGTCTACCTGCCTTTGGCAGCGTTCCTGCTGGTGCTGCTGTTCCCGTTCTACTGGATGGCGATCACATCGGTCAAACCCGACAACGAATTGCTGTCGCGCGAGGGCAACCCATTCTGGGTGGTCAAGCCGACGTTGATGCACTTCCACAAACTGCTGTTCGAAACCGCCTATCCCGAATGGCTGTGGAACACGGTGGTGGTCTCGGTGGTTGCCACCGCGGCCTCGCTGGCGGCGTCGGTGCTGGCGGCCTACGCGATCGAGCGGCTGCGCTTTGACGGCTCCAAGCAAGTCGGCCTGTCGATCTTCCTGGCCTACCTGGTGCCGCCGTCCATCCTCTTCATCCCGCTGGCCGCGATTGTCTTCAAGCTGGGGCTGTTCGACACCCGCTGGGCGCTGATCCTGACCTACCCGACCTTCCTGATCCCGTTTTGCACCTGGCTGCTGATGGGCTATTTCAGGTCGATCCCGTTCGAGTTGGAGGAATGCGCGCTGATCGACGGCGCCACGCGCTGGCAGATCCTCGTCAAGATCGTGCTGCCACTGGCGGTGCCCGGCCTGATCTCGGCCGGCATCTTCGCCTTCACCCTGAGCTGGAACGAGTTCATCTACGCGCTGACTTTCATCTCCTCGTCCGAGAACAAGACCGTTCCGGTCGGCGTCGTGACCGAATTGGTCGAGGGCGATGTCTACCACTGGGGCCCATTGATGGCCGGCGCCTTGCTGGGCTCGCTGCCGGTGGCCTTCATCTATTCCTTCTTTGTCGATCACTACGTCTCGGGCTTGACCGGCTCGGTCAAGGAGTGAGCGTTATGGGCGATGGCCGCAAACCTGTGATCGGCTTCATCGGCGTTGGCTTGATGGGCGCCGGCATGGCCAAGAATCTGCTCGCCAAGGGCTACCCGCTGGTGCTGGTGGGGCACCGCAACCGCGAGCCGGTGGAGCGCCTCAAGGCCTTGGGCGCGACCGAGGCCGCGAGCCCGCGCGAACTGGCGGCCCAGTGCGAGATCGTGCACCTCTGCGTCACCGGCTCGCCGCAGGTCGAGGCGGTGATGCGCGGCGACCAGGGCCTGCTGGCTGGCGCGCGGCCGGGCTCGGTGGTGATCGACTGCTCGACCGCCAACCCGGTCTCGACCCTGGCGCTGGCCGATGAGGCCGCGGCGCAGGGCGTGGCCTTTGTCGACGCGCCGTTGTCACGCACCCCCAAAGAGGCTGAAGCTGGCACGCTCGACACCATGGTCGGCGCCGCGCCCGAGGTGTTTGCCCGGATCGAGCCGGTGCTGCGCTGCTGGGCCGGCCACATCGTGCACCTCGGCCCGGTCGGGCTGGGCCACAAGATGAAGCTGATCAACAACTTTGTGGCAATGGGCTATGCCGCGCTGTTTGCCGAAGGCTTGGCGATAGCGCGCAAGTCGGGCCTGAGCATCGCGCAGTTCCATGCGGTGATCGGCGCCGGGCGGATGCGCAGCCCGTTCTACGACACCTTCATGCAGTGGTCCTTGCTGGGCGACGAAAATGCCCACCGCTTCACCATCGCCAACGCCCACAAGGACATGCGCTACCTGGCCGCGATGGCGGGCGAGGTCGGCGCGGTCAATCCGCTACAAGCGGTGGTGAAGAACAGCTTTGCGGCGATGGAGGCGGCCGGACAGGGCGAGCGCTATGTGCCGATGCTGGCCGATTTCATCGCCGCGCAAAACGGCCTGAGCCCGGCGGCCGACGGCTGAACCTCGGCCACCCCTTCAATGGGGCGGCCGGGGGTGGCGAAGGCCCGGCACTGGCCGCCCTTCAAAGTAACCGCAGATATCAGCCCTTGCGCCGCCGCACGGTTGCACCAGCGACCAGGCCCAGACCAAGCAATGCCAGCGACGCTGGTTCGGGGATGCCGGATGGGCCAGCCTTGCCGCCGATCGGGCGCCAGGCGAAGGACTCATTGCCGACCGCGGCGAAGTCAAAACCCTCGGTGTCCAGCACATGGCCGGTGTCGTCAAAGACCGTGGTCACGCCGTCCACGCCTATCGTCACGGTCGGGAAGGTCGTGGCGCAGACCGCCGGATCGGCACCGATCCCGTCGCAGGGGTCGCCACCGCCGACGATGAAATGGACATCGCTGGTGTCGAAGTTGTAGTGCGCCGTCTCGGTCAGGATCAAGATGCCGCCGACGGCCAGGCTGAGCGGAAACGAGGCCGCCCAGAGGCCGCCTACGCCGGTGCCGTTGATCGCCACATCCACCGATTCGACCGAGATCGCCGAGCCGCTGGTGTTGGTGATCATGATCGCGCCGGCATCGGCACCGGGCGCCGTAGTGCCCAGAAAGGTTACGCCGGAATCACCCGACCAGGGGCTGGGGAAGAAGCCCGTGCCACGCAGGCCGTCGGCATAGCCGACCGAGACGGCGTAGGTGCCGGCGGTAGCCGCCACAGGCGCCAGCAGCGCCAAGCAGGCGGTTGCCAACAGTCGGCGGGAAAAGGAGTTGAAGGACATGGGGTGCTCCAAGGTTGAAGGCGGTGAACTGATCTGCTGAAACTGCGGCACGGTGTCCCGAGGGGGCATCAACGCAGCACGCCACACGTGGATTGCGCGGGTGTGTGGTAATCGGCAAAACCTGCAAATGGGGCGAGCATTTCTTGTGCCGCCGCCAGCTTGTTGGTGTGAATCAAGGACTTGGCGCTGGGCCGGGGCAACTTGCCGGTGTCGGTGTAAAGAATTCCGACAGCGCCTGAGTGGCCTGCTTGGGTGGCGCACAGCGCCGCGCCGTCACGGCGGACTGGTCAGCCGGCGCTCCATTGGCGTCGCCCCGGCGCATGCCCCGGCGCTTGCCGATGGCCGTGTGCGCCGTGATCCCAGCACTGCCTCGATGTCTTGCCCGGCGCCGGAAATCAGCAGCAGACTGGCACGCTCGGCGCCTGTGCCGTCGCCGGCGATCACTGCGTCGAGCACCGCGCGGTGCATGCGCAGCGAACTGGCCGGGCCATTGGCGCGCGAGGTCGAGATCTCGAAGCTGGTGCGCAGCAGCGCGCCGAGTGCCTTGCCCATCTGCGCCACCATCCGGTTGTGGCTGGCGTGCAGCAGGCCCTGGTGAAACCGCAGATCGTGCGACACACAGTCGCCGCCCTCGTTGATCGCGGCCTTCATGTCCGCATAGGCGGCCTCGATGGCGCTGATGTCGGCGGCGGTGGCGCGTTGCGCCGCCAGGCGCACGGCGGCGGGCTCAAGCACGGCGCGCAGTTCCTGCAGGTCGCGCAGAAATTCTTGGCCAATGTCGGTCTTGCCCTTCCAGCGCACCACATCGGGGTCGAACCAGTTCCAGTTGTCCTGTGGCAGGACCCGGGTGCCGAGCTTGGGGCCGGTCACCAGCAGGCCCTTGGCCGCCAGTGACTTGACGGCCTCGCGCACTACGGTGCGGCTGACGCCGAGTTCGTCGCCCAGCAGCGGTTCGGGCGGGATCGCTGCGCCGGCCGCGTAGCGGCCGCCGACCACCGCCTGACCAAGCCGGTCCAGCGCCTGACCATGGGCGTTCATGAGCACAGGAATCAGCCGCGGACGAAGGCCGTCACCAAGGGCTCGGGGCCGACCTGGCGGCTCCAATGGCCGTGCACTGCGGGGTCGAAGCTGGCGCCGTCGGGCAGGGTGTCGTCGGAGTAGAAATGCTCGCCCGGGCCGAAGCTGCGCGAGCTGCCATCCTGCAGGCCGATCTCCATCTGCCCGCCCAGGATGAAGACCCATTGCGGCGTGGTGCTGCAGTGGAATTGGCTGCGAAATCCGACCGGACTGAGCCGCAGTTGGCAACCACCGCTGGGCATCAGCGGTGACAGTGCAGCCTGGGCGTTGCCCTCGGTCAGGGCGATCGCCGACTCGGCAAAGCGTGCCCGGCCATCGTCGTCAGTGAACAGCCTGACCTGGGTGAATGTGGGCAACATGGCTGGGCCCTATTGCGGATTGCGCGGCGCCTTGGCCAGCAGATCCGCCAGGTCCTGCTTCCACCACTTGGCCTGGCCGGTGGTGCCATGGCCGGCGGTCTGGGCGCTGCCCGGGATCAGCAGCACGCTGCCGCGGCGCACCCGCTTGATCTCGCGCTCCAGCACGCCCAGCTCGGGCGGGTTGCGTTCGTCGTCGGCCGAATTGATCGCCAGCAGCGTGGCCTGGATCTTCTCCAGCCCGGCGCTGGGGTCGAAATCGGCGGACGATTCCCACTGGTAGAGGTGGTCATTGGCGTCGCCGACGAAGGTTGCCTTCAGGCGCTGCTCAAGCAGGGCGTCGGCCTTGTCACGGCTGGGTGCAGCGGCATAGATCGCCTGGTTGCCGCCTATCGTCGCCGTGCCATAGAAGACGCTGGCGAATTGCAGGCTGCGGGGCTGTTTGCTGTAGTTGCCGCCCTGCCATTCGGGGTCGTTGCGGATCGACTCGGTCAGCAGCCGGCGCAGCATCCAGTTGCGGCCCGACATCGGAATCGGCAGGCTGGCCATGGGCACGGCCACGTCCATCATGCCGGGATAGCGCTGTGCCCAGATCCAGGTCTGCATCCCGCCCATCGAGTTGCCGATCACCAGGCGCAGGTGCTTGATGCCCAGATGCTCGGTCACCAGCCGGTACTGGGCGTCGACCATGTCGTTGTAGTTGTAGCGCGGGAAGGCGGCGCGCAGCCCATCCGACGGCTTGGTCGATTGCCCGGTGCCGATCGCGTCGGGCAGGATCACGTGGTAGCGGCTGCTGTCCAGCGCCTGGCCGGGGCCGAACAGTTCGCCGCCAAAGCCCGGCGCCATCATGCCGGCGCCACTGCCGGTGGTGCCGTGCAGCACCAGCACCGGCTCGCCGCTGGCCGCGCCGACGGTGTGGTAGTGGATCTTGAGCTCGGGCAGCAGCTCGCCGCTCTGGAACTTGTAGTCCCGCACCACCCAAGTGCCCTCGCCGGTGACGGGCTGGGCTTGGGCCAGCGCAGCGGGCAGCAGCGCCGCACCAATCAGGCTCAACAGCAGGTACAACGCACGACGCATGGGTGGCTCCTCGGGGGGGGGGGGTGGGTGTTCAGGCGACTGCCGGCACAGCCAGCAGCC
>JANXYH010000126.1 GCA_025350145.1 Burkholderiales bacterium | reverse complement strand
CCATGTCGGCCGCAATGCCAGAAGAATCGCAGCCGCTCGAACCCGGCCGCTCGACCGTGACGGTGACGGTCAGCGGCAGCATCCAAATGTCGCCGCGCTGATGCAAGGTCTGGCCGACGCTGGGCAGGCCAAGCTGCGCAGCGTCGGCCGAAACGGCGTCTGCCGCGCCGGCTTGCGTCCGCGTTCCAGCCCATGAAGACCCACACCGCGTTGCACCCGGCTGGGGCGCCGGCCCCGATCGTGGCCCTGGCCAGCGCCGCCGGTGCGTCCGCAGGCGACGCGGCGAGGCCGGACACTGTCGATGGGGTCCGCCAGGACCCGGCCGGCGATGTCGCGCTGCAACGCGCCCGCGCCTTCGCCGAGCCCTTGCTGGCGGGGCAGCGGCTGGACACCGGCGAAGAAGCCCAAGGCCATGCCGACGGCGTGGCGGCGATCCTGCAGGCCATAGGCGGCTCGCCGGCATTGCGCGCCGCCGCCTACTTGGTCTACGCCGGCGACCACATCCAGCGCCCCGAGGAAGTCGTCGCCAAGGCCTTTGGCTCCAGCTATGCCAGCCTGGTGACGCTGACCCGCAAGCTGGTCCAGGTCCAGCGCGCCGCACGCGCCGCGGTCGTCCTGGTCGAGCGACGCAGCCTGCAGACCGAGCGGGTGCGCAAGATGCTGCTGGCGTTCTCGCGTGACCTGCGGGTGGTGCTGTTGCGTCTGGCCTCGCGGCTGCAGACCCTGCGCTGGCACGCCGCGACCCGCTCGCCCTGTCCGGTGGCCCTGGCCCAGGAGTCGCTGGAGGTGTTTGCGCCGCTGGCCAACCGCCTGGGGATAGGCCAAATCAAGTGGGAGATTGAGGATCTGGCGTTCCGCTTCATGCAGCCCCAGGCGTACCGGGCCATCGCTGCCGCCCTGGCCGAGACCAGGCTGCAGCGCGAGGCCGGGGTCGAGGCGGTGCGGCAGCAGGCCGAGCGGGCCCTGGCCGAGGCCGGCCTGCAGGCCCAGGTCCAGGGGCGACCCAAGCACCTCTACAGCATTCACAAGAAGATGCAGGGCAAGGGCCTGTCGCTGGCGCAGATGTTCGACATGCGGGCGCTGCGCGTGCTGGTCGCCGACGTGCCGGCCTGCTACGCCGCCCTGGCGCGCCTGCATGAGCGCTTTCGCGCCCTGCCGGCCGAGTACGACGACTACATCGCCCGGCCCAAGCCCAACGGCTACCAGAGCCTGCACAGCGTGGTGCTGGCCGACGACCGGCAGCCGATCGAGCTGCAAATCCGCAGCCAGACGATGCACGAGTACGCCGAGCATGGCGTGGCCGCGCACTGGGCCTACAAGGAGGCCGGGACGCGCGGCTATGCCGGCGTCAGCGCGGCCGGTGACTTCGAGGACCGGGTGGCGCAGGCGCGCAAGGCCGTGCTGCGCCAGTTGCTGGCCTGGGAGCGCGAGTTTGTCGGCCAGGCCGAGGCCGGCGCCGACCCGTCGGGCTTCGACGACCGCATCTATGTCTTCACGCCGCAGGCGGCGGTGATCGAACTGGCCGCGGGCGCCACACCGCTGGACTTTGCCTACGCGCTGCACAGCGAGGTTGGCCACCGCTGCCGTGGCGCCAAGGTCGACGGCGTGATGGTGCCGCTGTCCACGCCGCTGGCCAACGGCCAGACGGTCGAGGTCGTCACCGCCAAGGAGGGCGGGCCGTCGCTGGACTGGCTCAACGCCGAGCTCGGCTTCCTGGCCGGCGCCCGGGCCAGGTCCAAGGTCCGTGCCTGGTTCAACGCCCAGGCGCTGGAGGCCACCATCGCCCGCGGCCGTGAGCAGGTTGAAAAGCTGCTGCAGCGCGAAGGCCGGACCGCACTGAGGCTCGATGACCTGGCGGCACAGCTCGGCTTCAAGGGTGCCAGCGCGCTGTTTGAAGTCGTTGGCAAGGACGAGTTTTCGCTGCGCAACATCGAGCAATTGCTGCGCCCAGCGGTGGCCGAGACGGCGCCCGACCTGGGCATCAGCCTGCGGCCCGCGCGCCGGGTCGGTGGCGCCGAGGGCGGCGGCGTGCTGGTGGTCGGGGTCGAGTCGCTCATGACCAGCCTGGCACGCTGCTGTCGCCCGGCGCCGCCGGACGCGATCGGCGGCTACGTCACCCGCGGCAAGGGGGTGGCGATCCACCGCGCCAGTTGCAGCAATTGGCGCCACATGGCCGGGCGCGCCGCCGAGCGCGTCATCGCCGTGGCCTGGGGCGCCAATCCCAAGGCCGACAGCGCCGCCGTCTATCCGGTCGATGTGCTGGTCGAGGCCAGTGACAGGCCGGGCCTGCTGCGCGACATCTCGGAGCTGTTCGTCAAGGAGAAGCTCAACGTCATTGGTGTCAATACCCAGTCGATGCGCGGTGCCGGCAGCGGCAGCCCTGCCACGTCCCACATGACCACGGCCCACATGAGTTTCACGGTCGAAGTCGGCGACGCCACCCGGCTGGCGTCGGTGCTGCGCCAGGTCGCCCAGGTGGCGGGCGTGCGTCACGCCAGGCGGCGCTGAGTGGCCCGCGCACCAGCGGCCGGGGAACATGCCAATGCTATAGTCAAAGGCTTCGCAGGCGCGTAGCTCAGCTGGTTAGAGCACCACCTTGACATGGTGGGGGTCGATGGTTCGAGTCCATTCGCGCCTACCAAATTCGGTAGGAAGAACAAGCACTTAGCGGAAACGCTCGGTGCTTTTTTCTGGGTGGTACGGAATTCGTCCCTTGACGCGATCAGGCTCAGCAGTTCGTTTCGGAAGTTCACGCACGTATTTTTCATGCGACCAGCTTCCAGGGCTGGCTCTGCGCCAATCGATCACGCTGGAGTGCCCGCAGTACATTGAGATCGGCGCTGCGGAGTAAGGCGAAGATCCGTCGCGAAGTTGGCTCGATCTGTGCCTCATCGTCAGCGGCGAAGACCCAGCATCATGGTCAGCTCCTGCGTTGGCGACTCGACGAAGCCATGCCTGGCGTAGAACGCCTTGGCGTCGGCGTCGATCGCGTGACACATCAGGGCGCAGGCACCGATGAGCTCCGCCGCCTGGAACGAGCGCAGCACGGCATCCTTGAGCAGCCCGCTGCCGATGCCTTGCCCCGACCAAGCGTCGTCGACCGCCAGCCGCCCGAGCACGACCACAGGCAGCGGATCGGGCATATTGCGCCGCAAGCGTGCGGGGGCCGACGCGACATCCAGCGAGCCGGCGGCCAGTGCGCAGTAGCCCACCACACGTTGGCTCTCGGCGCAGATGACGTAGGTGCGTGTGGCCCCGCTCGATGCATTGGACAGCGCGCGCCTGCGCAGCCACTGGCGCAGCGAGTCGTGCCGGCAGTTGAACAACGACGTGTCGTGCTCGGCGGTGATCGGCACTGGTGGCCCGAGCGCTGCCAGCTTCACTTCTCCCAAGGCGAGCGCTTGGCCAGCAACCGTTGCAGCGCGACGTTCTCGCGCAGCGGCGCGTCCATCAGTGCGACGAACGCCTCGTACTGCTTGGGTGTCACGGCAAAGAGTGTCTGGTCGAGCAACACCTGCTGAGCCTTCTCCCGAGAGGCCTCCAGCATGAACTCCGTGCGGCTCTTGCCTTGCAACTGGGCGGCGCGGTCGATCAGTTCACGCTGCGAGGCCGGCGTGCGCAAATTGATGACGGTGGAGGCGGTCGAAGTCATGCCCGCACTTTAGCCGATGTGTGGACATTGTGCATACAGCCAATTTGGCGCCGCGACAATCGCGAACGCAAGTGCGCTGTACGCGCCTCTTGCTCTTCTGGTTGAGGCCTCGTCGATCACACTCAGCGCGCAATCTGCCGCGATGGTCGCATGGCATTGGTTTACCGCCCCAACGGCAGATAGAGGGTCAGCTCCGCATCCAACACGGCGGAACGTGTCAATGACTTTGCGACACCCGGTGGCGTTATTTTGGTGTGCGGGCGACGGGTTCGATGGTTGGCTTTTTCTCCTCTGGTGGCGGGTTGATCCAGGCGGCTGTGGGCATAGGCGGCAGTCGGGGCGGCCTGTTCTTGAACCGGTTGGGGCTGGCCAGGAACGCTGCGCCCAGGGTGCTCTGGCGGATGCGCCGCAGGTCTGCGGCCGAGCCGTAGTGAACGCTGTGGGGCGTCATGTAGCCGATGCCGCTGTGGCAGTGCTGATCGTTGT
>JANXYH010000116.1 GCA_025350145.1 Burkholderiales bacterium | reverse complement strand
CCCGAACAACGCCGCATCGCCGCCATCCTCGACCAAGCCGATGCGCTCAGAGCGAAGCGCCGCGAAGCCTTGGCGCAACTGGACAGCCTCACGCAGTCCATCTTCATCGAGATGTTTGGGGGAGAGGAATCGCCGGGCTGGCCCATTGAGACCGTTGCCGACGTCGTAGCGCCTCACGACGGCGCTATCCGTACAGGGCCGTTCGGCAGTCAACTGCTGCACAGTGAGTTTGTGGCCGAAGGCGTCGCAGTACTGGGAATCGACAACGCGGTGGCCAATGAGTTCCGATGGGGCGAACGGCGCTTCATCACTGAAGCTAAATACCGTGACCTCCGTCGTTACACCGTGAGGCCGGGTGATGTCCTGATCACCATCATGGGGACATGCGGCCGCTGCGCGGTGGTTCCCGATGACATTCCGATTTCCATCAACACAAAGCACCTCTGCTGCATCACCCTCAACGCAGAGAAGTGCCGGCCCGAGTTTCTGCAGGCCTTCTTCCTGCGGCATCCGATGGCGCGGGGCTATCTTGAGCAAACATCGAAGGGCGCGATCATGTCGGGGTTGAACATGGGGCTCATTAAGTCGATGCCGATTTCAGTCCCCCCCCTTGCCCTCCAACAAACCTTCGCCACCCGCATCCAAGCCATCGAAACCCTCAAAGCCACCCACCGCGCCGCGCTGGCCGAGTCCGACGCCCTGTTCGCCTCCCTCCAGCACCGCGCCTTCCAAGGGGAACTCTAGATGCGACCTTCCGAGGCCCT
Organism: Burkholderiales bacterium; assembly: GCA_025350145.1. Classification (GTDB taxonomy): domain Bacteria; phylum Pseudomonadota; class Gammaproteobacteria; order Burkholderiales; family Burkholderiaceae_C; genus Pseudaquabacterium. Next base: position 1,374 of record JANXYH010000116.1, on the reverse strand, counting down.
GCGCCTGCACCGTGACCGCATTCGCGAAATCGCCGTCAGCCACCGCGTGACAAGACCCTGCGTCTTCGGTTCGGCCCTGCGTGGCGACGACGCCGAGGGCAGCGATCTCGACATCCTGGTTCCTCCCACCACAGCAACCACGTTGTTCGACATCGGCGCGATCCAGTTCGAGCTGAGCGAATTGCTCGGGGTAGCGGTGGATGTGCTAACGCCGCGCGCCTTGCCGGAAAAGTTTCGCCTGCTGGTCGAGCAGCAAGCGCAGCCGATATGAGCGACAGCGCCCACCGCTTTCGGCTCGCCGACTGCCTGGGCCACAGGTTGGAGGCGGTCACGCGCTGCCAGCACTATGTCGGCAACATGGACGAGGCGGCCTTCCTGGCCGACAGCAAGACGCAGGACGCGGTCATTCGCGGCCTGGAGGTGCTCGGCGAGGCGTCGAACTACGTCCGCAAGAACCATCCGGAATTCGTTGCCGCGCATCCGCACATTCCTTTCGGCAAGGCCATCGGCATGCGCAACGTGCTGTCCCACGGCTACTTTCGGGTCGACCTGCCAGCCGTGTGGTCCGCCGTCCGGGTCGACCTGCCACCGCTGCGCCAGTCGTTGCGCGCGGCGCTGGATGCCTTGACGGCTGCGCCATGGGCATCTTCGCCTTCCTCCAGGCCGAATGGGCTGCCGTGTTCGAGGCCGCGCGCCATGCCGAAGGCGCGCGTCCACGCCGACGCCCGGGCGTCGTGCTTCTACGCGCGGCGCCCTGGTCAACATGGCCGTGGCCTGCGGCCAGCGGGTGCGAAAGGCGCGGAAGGCGCGGAAGGCGCGGAAGGCGGCGTGAGCCCCTTCACCACCACCTCTACCGTAGCCTTTCAGGCTACATTCGTCGCCAATGGGCTACGACCTGATGCCTTTGGCCGATCTGCTGCTCGGCCCCTTGCGCCAACGGGTGCTGAGCCGCCTGCTGCTTCGCCCGGACACCACGCTGCATGTGCGCGAACTGGCGCGGCAGACCGGCAGCCAGCCCGGCACACTGAACCGCGAACTGGCCAAGCTGGCGCGGGCCGGTGTGCTGCTGCGCCAGCAGGTGGGCAATCAGGTGCATTACCAGGCCAACCGCCAGTGCCCGGTGTTCGACGAACTGGCCGGCCTGCTGCGCAAGACCGCCGGTCTGGCGGCGGTGCTGGCCGACGCGCTGGCGCCGCTGGCCGATACCGGGCGCATTCGCGTGGCGCTGGTGTATGGCTCGGTAGCACGTGCTGAGGAAACCGCCGCCTCGGACGTGGACGTGCTGGTGCTGGGAGACCTGGGCCTGGCCGAGGCGGTGGAGGCCCTGCACCCGGCGCAAGCAAGGCTGGGCCGCGAGATCAACCCAGTGGTTTA
>JANXYH010000056.1 GCA_025350145.1 Burkholderiales bacterium | reverse complement strand
CTGAGAGGCTGAGAGGCAATCCCATGCACCCGCGTAAGCCCCGAATTCAAGCCCAGCGCAAAGCGCAGACGGGTTGGTGGACCCATCGAGCATTGCAACGCCGAGTGGGTTTGAATTCGGGGCTTACCCAAAGGGCCGGGGCGTCCAAGGGCCCTGCGCGGCGTTGCAACGCTTGCCCGCACGTCAGTGCGGACTGCGCGTCGCGCCTTGCTCAGGACCCTTGGACACCCCGTCGCGGGCGCATGGGATTGCCTCTCAGCCTCTGAGCCTAGCCCCCAGGCGCGCCACACAACCCCTTGGAGTGCCCATGCTGGAACTTGAATTTGAGGCGCCTACGACGCTGGACGGCGCATTTGCCGGCCTGGGCTGCGAGGGCGCCAAGCCCCTGGCCGGCGGCAGCGACCTGATCGTGCAAATGCGCTCGGGCCGCATCCGCCCGACGCGCATCGTTGACCTCAAACGCATCCCGGCGCTGATCGGCATCCAGGCCGATGGCCGCGGCTGGACCATAGGCGCGGCCACGCCCTGCGCCGTGATCGGTGCCCACGCCGGCCTGCGCGCGGCCTGGCCGGGGGTGGTCGAGGCGGCCTGCTTGATCGGCTCGGCCCAGGTCCAGGGCCGGGCCAGCATCGGCGGCAACCTGTGCAACGCCTCGCCTGCGGCCGACAGCGTGCCGGCGTTGATCGCGGCCGGCGCGGTGGCCGTGGTCGGCAGCATTGCCGGGCGACGCGAGCTGCCGGTGGCGCAACTGCTGCAGGGCCCCGGGCGCAATACGCTGGCTGCCGGCGAGCTGCTGCTGGCGATCCGCCTGGCGCCGCCGGCGGCGCGCTCGGCCGACGCCTACCTGCGGCTGATCCCGCGCAGCGAGATGGACATCGCCGTGGTCGGCGTCGGCGTCAGCCTCAGTCTGGACGAGGCCGGCCTGATCAGCGCCGCCCGTGTCGCCCTGGGCGCGGTCGCCCCGACCGCCCTGCTGGTCGACGCGGCGGCCCAGGCGATCATCGGCAGCCGACTCGACGCCGCCGCCTGCCAAGCCCTGGAAGCCGCCGCCCGCGCCGCCTGCCGGCCCATCGACGACAAACGCGGCACCGCCGCCTACCGCACCCGGGTGGCCGGCGTACTTGCCACCCGCGCCGCCCGCATCGCCTACGGCCGTGCCCTGCCAGGAACCACAGCATGAGCAAGCAACGCATCCAGGCCAGCGTCAACGGCGAACCGGTCGAGTTCCTCGCCGCACCGACCCAGACCCTGCTCGACGCGCTGCGCGACGAGCTCGGCCTGACCGGCAGCAAGGAGGGCTGTGGCAGCGGCGACTGTGGCGCCTGCTCGGTCACGCTCGATGGCGCCCTGGTCTGCAGTTGCCTGGTGCTCGCCCCCGAGGCCCAAGGGCGGCAGATCGGCACGGTCGAGGGCCTGGCCCAGGGCAGCCAGTTGCACCCCTTGCAGCAGCAGTTCCTGGAGCATGCGGCGCTGCAGTGTGGTTTCTGCACCCCCGGCTTCTTGGTCAGCGCCAAGGCCTTGCTTGACCGCAATCCGGACCCGAGCGAGACCGAGATCCGCTACGCCCTGGCCGGCAACCTCTGCCGCTGCACCGGCTACGACAAGATCGTGCGCGCGGTGCAGGACGCGGCGGCGCAACTGCGGCGCGGCGCGGCGCCCGCCGCATCGGAGATCGCACCATGACCGACATGAGCCAACCCCCGGCGTTGAAGGTCGTCGGCCAACGCCCGATTCGCCCCGACGGCGCCGACAAAGTCACCGGCCGGGCCAACTTTGGCGCCGACCTGCGCCTGCCCGGCATGCTCACCGGCCGGGTCAAGCGCAGCCCGCATGCCCACGCCCGCATCCTGGCCATCGACACCCGCGCCGCGCGCGCCCTGGCCGGGGTCAAGGCGGTGGTGACGGCGGCAGATTTCCCTGAGCTTGAGGACATTGAGTTCGAAGCCGGCGAGGGCGCTGCGACGCTGCGTGCGCTGAGCGAAAACTGCATGGCCAGGCACAAGGTGCTGTACGTAGGCCACGCCCTGGCGGCGGTGGCCGCAACCTCGGCCGAGATCGCTGAAGCCGCGCTGGCGCTGATCGAGGTGCGCTACGAGGTACTGCCGCATGTGCTTGAGGTCGAGGCCGCGATGGCGCCCGACGCGCCCCTGCTGCACGCCCAGATGTTCACCAAGGGCGTGTCGCCGGTGCCCAGCGTCGCCTCGAACATCGCCGAGCGCAAGGGCCAGGCGCGTGGCGATGCCGCCGCCGCGATGGCGACTGCCGAGATCATCATCGAGGGCCGCTACGTCACCGCGCCGGTCCACCAGGGCTACCTTGAGCCGCATGCCTGCGTGGCCCAGGCCGGCGCCGACGGCCAGCACCATGTCTGGGTCTCGACCCAGGGCCATTTCGCGGTGCGGGCGATGTGCGCCAAACTGCTGGGCCTGGGCTTGAGCGACCTCCGCGTCAGCGCGGCCGAGATCGGCGGTGGCTTCGGTGGCAAGACCACCGTCTACCTTGAGCCCGTCGCCCTGGCCCTGTCGCGCCAGGCCGGCCGGCCGGTGCGGATGGTGATGAGCCGGGCCGAGACCTTCGAGGCCAGCGGCCCGACCTCGGCCACGGTCAGCGAAGTGCGGTTGGGGGCGATGCGTGACGGCCGCATCGTCGCCGCCGACATCACCATGAAGTTCCAGGCCGGTGCCTTCCCCGGCTCACCGGTGGGCGCGGCCTGCATGGCGGTGATGGCCTGCTACACGATCGAGCATGTCAGCATCACCGGCTACGACGTGGTCAGCAACCGGCCCAAGGTCGCGGCCTACCGCGCCCCCGGCGCGCCGATGGCCGCGTTCGCGATGGAAAGCGCCATCGACGAACTGGCGCTGCGGCTGGAGATGGACCCGATCGAGCTGCGCCTGAAGAACGCGGTCAAGCCCGGCGCCCGTGCGGTCTACGGCGCCACCTTCCGCGAGGTCGCCTTCGTCGAGACCCTGCAGGCGATCCAGAACCACCCGCATTACCGCGCGCCGCTGGGCCCGAACCAGGGCCGTGGCGTGGCGGCGGGCTTCTGGTTCAACATCGGCGGCGAATCGACCGCGGCGGTGCATGTCGATGAAGGTGGCGGCGCCACCGTCGTGTCCAGCAACCCCGACATCGGCGGCTCGCGCGCGGCCTTGGCGATGATGGCGGCCGAGACCCTGGGCCTGCCCATCGCCCGGGTGCGCGCGACCATCGCCGACACCAGCGCGATCGGCTTCTCCGACCTGACCGGCGGCAGCCGTGTCACCTTCGCCACCGGCATGGCGGTGGTCCAGGCGGCGCAGAAGATCGTCGCCGACCTGAAGCGCCGGGCGGCGCTGCTCTGGGATTGCCCGGCCGACAAGGTCGAGTGGACGGGCGGCGCGGCGTTCTGTACCGATCCCGGCCACGACCACAAGCCGCTGAGCCTGAAGGACATCGCGGCCAAGAGCGCCAAGACCGGCGGCCCGATCAGCGCCAGCGCCGCGATCAATGCCCAGGGCGCGGGGCCGGGCTTTGCCGTTCACTTGGTGGACATCGAGCTCGACCCGCTGACCGGCCGCAGCACGGTGCTGCGCTACACCGCCGCGCAAGATGTCGGCCGGGCCATCCACCCGTCCTATGTCGAGGGCCAGATCCAGGGTGGCGTGGCCCAGGGTGTGGGCTGGGCGCTGAACGAGGCCTATGTCTATGACGACCAGGGCCGGCTGCTGAACCCCGGTTTCCTCGACTACCGCATGCCGGTGGCCTGCGATCTGCCGATGATTGACACCATCTTGATCGAGTCCGCGCCCAACAGCCGCCACCCCTACGGCGCCAAGGGCGTGGGTGAGGCGCCGATCGTGCCGCCGCTGCCAGCGGTGGCCTGCGCCCTGAGCCACATCGTCGGCCGGCGCCTGACCGAGCTGCCGCTGTCGCCGCCCAAGCTGCTTGAGGCGCTGGACGCGGCCGCGGGCTGAGCCATGGCACGGGTCAGCTCAGGCACCCAGGCGGTGCGCGACCTGACCGGCGGGCTGGCCAGCTTCGAGGTCCAGGCCGCCACTGTCCGCGCCTTGTTCGCTGCGCTGGACGCCCGCTTTCCCGGCCTGGGCAGCTTGGCCAGCCAGCACATGGCCCTGGCCATCGATGGTGAAATCCACCAGGACGCGCTGGCCGAGAGCCTGGCGCCGGACGCCGAGGTGGTGCTGATCCCGAGAATTGCCGGCGGCTGAACACCGCCCCGCGCCAAGCGCCCATTTGACCCGTCACAGGACCATCGACCATGCAACTCAGCCCCCAGCAAATCGCCGACTTCGACCGCGACGGCTACCTGTTCTTCCCCGGCCAATTCAGCCCCGAAGAAACCCGCACCCTCAACGCTGCGGTGCCCGAGTTGTACAGCAGGCAGGAGGCCTACAACGTGCGCGAGAAGGGCAGCCAGGCGGTGCGCACCAACTTTGCCGCCCACCTCTACAGCGAGCCCTTCGCGCGGCTGGCGCGGCACCCGCGCATGGTCGAGCCGGTGCAAGCGCTGTTCGGCGAGAAGCTCTACATGCACCAGTTCAAGATCAACGGCAAGATGGCCTTCGAGGGCGATGTCTGGCAGTGGCACCAGGACTACGGCACCTGGCTCAACGACGACCAGATGCCGACCGAGAGGGCGATGAACGTGGCCATCTTCCTCGACGAGGTCAATGCCTTCAACGGCCCGCTGATGTTCATTCCGGGCAGCCACAAGCGCGGCGTGGTCGACGCCCGACATGACCTCACCACTACCAGCTACCCGCTCTGGACGGTCGACAACGACCTGATCCGCCAGCTCGTGGCGCGGGCCGGCGGCTTGCAGGGCGGGATCGTCGCGCCGACCGGGCCGGCGGGCTCGATGATCCTGTTCCACAGTTGCCTGGTCCACGCCTCGACCAGCAACCTCTCGCCCTGGAACCGGGTCAGCGTCTACCTCAGCCTGTGCGCGGTCAGCAACCACATCCGCCGCTTCAAACGGCCCGAGTACATCGCCCACCGCGATTTCGCGCCGATCGACTGCCTGCCCGACGATTGCCTGCTCAAGCCCTACCCGGTAGCCCTGCCCTGGGCCAAGGGCATGCCGGCCTCGGCGCTGCAGACCTCGTTGGACGAACTGGCGGCGGCATGAGCGCGCAGCGCCACGGGCGGAGGGCAATCCAGTGAGCCTGCACCGCAAACTGCTGCAACGCCAGGCCGAGGGCAGGCCGATCCGCATCGGCCTGATCGGCGCCGGCAAGTTCGGCGCCATGTACCTGGCGCAGGTGCCGCACACCCCGGGCGTGCACCTGGTCGGCATCGCCGACCTCAGCCCTGAGGCCGCAAGGGCCAACCTGGCGCGGGTCGGCTGGGCCGCCGAGCGCCTGGCCGCGACCAGCCTGGACGCCGCGCTGCGCGACGGCAACACCCATGTCGGCGACGATTGGCAGGCGCTGGTGGCGCACCCGGCGATCGACATCGTGGTCGAGTGCACCGGCGCGCCGCTGGCGGCGGTGGACCACATCCTGGCGGCATTCGCCCAGGCCAAGCATGTGGTCAACGTCACCGTCGAGGCCGACGCCTTCTGCGGCCCGCTGCTGGCACGCCGCGCCGCTGCCGCCGGGGTGGTCTATTCGCTGGCCTTTGGCGACCAGCCGGCGCTGATCTGCGACCTGGTCGACTGGGCCCGCACCTGCGGCTTCCCGGTGGTGGCGGCCGGGCGTGGCCACAAATGGCTGCCGCACTTTGCCCAGTCCACCCCCGAGACGGTGTGGGGCCACTACGGCCTGACGCCCGAGCAGGCGGCGCGCGGCGGGCTCAACCCGAAGATGTTCAACAGCTTCCTGGACGGCTCCAAGCCGGCCATTGAGAGCACGGCGGTGGCCAACGCCTGCGGCCTCTGCGTGCCCAGCAACGGCCTGCTCTACCCGCCGGCCAGCATCGAGGACATTCCCTTCGTCACCCGCCCGCGCAGCGAAGGCGGGGTGCTGGAGAAGAAGGGCATGGTCGAGGTGATCTCGTCGCTCGAAGCAGACGGCCGCCCGATCCCCTACGAGATCCGCATGGGCGTGTGGGTCACGGTCGAGGGCCAGACCGAGTACATCCGCAACTGCTTCGAGGAATACAACGCCCACACCGACCCCAGCGGGCGCTATTTCACGCTCTACAAGCGCTGGCACCTGATCGGCCTGGAGGTCGGCTACTCGGTCGCCAGCATCGCCCTGCGCGGTGAGGCCACCGGCGTGGCGCAGTGCTGGAACGCTGACGTGGTGGCCACCGCCAAGCGCGACCTGCGCGCCGGTGAGCTGCTCGACGGCGAGGGCGGCTACACCGTTTGGGGCAAGCTGCTGCCGGCCGCGCGCTCACTCACCATTGGCGGCGTCGGCGGCCTGCCGCTGGGCCTGGCGCACGGCGTCAAGCTGCTGCGGCCGGTGGCACAGGGCCAGAGCCTGTGCTGGGACGATGTGGCCATAGACACCGCCACCCGGGCCTATGGCCTGCGGCGCGAGATGCAAGCGACGATGACGCCGGGTGACTGAGCCCGGCAGTTCCGCCGCCGCAGTCGCAAGCGCCGGCTCCGGCGTCGGCGCCACCCGCATGCTGACCCTGGTGGTGGCCAGCGCGCTGTTCATGGAGAGCCTGGTCAGCACCGTCATCGCCACCTCGTTGGCGGCGATGGCCGCCGACCTGGGGGTAGACCCGATCAGCCTGAAGCTGGCCTTCACCGCCTACTACGTGGCGATGGCGATCTTCATCCCGATCAGCGGCTGGTGCGCCGACCGTTTCGGCGCCAGGACGGTGTTTGCCAGCGCCATCGGCGTGTTCACCCTGGCCAGCGTCGGCTGCGCCTTGGCCTGGGACATGCACAGCCTGATCTTCGGCCGCTTCTGCCAGGGCCTGGGCGGGGCGATGATGCTGCCGGTGGGCCGGCTGGTGCTGCTGCGCGCGATCCCCAAACGCGAGATGGTGTCGGCCATGGCCTGGCTCAGCATCCCGACCCTGTTCGCGCCGATCATGGGGCCGCCGGTGGGCGGCTTCATCACCACCTACTACCACTGGCGCGGCATTTTCTGGCTCAACGTGCCGGTCGGCGTGGTCGGCCTGGCGATGGCGCTGTGGCTGGTGCCGCAGGTCAAGGCATTGGTGCGCCGCCCGCTCGACTGGACCGGCTTTGCCTTGACCGGGCTGGGCCTGTCGCTGGCGGTGTTCGGCTTCACCTTGCTGGGCAGCGGCGCCAGCACGGCGATGTCGCTGCGCTGGCTGGCGCTGGCGATGATGGCCAGTGGTGCGGTGCTGCTGGCGGCCTACCTCTGGCACGCCAGACGCAGCGCCCACCCGATCATTGACCTGACGCTGTTGCACATCGCCAGCTTTCGCCTCTCGCTGTGGGGCGGACTGCTGTTCCGGGTGGCGGTCGGGGCGGTGCCGTTCTTGCTGCCGCTGATGCTGCAAGTGGGCTTCGGCATGAGCGCGTTCGAGTCTGGCTCGCTGACCTTCGCCTCGGCGGCAGGGGCCTTGACGATGAAGATCGTTGCCTCGCCGATCCTGCGCCGCTGGGGCTTTCGCCGGGTGCTGAGCGTCAACGCTGTGGTCAGCAGCGGGCTGCTGGCGGCATCGGCGGCATTCACCGCGCTGACGCCGCATGCGCTGATCATCGTCGTGCTGCTGGCCGCGGGCTTCTTCCGCTCGCTGCAGTTCACCAGCCTGAACACCCTGGGCTATGCCGACATCGACAGCGCGCGGATGAGCCAGGCGACCTCGTTTGTCGGTGTGGTGCAGCAGTTGTCGCTCTCGGGCGGGGTGGCGGTGGCGGCGATGCTGCTGGATCTGTCGCGCAGCCTCGAAGGCCGGGTCAACCTGGTGGCGGGCGACTTTGGCCAGGCCTTCATCGCGATCGGCTTGATCGCGCTGGCCTCGACCCTGTTCATGCGCCGGCTCGCGCCCGACGCCGGGGCCGAGGTCTCGGGCCACCGCCCGCCCGAGGAAGCCGAGCCGGGCTAGTCGGGCCAGTCGGGCTAGTCGGGCCAGTCGGGCTAGTGCGAGGCCGGCCTAGCCCGCGCCCGCGTCAGACGGCGGTCTGCCCCGGCAACTGCCGCGTCACCGGGTGCGAACTGGACAGGCCGCCGTCGACCGCGATTGCCTGGCCGTTGACGTAGCTGGACTGGTCCGAGGCCAGGAACAGCGCGACCTGGGCCAACTCTGAAGGCTGGGCGGCGCGGCGCAAGGGGTTCAGCCGGCCGAGCTTGGCCTGCACACCCTTTTCCTTGGCGTAGTCGAACACCCGCTGGGTCATGCCGGTCTCGGTCAGCCCCGGGCAGATGGCGTTGACGCGGACGTTGCTTTCGCACAATTGTTGGGCCGCGACCTGGGCCAGGTTGATCACCCCGGCCTTGGACGCGCTGTAGGCCGGCCCGCCCGCGCCCGAGCGTATGCCGGCGACCGAGGCGGTGCAGATGATCGAGCCGCCGCGCCCGGCGTCGACCATCGCCCGGCCGGCGTGCTTGACCATCAGCCAGGGGCCGATCAGGTTGACCCGCAGCACCTCGGTCCAGAGCTCGGGCGTGAGCTCGAAGATGCCGGCGATGCCGCCGCCGATGCCGGCATTGGCGAATGCCACGTCGAGCTGGCCGTGTTGGGCCAGGGCGGTGGCGACGAGGCCAGCGACATCGGCCTCGATGCCGGCATCCATCTGCACCGCGCTGGCCACGCCGCCGGCCGCGACCACGCTGGCGGCGGTGGCATGCACCGCCTCGGTCTTGTCGCCCAGCACCAGCTTGGCGCCTTCGCTGGCGAACAGCAGCGCCGTCGCCCGGCCTATGCCCGAGCCGGCGCCGGTGATGATGGCAACCTTGCCGGCGAGTCTGGTGGTCATGGCTTGGCTCCGGTATCAGGCGTCGAGGCTGGCACAGCGCTCGAGGTGGTGGTCGGCATCGCCGAAACGTTGGGCAATCATGGTCAGGCGGCGGAAGGTGTGTGACACCTTCAGCTCCTCGGTCATGCCCATGCCGCCATGGAGCTGCACCGACTCCTGGCTGATCTGCCGCGCGGCGTCGGCGATCTTGACCTTGGCCATCGAGACCGCACGCTGGCGGGCGCGGGCGTCGCCGCCGGCATCCACCTTGGACGCCGCCAGGATCGCCAGCGAGCGCGCCTGCTCGCAGCAGATGTACATCTCGACCATGCGGTGCTGCAGCACCTGGAACGAGGCGATGGCCACGCCGAACTGCTTGCGCGTCTTGGTGTATTCCAGGGTCGTGTCGACGGCGTACTTCATCGCCCCCATGGCCTCGGCACAGAGCAAGGCGGTGGCGAAGTCGAGGGCCTCGTCGATCGCTGCCATGGCCGCGCCTTCCTGGCCGAGCAGCGCCTCGGCGCCCAGCCTGACATCGCTCAAGGCCAGATCGGCGACGCGCTGGCCGTCGACCGTGACGCTGGGGTTGAGCGCCAGGCCGGGCGTGTCGGCAGGAACGACAAACAAGCTGGGTCCAGCCGGCGCCAGGGCCGAGACCAGCAAGGTCTGGGCCGCCGCCGCCCCCATGACCACGGACTTGGCGCCGTCCAACCGCCAGCCGCCGTCGACCGGCGTGGCCTGGGTCAGGCGGGGTGTCTGCTCGTAGCGCCGACCCGGCTCCAGCCCGGCGAAGGCGATCCGCCGGCTGCCATCGATCAGGCCCGGCAGCAGCAGCGCCCGCTGCGCGGCCGAGCCGGCGCGGGACAGCAGGCGTCCGCCCAAGCCGATGTTGTCCAGCAGCGGCTCGACCACCAGCGCCTGGCCGCAGGCCTCCATCACCGCCATCAGGTCGATCGCGCCGCCGCCAAAGCCGCCATCGGCCTCGGGCAGGGCGATTGCCGTCAGGCCCATCTCGGCAAAGCTGTGCCAGACCTCGGCGCTGAAGCCCTCGGCCGATTGCAGGATCGCCTTGCGCTGCTCGAAGCCGTAGCGGTTGGCCAGGAACTTGGCCACCGAGTCCGCGAGCTGTTGCTGCTCGTCGCTGTAGTCGAAATTCAATTCAGTTCTCCGTTGGCGGCCGGCCGGCGCTGCCCGCCCGCGTGGCCGCAGTGCCTCACAGGCCCAGGGTCATCTTGGCGATGATGTTGCGCTGGATCTCGTTGGAGCCGGCGTAGATGCTGGCCTTGCGGTAGTTGAAGTAGCGCGGCGACAGGCGCGAGCTGAAGTGGTCGATGGCGCCGTCGCCTACCGCCTTGAACGGCTGGGCCATTGGCCCGACCGCCTGCATCATCAGCTCGGTGATGGCCTGCTGCACCTCGGTGCCGCGGATCTTCAGCATCGAGACATCGGCGCCCGGCGGCTGGCCGCTGCGGCGCATCTTGTCGAGGAAGCGCATCGAGGTCAGCTCCAGCGCCGCCAGCTCGATCTCGATCCGCGTCAGCCGGTCGCGAAAGCGCGGGTCGTCGATCAGCGGCTTGCCGTTCTTCAACTGCTCGGTCGCCACCCGGCGCAGGGTGCCCAGTTCGCGCTTGGAGCCGCCGACATTGCCCGAGCCCATGCGCTCATGGCCGAGCAGGTATTTGGCCACCGTCCAGCCCTTGTTCTCCTCGTAGACCAGGTTCTCGACCGGCACCTTGACATCGTCGAAGAAGACCTCGTTGACCTCGTGCCCGCCGTCCATCAGGATCAGTGGGCGCACCGTGATGCCGGGGGTGCGCATGTCGATCAGCAGGAAGCTGATGCCCTCCTGGCGCTTCTCGGCGCTGGCGTCGGTGCGCACCAGGCAGAAGATCCAATCGCCGTACTGGCCCAGGGTGGTCCAGATCTTCTGCCCGGTGACACGGTAATGGTCGCCGTCGCGCAGCGCCCGGGTCTTCAGCGAGGCCAGGTCCGAGCCGGCGCCGGGCTCGGAATAGCCCTGCACCCAGAAATCGTCGCCGTTGCGGATGCGCGGCAGGAAGCGCGCCTTCTGCTGGCTGGAGCCAAAGCGCATCAGCACCGAGGCGCACATGTTCGGCCCGAAGCTGGGCAAAGCCGGCGCGCCGACCAGGCCGAACTGCTCCTCGTAGAGGTAGCGCTGGGTGATGTCCCAGCCGGTGCCGCCCCATTCGACCGGCCAGTGCGGCACCGACCAGCCCTTGGCCGCCAGGATGCGGTGCCAGCGCATCAAATCGTCCTTGGCCAGGCCCTTGTAGCCGACCACCTTGTCGCGGATGTCGGTCGGCAGGTTGGCCTCCAGCCAGCCACGGACGCTGTCACGGAAAGCGAGTTCTTCGGCGCTGTAGTTCAGGTCCATGGTCGCTGCCTTCGCTCAGAGTCGCTCGATGATGATCGCCGGGGCCATGCCGCCGCCAGCGCACATCGTCACCAGGCCGCGTTTCAGGTCGCGCCGCTCCAACTCGTCGAGGATGGTGCCGATCAGGATCGAGCCGGTCGCGCCAATCGGGTGGCCCAGCGCCATCGAGCCGCCGTTGACGTTGACCTTGTCGCGGTCCAGCCGCAGGTCGCGGATGAACTTCTCGGCGACCACCGCGAAGGCCTCGTTGATCTCCCAGAGGTCGATGTCGTCTACCGTCAGGCCGGCCTTGGCCAGCACCTTGCGTGCCGCCGGCACCGGGGCGTTGAGCATCAGGGTGGGCGAGTCGCCGACGTTGGCGGTGGCGACGATCCGGGCGCGGGCCTTGAGGCCGTTCTTCTTGGCATAGGCCGGCGAGGCCAGCAGGATCGCCGCAGCGCCATCGACCACGCCCGAAGAGTTGCCGGCGTGGTGGACGAACTGGATGTCCAGGTCGGGGTACTTCTGCAGGATCAGGCTGCGGAAGGTGGTGCCCTGCTCGTCGAGCTTGTAGTCGGCCAGTTTGGCAAACGACGGCGCCAATGCGGCCAGGCCCTCGGCGGTGGTCTGCGGACGCGGAAATTCTTCGTGGTCCAGCGCTGGCGTGCCGTCGGCTTTGAACACCGGGATCAGGCTCCTGTTGAAGCGGCCCTCGGCAATCGCCACCGCAGCGCGGCGCTGGCTCTCCAGCGCCAGCGCGTCCAGGGCGCTGCGCGGAATGCCTTCTAGCGTGGCGATCGCGTCGGCGCAAACACCTTGGTTCGATTGCGGGTGCCTGGCGCGCAGCCGCAGGTTGCCGCTGTCGATGATGCCCGGGCCGTCGCGCAGGGTCGCGGTCATCGACATCATCTCGGTGCCACCGGCGATCATCAGGTCTTCCATGCCCGACATGATCGAGGCCGCCGCCAGGTTGACGGTGGTGATGCCCGAGCCGCAGAAGCGGTCCAGCGTGACACCGCTGGCGCGGATGTCGTAGCCCGCGTCCAGCGCCGCCATCCGGCCCAGGTCGCCGCCCTGGGTGCCGCGCTGGGTACTGGTGCCCCAGATGATGTCGTCGACTTCCGAGGTGTTGATGCCGGTGCGCTCGGCCAGCGCCTTCAGCACCGTGGCGCCCAGGTGCTGGGGGTGCATCTCGGCGAGTGCGCCTTTGCCAAGCTTGCCTATGCCCCGAGGCGTGCGGCAGGCATCGATGATCAGGGCGTCGGTCATGGGGGTGTCTCCAGGGCTGGGGTGGTGAATCCGGGCTGGCGGCGATTGTGGCGCCGTCTGGCCGGGGCAGACAGTCCAGGCGGCGACAGGTGGCTGGCCCGGGCGCGGCTATGCTGTGCGCGAAAAAACCACTTGCCAACGACAGGAGACCCGGGCATGACCACGCCAACCGCTTTCGAGACCATCCGCCTGAGCAGCCAGGGCGCCGTCGCGGTGCTGACGCTGAACCGGCCGCAGCGCCTGAACGCCGCGCCGCCGGCAATGTTCGACGAAATCCTGGTCGCCCTGCGCAGCCTGCCCGGCCTGGGCGCCAGGGCCTTGCTGATCACCGGCGAGGGCAGGGCGTTTTGCAGCGGTGCCGACCTGCAGGGTCGCCCCGACCCCGGCGCAATGACCCGCGGCAGCGCCACCTACGGCTCGCTGACCGGCTCCTACAGCCCGACCATGCTGGCGCTGTCCAAGCTCGCCCTGCCGGTGGTCTGTGCGGTCAACGGCGTCGCCGCCGGCATCGGCTGCTCGCTGGCGCTGGCGGCCGACTTCACCCTGGCGGCGCGTTCGGCGTACTTCCTGCAGGCCTTCGTCAACATCGGCCTGGTGCCCGATGGCGGCGCGACCTGGATGCTGGCGCGCCAGGTTGGCAAGGCCCGCGCCGCCGAGATGATGATGCTCGGCGAACGCATCCCGGCCGAGCAGGCGCAGGCCTGGGGCCTGATCCACCGCGCGGTCGACGATGCCGAACTGATGGCCCAAGCCATGGCGCTGGCCGAACGCCTGGCCAACGGTCCGACCGTGGCCCTGGGCCTGATGCGCCAGGGTCTGGCCCGGGCGCTGTCGCAGAGCTACGACGAAGCCCTGGCCACCGAGGCCCTGCACCAGTCGATCTGCGCCAACAGCCAGGATTCGGCCGAGGGCATCAGCGCCTTCATCGAGCGCCGCAAGGCGGTCTTCAAGGGCGCCTGACCGGCCCGCCCCACCGCCCCACCGCCTAACTGCCCAACCGCCAGCCAAAGCAGCCATGACCCAGCCCACATTCCAGACCCTGCTCTACAGCGTCGAGGACGGCATCGCCACCGTCACCCTGAACCGGCCCGACAAGCTCAACGCCTTCACCGCCCAGATGCGCGACGACCTGGTCGCCGCCTTCGACGCCAGCGACGCCGACGACGCGGTGCGGGCGGTCATCGTCACCGGCGCCGGTCGGGCGTTCTGCGCCGGCGCCGACCTGTCCGGCGGCGGCAAGACCTTCGACTACGCCGCCCGTGGCGAGTCGGCGCGCGACCGCTTCAAGGTCGGCGATGTCTACCGTGACGGCGGCGGCATCGCCACGCTGCGCATGTTCAAAAGCTTGAAGCCGGTGATCGGGGCGATCAACGGCGCGGCGGTCGGCATAGGCATGACCATGCAATTGCCGATGGACATCCGCCTGGCCTCGACCGAGGCCCGCTTCGGCTTTGTCTTTGCCCGCCGCGGCATCACCCCCGAGGCAGCGTCGAGCTGGTTTTTGTCGCGCCTGGTCGGCATGCAGACGGCGCTGGAATGGTGCTTCACCGGCCGCGTCTTTGGCGCGCAGGAGGCGCTGGAGCGTGGCCTGGTGCGCTCGCTGCATGCCCCGGCCGAGCTGCTGCCCGCCGCCCGCGCCCTGGCGCGCGAGATTGCCGACAACACCGCCCCGGTGTCTATCGCCCTGACCCGGCAGATGCTCTGGCACATGTCCGGCCAGGCCCACCCGATGGCCGCCCACTGCGTCGACAGCCGGGCGATCCAGAGCCGTGGCCAATCGGCCGATGCCCGCGAAGGCGTCGGTGCGTTCCTGGAAAAGCGGGCGCCGGCCTACCCCAACCGGGTCTCATCGGACATGCCGGATTTCTTCCCCTGGTGGGACGAGCCGCAATTCAAATGACCGCAAGTGACCGCATCCGCCACCGTGCTTGAAAAGAAAGAAGGCCGACATGCTCCCCAACCCGTTTGACCTCAGCGGCCATGGCGCCGTCATCACCGGCGGCAACGGCGGCATCGGGCTGGGCTTTGCCCGGGGCCTGCTGGCGGCCGGCGCCAAGGTCGCGATCTGGGGCTCCAACCCGGCCAAGACCGAGGCCGCAGCGGCCGGCCTGGCCAGCGATTGCGGCGATGCCGGCCGGGTCCACAGCATCGTCTGCGATGTCGCCGACGAGGCGCAGGTCGATGCCGCTTTTGCCGCCTCGGTCGCGGCCCTGGGCCGGGTCGATTCCTGTTTCGCCAACGCCGGGGTCGGCGGCAAGGGCGGCACGCCGCTGCTGGAGATGACGCTGGACGAGTTCCGCCGCGTCCAGCGGGTCAATGTCGAGGGCGTGTTCTTGACTCTGCGCGCCGCCGCCCGGCACATCGCCGGCCACGGCCAGGGTGGCTCGCTGGTGGCCACCGCCAGCACGGCGGCGATCGAGGGCGCGGCCCGCAGCAGCCACTACGGCGCCAGCAAGGGCGCGGTCACGGCGCTGGTGCGGGCGCTGGCGGTAGAGCTGGCCCGGCACCGCATCCGCGTCAACTCGGTGCTGCCCGGCTGGATCGCCACCGAGATGACCGAGCGGGCGTTCAGCGACGCCAGGTTCGCGGCGGCGGTGAAGCCACGCATCCCGGCACGGCGCTGGGGCGAGGTCGATGATTTCGCCGGCATCGCGGTCTACCTGGCCAGCCCGGCCTCGGGCTACGTCACAGGTGAGCAGTTCGTCATCGACGGTGGCTATACGAAATTCTGAGCACGGTCGGTTTGCCGGCCAGCCTGCCGTCCCCCTTGCGAAGCGGCCTTATGTGCGACCGCTCCAGTAGCCAGGCTCGCGGCTTTGGTGAGCAACCGCATATATTTGCGGCCCGAGTACATCGTCTACTTCGTACACCAGCATGTAGGGAAATCGGTCGAAGTGGTAAACCCGCAGGCCTGCGTCGGTTTTTGGACCACGTTGCTGGTTCTCAACGATGAGATCGCGGACCCGCTCGTACTCGGCAAGAAACGCCGTGGCGATGGCAAGACTGGCATTCGCTGCGCAGTAGACCGCAGCGTCGCCAAGCTCGGCCTCGGCATCGGGATGAATCCAGTGGGTCACGAGATGCGAGCTCGTACCCTCGCAAGCGCTTCATCCCCCGGAACCATCGCGACCTTGCCTGACTTGACGTCAGCTTGCCGACGGAGCGCGATCTCCAGCCATGCGTGCTGAGCCGAAGACCCTGGCTCGAAGCTGGCGATCAGGCGCTCCAGGAGGCGTGCCCGGTCGTCCGGTGGAAGGCCGAGCACCTCGGCTTCGAGGTCATGTACAGGGGTAGACACTGGGGACTCCGGGGCATTTCACCATCACCGGGCAAGGATGCCACAGGTCAGCGCCGGCTCCGCTTCTTTGAACACGCAACGGCCCGGGATGTGTCGACTGAATGTGGTTTGAACTTCTTCACTTCTGTCTTCGAGGCCCCTGCCAGGCCGCCAGGCCGCCAGAGCTGCCCGGCTGGATCGCCACCGAGATGACCGAGCGAGCCTTCAGCGACGCCAGGTTCGCGGCGGCAGTGAGGCCACGCATCCCGGCACGGCGCTGGGGCGAGGTCGATGATTTCGCCGGCATTGCGGGCTACCTGGCCAGCCCGGCCTCGGGCTACGTCACCGGTGAGCAATTCGTCATCGACGGCGGGTATAGGAAGTTCTGACCAGCGCCGGCCAGCCCGCCGTAAACCTTGCCCCAAGGCCGCCGTGGCCCAGGCGGATCGTCCGGCCCGGGTGCTGCGGCCTGGCCAGGCTGCCGGGCAAGCTGCCGCGCAGCTTCGGCTCAGGCGAAGAACCAGCGGCTGCGGCGAACTCAGCATCCGCTCGGCCCACCAGTAGCCCACACTGTCGGTCTCCAGCCGGCTGGCGCGCAGCCAGTAGAAGTACTCCTCGACCACCGGCTGCAGCCGGCGGTTGCCCCACGCCGGCGCGACGATCTCGATTCCATCGCCACCCGGGCTTTTGACGAAGGCGAGGTCGCGCCGCTTGCCCGGATCGGGCCGCTTGACTGGCCTGGGCGCGGGCGCCGGATTCGGGTTTGTCGGCAGTCGGTCCCGAAGGCGGCGGCGGCTAACATTCCGGCCACCGCCACAGGCGCCAGGGCGGCGGCCGACCCGCCCCGCCTGGCGCGCCACACCCCACCTATTTGCAGCATGGGCGAGCCCACAGCACCAGCCAAGTCGCTGGCCGATCTGCGCAGCCGGCGCTGGTTTGCCGACGCCGGCATGCGCGGCTTTGCCCATCGCCAGCGGATCCAGCAGATGGGCCTGCGGCGCCAGGATGTGCTTGACAAGCCGATCATCGCCATCGTCAACACCTGGAGCGACCTCTCGCCCTGCCATGCCCACCTGCGGGAGCGCGCCGAGAGCGTCAAGCGCGGCGTGCTGATGGCAGGCGGCACGCCGATGGAGCTGCCGGCGATGAGCCTGGGCGAGGTGATGGTCAAGCCCACCACCATGCTCTACCGCAACTTTCTGGCGATGGAGGTGGAGGAACTGCTGCGCAGCCTGCCGGTGGACGGCGCGGTGCTGCTGGCCGGCTGTGACAAGACCACGCCGGGCACGGTGATGGGCGCGATCAGCATGGGCGTGCCGACGATCTTCTGCCCCGCCGGGCCGATGCTCAACGACCGCCTGGTGCGCGCCGGTGAGCCGTCGCGGCAGATCGGCGCCGGCACCCATACCCGGATGTTCTGGGACGAGATGCAGGCCGGCCGGGTCAGCGCCGACGCCTGGATCGACCTGGAGGCGCGGATGACGCGCTCGCCCGGCACCTGCAACACCATGGGCACGGCCAGCACGATGACGGCGATCGTCGAGGCGCTGGGCCTGGCGCTGCCAGGCAGTTCGTCGATCCCGGCGATGGACGCGGCCCACCCGCGCATGGCCACCCGTTGCGGCGAGCGCATCGTGCAGATGGTCTGGGACGACCTGCGACCGCAGCGGATCCTCAGCCGCGGCGCCTTCATGAACGCGGTTGCGGTGCAGATGGCGCTGGGCGGCTCGACCAACGCCGCCGTGCACCTGATCGCGATGGCCCGCCGCGCCGGGGTGGCGCTGACGCTGGACGACATGGACGCGGTCTCGCGCCGGGTGCCGGTGCTGGCCAACCTGTTCCCCAGCGGCGCCGGGCTGATGGAGGATTTCTACTACGCTGGTGGCCTGCCGGCGCTGATGCAGCGCATCGCCGCGCAACTGAGCCTGGACGAATTGAGCGTGGCCGGCGGCACGCTCGGCCAGGCGCTGGCCCAGGCCGAGGTGCGCGACGCCGAGGTGATCCGCCCACTCGACCGCCCGGTCAGCGCCAACGGCACGCTGGCGGTGCTGCGCGGCAACCTGGCGCCCGACGGCGCGGTGATCAAGGCCAGCGCTGCCGACCCGCGCTTCTTCAAGCACCGGGGCCGGGCGCTGGTGTTCGACTCGCCGGCCGAGATGGCGCGCGCCTGCGCCGACCCTGATCTGGACGTGGATGCCGACACCGTGCTGGTGCTGCGCAACGCCGGCCCGGTCGGCGCCCCGGGCATGCCCGAATGGGGCAACCTGCCGATCCCGAAGAAGCTGCTGGCCCAAGGCGTGCGCGACATGCTGCGCCTGTCCGACGCGCGCATGAGCGGCACCCACTACGGCAGTTGCGTGCTGCACATCAGCCCCGAGAGCGCGGTCGGCGGCCCGCTGGCGCTGCTGCGCAGCGGTGATGAGATTGCCATCGACCTGGAGGCGCGCAGCCTGAGCCTGTGCGTGGCCGACGCCGAGCTGGAGCAGCGCCGCGCCGCCTGGGTGGCGCCGGTGCAGCCCTACAGCCGCGGCTATACCCGGCTGTACCAGCAGCATGTGACGCAGGCCCATGAGGGCTGCGACTTCGACTTCTTGCAAGGCGACGGGCCCAGCCCCGAGCCGGCCATCTTCTAAGCTGCCAGAGAGCGTGACGCCATGAACCCCTTTCGCCAACGGATGCAGTCTGCGGCTGCCGCCCTGAGCCCGCCCCTGGGCACCTGGATCATGTCGGCCAGCCCGATAGTCGCCGAGGCCATAGGCCATGCCGGCTTCGACTGGGCGGTGGTCGACATGGAGCACAGCCCGCTCGACCTGGGCAGCCTGATCCAAGTGCTGCAGGCGGTGGCCGGCACGCCGATGCTGGCCATCACCCGGGTGCCCTGGAACGACAGCGTGATGGTCAAGCGCGTGCTCGACGCCGGTGCCCAGACCCTGCTGTTCCCGTTCGTGCAGAACGCCGAGGAGGCGCGGCTTGCGGTCGCCGCCTGCCGCTACCCGCCCGAGGGCCAGCGCGGCATGGCCGGGATGAGCCGGGCCTCGCGCTTCGGCACCGTGCCCAACTACTTTCGCCATGCCAACGACAGCGTCAGCGTGATCGTCCAGCTCGAAACGCCCGAGGCAGTCGCCAATGTCGATTCGATCTGCGCCGTGCCGGGCGTCGAGGGCGTGTTCCTCGGCCCCGGCGACCTCTCCGGCGCCCTGGGCGTGCCCGGCCAGCTCACCCACCCCGAGGTGCTGGCGCAGATGGCCCACGCCACCCAGCGCGCGCTTGCCCTGGGCAAGTGGGCCGGTACGGTCGGCGGCACGCCCGAGGTGGTGCGCCAGTACCTGGCGCTGGGCATCAATTTCATCGCCATCGCCTCCGACCTGGGGCTGCTGATGCGCAGTGCCGGTGAAGCGCTGCGAACCCTGCGCGCCGAGCCGCTGGTGGCGCCGGCCCTGGCCCAGCCCGGCTACTGAGCTTGGGCCAGGCCAGAGCCGAGCTTGAACTGCGCCAGATCGCCAAAAGCTACGACGGCCAGACCCGGGTCGTTCATGGCATCGACCTGGGCGTCCGGCAGGGCGAGTTCAGCATTCCCTGGCCGACCATTTCGGCGGCGCTGATCGTCGCTATCGTGCCGATCGCGCTGCTGATTGCAGTTTTCCAGGAGCGCGTGGTGGGCGGTTTGACACAAGGGGGTTTGAAGGGATGAGCAGTCCAGTCGACACGATCCGCTACGGCCTGATCGGCTGCGGCAGCATGGGCCGCGAGCACATGCTCAACCTCCATGCCATGGGTGGCGCGGTGGTCACCGCCATCGCCGACCCACACGAGCCCAGCCGGGCGGCTGCGGCCACGCTTTGCGACGGCTGGCGGCCAGCCTTGTTCGCCCACCACCACGAGCTGCTGGCCAGCGGCCTGTGCGACGCCCTGGTCATTGCCAGCCCCAACCACACCCACCTTGAGGTGCTGCGCGACGCCCTGACCAGCGCGCTGCCGATCCTGGTCGAGAAGCCGCTGGTGACGCGGATCGAGGACGGCGTCACCCTGCTGGCGCTGGCCCGCGGCCGCAGCGCCATGGTCTGGGTGGCGCAGGAATACCGCTACATGCCGCCGGTGGCCGAGATGATCCGCCTGGCCCATGGCGGCGAGGTCGGGCGGATCCACCAGGTGGCGATCCGGGAGCACCGCGAGCCCTTCTACCCCAAGGTCGGCGACTGGAACCGCGTCAGCGCCAACACCGGCGGCACCTTGGTCGAGAAGTGCTGCCACTACTTCAACCTGATGGACCTGATCCTGGCCGAGCACCCGACCAAGGTCTACGCCAGCGGCGGCCAGCGGGTCAACCACCTCGACGAGCGCTACGCCGGCCACGTTCCCGATATCCCCGACATCCTCGACAGCGCCTTCGTCGTCGTCGACTACCCCAGCGGCGCCCGCGCCATGCTCGACCTTTGTATGTTTGCCGAGAACTCGGTCGACAACGAGCACATCAGCATCGTCGGCGACCAAGGCAAGCTGGAGTCGCTGCTGCCCAGCCTGACGCTGCGCCACGGCAGGCGCGCCGACTGGGGCCGGCGCGAGGTCTGGGGCCAGCCCTCGGGCACCGGCCGGGGCGTCTCGGTGCGGCGGGTCTGGGACACCAACATCCGCTACGCCGGCCAACATTTCGGCGCCAGTTACATCGAACACCAGCGCTTTGCCGCCGCCCTGCGCCAGGGCGGACCGGCCGAGATCGGCCTGGAGGAGGGCCTGCGCAGCGTCGCCACCGGCATCGCCGCCCAGCGCAGCATCGCCAGCGGCCAGGCGGTGAAGATGGCCGATGTGCTGCCCGAGGAACTGCGATGAGCGGCTACGCCAACTACCCGTCGCTGCGCGACCGGCTGGTGTTCATCTCCGGCGGCAGCTCGGGCATAGGCGCCGAACTGGTGCGGGCGTTCTCGGCCCAAGGCGCCAGGGTGGCGTTCTGCGGCACCCGGCCCGATGGCGGACGGGCGCTGATCGAAGCAGTGCTGGCCGCAGGCGGCGCGGCGCCGGTCTATGCCGCCTGCGACGTGCGCGACGTGGCGGCCTACCAGGCGCTGCTGGCCGATGTGGTCGCCACCCACGGGCCGGTCACGGTGCTGGTCAACAACGCCGGCCGTGACGACCGGCATGCGATGGAGGACGTGACGGCCGACTTCTGGGACGAGCGCATCGCCCTGAACCTGCGCCACTACTTCTTTGCCATCCAGTCGCTGGCCCCGGGCATGGCCGCGGCCGGCGGCGGCAGCATCATCAACATGGGCTCGGTGAGCTGGATGCGCGGCCGGCCCAACCTGGTCGGCTACACCACCGCCAAGGCCGGCATCCTCGGCCTGACGCGGACCCTGGCGCGCGAGCTGGGGTCGCGGGCGATCCGCGTCAACGCCATCGTGCCGGGCGCGATCGTCACCGACAGGCAGACCACGCTGCACCGCGACCCGGCCGCCGACCAGGCTTTCCTCGACGCCCAGTGCCTGAAGATCCGCCTCGACCCCGGCCATGTCGCCCGGCCGACGCTTTTCCTGGCGGCCGACGACGCCGACGGCATCACCGGCCAGCATGTGCTGGTTGACGCCGGCATCGCCCAGCAATCGGTGCTGAGCTGAGCGACAGCCGCTTGCGGCCGGCGCGGCTCAGCCCGCCATCGCCTTGTCGACGATCTCGCGCAGGTCGCGGCTCAGGTCCGGTCGCGCCGCGACGCGGGCCAGGGCCTCGCCTGCGGCGCTGCGCCAGGGCTCGGCCAGGCGCCGCCAATGGTCCATCGCCCGGGCCAATCGGGCGGCCAGTTGCGGGTTGATCGCGTCCAGCTCCAGCACCTTGTCGGCCCAGAGCACGTAGCCGCCAGCGTCGCTGCGGTGAAACGCCGCCGGGTTGCGCCGGCACAGGGTGAGCAGCAGGCTGCGCGCGCGGTTCGGGTTCTTCAGGCTGAAGGCCGGGTGCTGCAGCAACGCCTTGAGCTTGGGCAGCAGGCTGCCGGGTGCGGACAGTGGCTCGCTGGCTGCGGCCTGCGCCGCGAACCATTTGTCGACCACCAGCTCGTCGCCGCTGAAGAGGGCATACATCTGCGCCAGCGCCGGCTCGGCCAGGGGCGAGCCGGCGTCGATCAGCGCGCTCAGTGCGCCCAGCCTGTCGGTCATCTGGCCGGCGTCCTTGAAGCGCTGGTAGGCGCGGCCGGGCCAGACCGGATCGCCGCGCTGCACGGCATCCAGCACCAGCAGCTTCAGCGCCAGGTTGGCCAGGGCGCGCTGGCCAGACTGGGTGGGGTCGGGGCGGTAGCCCTGGCGCGGCTGGTGGGCCTCAAAGGCCCAGACCCAGTCGGCATGCAGCGCCTGGGCAATCTGCAGCAGGTACTGCCCGCGCAGGCGGTGGATCTGCTGCGGGTTGACGTTGGCAGATTGCTCGGCGATGAAGTCCTCGTCAGGTGGGCAGAGGCTGAGCGCCTTGAAGGCCGGGTCCAGCGCCGGGTCGCGCAGCAGGGCGCGCATCGCGGCGACGTAGGCGTCGTCCAATGGCGCCAGCTCGGCGGTGGCGCGCGGGTCGGCCGGCAGTGCCGCCAGCAGCCGGCGCAGCGCCAGGCGCTGGCTGGCCTCCCAGCGGTTGAAGGCGTCGCTGTCGTGGCGCAGCAGGTGCAGGGTGGCGGCGTCATCCAAGCCGTCGTCCAGCCGCACCGGCGCTGAAAAGCCGCGCAGCAAGGAATGCACCGGGGCGGCGTCCAGGTCGACGAAGGTCCAGCTTTGCTCGGCCTGGTTCAGGATCAAGCTGCGCTGGCTGGCGCCGGCTTGGGGCCCATCGGCCTGGGCCTCTTCGGCAAGACGCAAAGGCAGGGCTGCACCGTCGGGCCCGAGCAGGCCCATCACCAGCGGAATGAGCTGCGGCGGCTGGCTGGCCTGGCCCGCGCCGGCCGGGTTGGACTGGCGAAGGCTCAGGCGGTAGCTGCGCGTCTGCGGGTCATAGCTGCCCAGGGCGCTGACCCGGGGCGTGCCCGGCTGGGCATACCAGCGTTTGAAGGCCGGCAGATCCTCGGCCAGGGCGCTGCCGGGGTTGGCGTCGGCAATCGCCTGGGCGAAATCGTCGCAGGTCACGGCCTGGCCGTCGTGGCGCTGGAAGTACAGGTCCATGCCGCGCCTGAAGCCGTCCTGGCCGACCAGGGTGGCCATCATCCGCACCACCTCGGCGCCCTTTTCATAGACCGTGGGGGTGTAGAAATTGTCGATTTGCTGGTAGCGGTCGGGGCGCACCGGGTGGGCCATCGGGCCGGCGTCTTCGGGGAACTGCATCGCCCGCAGCGCTTGCACGGCGGCGATCCGGCAGACCGCGCGCGCCGAGTCGCTGCCCGCCAGGTCGGCCGTGAAAAGCTGATCGCGGTAGACCGTCAGCCCCTCCTTGAGCGAGAGCTGGAACCAGTCGCGGCAGGTGACGCGGTTGCCGGTCCAGTTGTGGAAATACTCATGCCCAATGACCGCCTCGATGGCCTGGAAGTCGCTGTCGGTGGCCGTCGCCGGGCTGGCCAGCACGCACTTGGTGTTGAAGATGTTCAGGCCCTTGTTCTCCATCGCGCCCATGTTGAAGTCGCTCACCGCGACGATCATGAAACGCTCCAGGTCGAGCGACAGGCCGAAGCGGGCCTCGTCCCAGGCGACCGAGGCGAGCAGCGAATGCATCGCGTGCTCGGTCTTGTCCAGCTCGCCCCGGCGTACCCAGATTTGCAGCAGATGCTCCTTGCCCGAGCGGGCACGGATGCGCTGCTCGCGGCAGACCAGGTCGGCCGCGACCACCGCAAACAGGTAGCTGGGCTTGGGAAAGGGGTCGTGCCACTTGGCGAAGTGCCGGCCGTTGCCCAGCTCACCGCTGTCAAGCAAGTTGCCATTGCTCAGCAGCACCGGGTAACGGCGTTTGTCGGCGCGCAGCGTGACCGTGAACTCGGCCATCACATCGGGCCGGTCGAGGAAATAGCTGATGCGGCGAAAGCCCTCGGCCTCGCACTGGGTGAAGAAGCCGCCGCCGCTGTTGTACAGGCCAGACAACTCGGTGTTTTTCTCGGGCGCGCAGGTGTTGCGCAACTCGAGCGTGAACTGCCCTCCCGGCGGCGGGTTGTCGATCACCAGTTGCCCGGCCTCGTGGCGAAACGACACGCTCTGGCCGTCGGCCAACACCCGCAGCAAGGTCAGGCCTTCGCCATCCAGGCGCAAGGCCTGGCCGGGCGCGGCGTCGGCATTGCGCTCGACCAGCATCTTGCTGGCGACGATGGTCTTGGCCGGTTCGAGGTCGAAGCTGAGTTCCACCGAGCGGATGAAGTAGGCCGGCGCGACATAGTCTTCGCGGCGCACCGGGGTTGTGCTGGCTTCACGCATGGGTCTGAGGTCTCCTGTAGTTTTAATCAGCGCTAGCCACGCACTGCGTTTGGCATCGCCAACAACAGACTTACTGCTTCCTCGAAGCGTCTGAATGAAGCGCTGCGTACTCTGAGGCGATCCAAATTGACTTGCGCTGCAATACGTTGCTGGTGCTGAGTTGGCTTGTACGCGGATCCCTTGGGTCGGGCCTCTGAAATCCAGCCCTTCGCGTCACGCACCGACTCCGGATTGGCGGGGAAGATTTTCGCCGTTGGAATATCGGCGAAAACGCTTCTGGTGGTCTCGTGATCAGCCAGAAACAAAGTTTCAAACTCCTGCACCATGAATACGAACTCTACAGGCGTCTGCCCCTTCAATTTGGCGGCGCGTTCCATAAATTCTCGGCGATAGGCAGCCGGGTCAAGGCAGTCCTCACAGTCGAAGTCCAGTACCCAGAGAATGGGCGCGGACTCGAGGAGTGCGATCTGGAGAAAATCGTCGAATCTCGACTTGACTTTCGGAATATCGCCTCGCTTGTGCGGTCGAAGGACATTGACATCGTAGCGCCCCTGCGCGTGAGCGACACGACGAATCAGTTCCGGAACGGCCGCCAGATCGCCATCGCCTTCGACTATCGGGAGAATCTTTATCAAGACGGCTCCGGTTGCAGCCCTTCGGCGAGCATGAACTCCTGCATGGACATCAAGCGCCGCTTTACTGCCTCGACTTGGCTCTTCTTCAGATTGGCAACACTTGTAGAGCCTTGCTCTAGCGTCACGACCCGGATGTCGGTCGGTTGAAAGTGATCCACCAAATTCGGGCTGTGGGTTGTGACCACAATTTGCGTAACTTCCGAAACCTCCAGGAACGCGTCCGCGAGCACAGCGAGGACACCTGGATGCACCGTCTGCTCTGGTTCCTCTATCACCAAAAATTTTGGTGCTGGCACTTGGTAGAGTGCCAACAGGATTCCGAAGACCCGAAGGGTTCCATCCGACAATTGGACTGGGTCAAACACCACCGAGTCATTGCCCTTGAGTGAAAATCTAAAATTTGGCACAAGATAGCTGCCCACCGAAGCCACCGAGACTTCTTCAAATGTCGGGACTACAATTCGAAGTGCTTCGCGAATCCTTTCGAGCGCTTGACGTCCTCTGACGGTTCGGCGAAGTGCCTTGATGATTGACGCCCAATTGCGACCATCCTCTGAAAGCACAGTGTCCTTGTCTGGGGTGCTAGGTTCGCGCAATCGATTTGGATAGATCGATGAAAAACGCCAGTCGCGAATGAAGTGATCAAGAATCCAGCCCGCAGGGAGAGTGCCGGTCCAAATTCTCCGAAGAGCAAGTTGATCCAGGGCAACTCGCGTGGACTTTTCCTGAGCTTCGTCCTTTGTTCGCGTGACGCCTTGACGATCACGGGCAAACGAGGCAGCCTTCGGTAGGCCGCCAGGCCTGACGGATTCGAAGTAGCTGGCCTGCTCGTGGTCAACCGCGTAGTTGCTGGCGGTCAGAGACTCAATGCTGAATTCATATTCGGCGGATCGTGAATCGGTTTCAGAAATGTCCTGCAGGAACT
Organism: Burkholderiales bacterium; assembly: GCA_025350145.1. GTDB lineage: Bacteria > Pseudomonadota > Gammaproteobacteria > Burkholderiales > Burkholderiaceae_C > Pseudaquabacterium. The sequence goes on along the minus strand of JANXYH010000056.1, from coordinate 2,482 downwards.
TGAACTGAAGGCTCAGCTTGTAGGGCTTTGTCTTCGAATACTGCCTGACTCGCGATATACCGCCTCTTGAGGAAATTGCATGTTCCAAGTCGAACGATACCGCGTCGCGCGCAAACCGCAGTGCATCTACGATGTTGCTCTTGCCCGCGGCATTCGGGCCGACAAGCACCGTCACCCGGTCAGAGAAGTCAATATTGACGTCGTCAAGACTTTTATAGTGACGAATTCGAACTGACGAAAGCTTCATATTCTGGCCTCGGTCATAGTCCCTGTTTCAGACTGGCTAAGATGAACGAATCGAGGTCGCCGTCCAGCACCTTCTGGGTGTTGCTGGTCTCGACGCTGGTGCGCAGGTCCTTGATCCGGCTCTGGTCCAGCACATAGGAGCGGATCTGGTGGCCCCAGCCGACATCGGTCTTGGTGTCTTCGAGCTTTTGCTGCTCCACCTGGCGCTTGCGCATCTCATGGTCGTACAGGCGCGAGCGCAGCCGCTTCCAGGCCACGTCGCGGTTGCTGTGCTGGCTGCGGCCGTCCTGGCACTGCACCACGATGCCGGTCGGCAAATGGGTCAAACGCACCGCCGAGTCGGTCTTGTTGATGTGCTGGCCGCCGGCACCGCTGGCGCGGAAGGTGTCGGTGCGGACATCGGCCGGGTTGATCTCGATCTCGATCGAATCGTCGACCTCCGGGTAGACGAAGAGGCTGGCAAAGCTGGTGTGGCGGCCACCGGCGGAGTCAAAAGGGCTCTTGCGCACCAGCCGGTGGACGCCGGTCTCGGTGCGCAAATGGCCAAAGGCGTAGTCGCCCTCGACCTTGACGGTGGCGCTTTTCAGGCCGGCGATGTCGCCCGGACTCTCGTCCTCGACGGTGGCCTTGAAGCCCTTGCGCTCGCAGTACTTGAGGTACTGGCGCAGCAGCATGCCGGCCCAGTCGCAGGCCTCGGTGCCGCCGGCGCCGGCCTGGATGTCGATGAAGCAGTTGCTCGGGTCGGCCGGGTTGCTGAACATGCGGCGGAACTCGAGCTGCTCGACGATCTCGCGCAGGCGTCGGGCATCGAGTTCGATCGCGCCCAGGCCGTCGATGTCGCCATCGGCCTTGGACATGTCGAACAGCTCGCTGTTGTCGGACAGCTCGCTGTGCAGGTGGTCGATGGTCTCGACCACGTTCTCCAGCATCTTCTTCTCGCGGCCCAGGTCCTGGGCGCGCTTGGGTTCGTTCCAGACGCCGGGGTTCTCCAGCGCGGCGTTGACCTCGTTCAGCCGCAGCGCTTTGCGGTCGTAGTCAAAGATACCCCCGAAGTTGCTCGGTACGGGCGGCCAGGTCGGTCAGCAGGCTGCCGATGGCGTTGATTTGTTCGATGTCCATGGCGGTGTTCAAAGGTACGCGGCGAAGGGCGAATTCTCGCATGCAGGGTGGCGCGCAAGTGCCCGTCTGGCGCCTGTGTCAGACTGCCCGGCATGGCCGAATCCGCCGCCCACCAACGCTATTGGCAGCGCTGCAAGCGCCTGACCGCGGTGCTGCTGGCGCTGTGGTTCATCGTCACCTTCACGATCGGTTTCGGCGCCGCCTGGCTGAGCTTCGACTTCTTCGGCTGGCCGTTCAGCTTCTGGGCGGCGGCGCAGGGCGCACTGCTGGTCTATGTGGCGATCATCGCGTTCTACGCCTACGCCATGAACAAGCTCGATGACGCGGTAGCGCAGGCCGACGCCTGAGCCGGCCTCACATCAACAGGTGCTCGCCGGCGTTTTCGCCGCCCAGGATCACGTAGTTGACGCGGCGCAGATCGGCCAGTGCCTTGCCGCCGCCGTAGCTGATCGAGCTTTGCAGGTCCTCGCGCATCTCGCGCAAGGTGTCGGCCAGATGGCCCTTGATCGGCTCCAGGATGCGCATGCCCTCGACATGCTTGTACTCGCCCTTGTTGAAGTCGCTGGCCGAGCCGTAGTACTCCTTGAAGCGCTTGCCGCCTTCTTCAACGGTCTTGCCGGGCGACTCCTCATGGCCGGCAAAGAGCGAGCCGACCATGACCATGGCGGCGCCGAAACGCACGCTCTTGGCGATGTCGCCATGGTGGCGAATGCCGCCGTCGGCAATGATCGGTTTGGCGGCCACGCGGGCACACCATTTCAGCGCGCTGAGCTGCCAGCCGCCGGTGCCGAAACCGGTCTTGAGCTTGGTGATGCAGACCTTGCCCGGGCCGACCCCGACCTTGGTCGCGTCGGCGCCCCAGTTCTCCAGGTCGATCACCGCCTCGGGGGTGGCGACATTTCCGGCGATGACAAAGGTCTGCGGCAAACGGGTTTTGATGTGTTCGATCATCCGCCGCACGCTCTCGGCATGGCCATGGGCGATGTCGATGGTGATGTAGTCGGCGCCCACGCCGTCGGCGGCCAGGGCGTCGATGGTGGCGTAGTCGGCCGGCTTGACCCCCGAGCTGACCGAGACGAACAGGCCCAGGCCGCGCATCCGCTGGGCGTAGGCCACC
>JANXYH010000054.1 GCA_025350145.1 Burkholderiales bacterium | reverse complement strand
CCGCTTCCCCGGGCATGAAAATATCCCCCGCGTCGCGTCCTCCCTTGGCGAGAGTCCGCAGGGGTGGGAGGTGAGGCGCCTGCCCGACTGCGTCCACATCAACCCGCGCGTCGCTGTTGCGCGAGATGGCGAGAAGCCATTCGTGCCGATGGGTTGCCTGTCCAACGATTCGATGCTTATCTCCGACGTCGAAGCTCGTACTGGCAACAGCGGTGCGAAGTTCCAAAATGGCGACACACTCTTCGCGCGAATTACGCCTTGTTTGGAAAATGGAAAAACCGGCTTCGTTCAGTTTCTGCCCGACCCGCAATCCGTCGGTTTTGGCTCAACTGAATTCATCATCCTTCGCTCACGCACGCTGACGCCTGAGTTTATCTATCTGCTCGCACGAAGTGACGAGTTTCGCGGCGTCGCCATCAAGAGCATGTCCGGTGCCACAGGGCGACAGCGGGTGCAAGAGAAGTGCTTTGACGAGCTGCGCATAGCCCAGCCTCCGCCTGCGTTGCTTGATCAATTCGCTGCCATGGTGGCCCCGTCGTTCCGGCTTGTACACGAGTGGCATTTTCAAATCCAAAACCTCCGCCGCACCCGCGACCTGCTGCTGCCGCGTTTACTTTCCGGCCAGATCGACGTGGAAGCCATCGACCATGCCTGAAATCGTCCCGCTGCCCCCGGACTACGCCGCTTGGTTGGCCGACCTGAAAACCCGCATTCATATCGCCCAGCAGCGGGCGACGCTGGCGGTCAATCGCGAATTGGTGCTGCTGTACTGGCAGATTGGCCGCGACATCCTGGCCCGGCAGGAGCGTGAGGGATGGGGCGCCAAGGTGATTGAGCGGCTGGCGCAGGACCTGCGCAACGCCTTCCCCGGCATGAAGGGTTTTTCGCCGCGCAACCTGAAATACATGCGCAGCTTTGCCGAGGCCTGGCCGGATGAATCCTTTGTGCAAGAGGTGCTTGCACAATTGCCCTGGTACCACCAGCTTGCGCTGCTGGACAAGCTGAACACCGCCGATGAACGCCGCTGGTATGCGGCCAAGGCCATCGCGCACAACTGGTCGCGCAATGTGCTGGCGCTGCGCATCGATACCCGTCTGCGGGAGCGCGATGGTCAGGCGCTGACCAACTTCCCGGCCTCGCTACCCAAGCCGCAATCCGATTTGGCGCGCGAATCGCTCAAAGACCCGTACCGTTTTGACTTTTTAGGCCTGGGCGACGAGGCGCAGGAGCGCGAGATCGAAAATGCCCTGGTCAGGCATGTGACGGAGTTTTTGCTGGAGCTGGGCGCGGGATTTGCCTTTGTCGGGCGCCAGGTGTTGCTCAATGTGGGCGGCGACGAGTTCTTCATCGATCTGCTCTTCTACCACCTCAAGCTGCGCTGCTATGTGGTGATCGAACTCAAGGCGGGCAAGTTCCAGCCCGAACATCTGGGCCAACTTGGGTTTTACTTGACTGCGGTGGACCGCCAAGTCAAGCGCGAGGACGACAACCCGAGCATCGGTTTGTTGCTCTGCAAGAGCAAGAACAAGGTGGTGGCCGAGTATGCGTTGGGCGGCAAGACTCAGCCGATGGGCATCGCCGAGTACCAACTGATCGAATCCCTGCCCGCCGAACTGCAAACCAGCCTGCCCAGCATCGAGTCCATCGAGCAGGCGCTGGCCGAAGGTGCGGCGGCGGATGAACCATGAGCACCCACGCCTACACCGAAGACCAGCTCGTCGAGCAGCCCGCCATCGGGCTGTTTGCGGCGCTGGGCTGGCAGACGGTGTCGGCGCTGCAAGAGACTTTTGGCGCGAGCGGCAGCGGGCCGCACCATCTGGGCCGCGAGACCAAGGCCGAGGTGGTGCTGGTGCCACGGCTGCGGGCGGGGCTCGCCCGGCTCAACCCCGGCCTGCCCGACGAGGCGATCCAGACCGCCATCGACGAGCTTGCCCGCGATCGCTCGGCAATGAGCCCGGAGGCCGCTAACCGCGAGGTCTACCGGCTGCTCAAGGAGGGCATCCCGGTGTCCGTGTTCGACCGCGACCGCGAGCGCAGCGGACCTGATGCTGGGCAGCCGCCCGAGCGCCTGCGCGTGGTGGATTGGGAACACCCGCAGCGGAACGACTTTCTGCTGGTCAGCCAGTTCAGCGTGGTCGGCAGCCTCTACACCTGCCGGCCCGATCTGGTGGGTTTTGTCAACGGCCTGCCCTGGGTGGTGATCGAGGTGAAAAAGCCCGGCGTGCCGGCGCGGGCGGCCTTTGACGAGAACCTGACGCACTACAAGCAACAGATCCCGCAGCTCTTCTGGTTCAACGCCCTGCTGATCGCCAGCAACGGCACTGACAGCCGGGTCGGCTCGCTCACCGCCGACTGGGGGCGCTACTTCGAGTGCAAGCGCGTCGAGCGCGAGGACGAACCGCGCCGGGTGTCGCTGGAGGTGATGCTGCGCGGCACCTGTGACCGCGCCCGGCTGCTCGACCTGGTGGAGAACTTCACGCTGTTCTCCGAGCACAAGGCCGGGCTGGTGAAGATCCTCGGGCAGAACCACCAGGTTCTCGGCGTGAACAGCGCGGTTCGCACGCTGCTGGAGGCCCGCCAGCAGGGCCACGGGCGCGGCGGCGTGTTCTGGCAGACGCAGGGCAGTGGCAAGAGCTTTTCGATGTTGTTCTTGGCGCAGAAGGTGCTGCGCAAGCTGGTCGGCAACTGGACCTTCGTGGTCGTCACTGACCGGTTGGAGTTGGACGATCAGATCGCCAAGACCTTCAAGGCCGTGGGCGCGGTGAGCCAGGCCGAGGGCGACCAGTGCCACGCCGCCAGCGGCGCGCATCTGCGCGAGCTGCTGCGCGGCAACCACCGCTACGTCTTCACCCTGGTGCACAAGTTCCAGACGCCGGAGCTGCTGACCGGCCGCTCGGACGTGATCGTGCTGACCGACGAGGCGCACCGCAGCCAGTACGACACGCTGGCGCTGAACATGCGGGCGGCGCTGCCCAAGGCGCTGTTTCTGGCCTTCACCGGCACGCCGCTGATCGCCACTGAGGAGCGGACGAAGGAGGTCTTCGGTGGCTACGTGTCGATCTACAACTTCCAGCAGTCGGTGGAGGACGGCGCGACGGTGCCGCTGTTCTACGAGAACCGCACGCCCGAGCTGCAACTGGTCAACCCCGACCTCAATGACGACATCTACCGCCTGATCGAGGATGCCGATCTCGACCCCGAGCAGGAGGAAAAGCTCGAAAAGGTGCTGGGCCGGCAATACCACCTGATCACCCGCGACGACCGGCTGGAGACCGTGGCGCAGGACATCGTGCGGCACTTTCTGGGGCGCGAAGCCATGGGCCATGTGGTGGGCAAGGCGATGGTGGTGGCCATCGACAAGGCCACCGCGCTGCGGATGCACGACAAGGTGAAGAAGCACTGGGCGGCCGAATTGGCGCGGGTGCAAATGGCGCTGAGCGAGCTGGCCTGGCAGCCACGCGGCGGTGAGCAGACGCCCGAACAGGCCCGCCGCGACCTGCGCAGGGCCGAGCTGCAGCAGCGCCTGGCGTTGCTGCAAGACACGGACATGGCGGTGATCGTTTCGCCGGGGCAGAACGAGATCGAGCAGATGCAGCAGCTCGGCCTGGACATGGCGCCGCACCGCAGGCGCATGAACCTGTCGTCTGCCACCGGCCAGCTTGGGCTGGACGAGAAGTTCAAGGACGAGGCAGACCCGCTGCGGCTGGTGTTCGTCTGCGCCATGTGGCTGACCGGTTTCGATGCGCCGAGCTGCGGGGCGGTCTACCTCGACAAGCCGATGCGCAACCACACCCTGATGCAGACCATTGCGCGCGCCAACCGCGTCTTCCCCGGCAAGCACAGCGGCGTGATCGTGGACTACGCCAACGTCTTCGCCTCGCTGGAGCGGGCGCTGGCGATCTACGGCGCGGGCAAAGGCGGCGTGAACCCGGTCAAGGACAAGGCGGAACTGGTCGCAGCGCTGCGCGATGCGGTCGGCGCTGCCACCGCGTTCTGTGCCCATCACGGCGTCGATCTGGCCGCGATTGAAAGCCTGCCGCTGGGCGACCTGGAGCGGCTGGCGGCGGTCGAGAACGCCATCGACGCGCTGATCGGCCCGGATGCGGTGCGGCGCGACTTTCTCGGCCATGAGAGGCTTGTCGGCAGCTTGTACCGCGCGGTGAAGCCGGACCCGGCGGCCATCGCGTTTTCGGCCCGGATCGCGGGCATCGCCACGCTGGCGGGCGCGATCGGGGTCATGCTCCGCCCGAATCCGCCGGACATCGCCACGATCCTCCGCCAGATCAGCGGGCTGCTGGACGAATCAATCACCGGCCTGACCCTGAGGCAGGACGGCCTCCCGGCGATCGATCTCTCGAAGATCAACTTCGAGGCGCTGGCGCAGCGCTTCAAAAAATCGAAGCACAAGAACACCGACCTCGAGGCGCTGAAGGTGGCCATCGCCGCCAAGCTGGACAAGCTGCTGCGCCTGAACCGCACGCGAGCCGATTTTGCCGAGAGGTTCGAGGCGCTGATCGAGAGCTACAACAGCGGCAGCCGCAACATCGAGCAGCTCTTCGAGGAACTGCTGAAGCTGTCGATCGACCTCGACGCGGAGCAGCAGCGCCATGTGCGCGAGCACCTCAGCGAAGAGGAACTGGTGATCTTCGACATCCTGACGCGGCCCGCCCCCGAACTGAGCAGCGCCGAGCGCGACGAAGTCAAGAAGGTGGCCAAGGCGCTGCTGGCGCGCCTGAACCAGTTGCTGGTGCTCAACTGGCGGCAGAAATCGGCAGCGCGCTCGTCATTGAAATTGGCGATCGAGGACACGCTTGACACCCTGCCGGACGCCTACGACCGCCCACTCTTTGCACAGAAGTGCTCGGCGCTGTTCGAGCATGTGTACGAGAGCTACCCAGAGCGGAATGCGGGGGTGTACCGGCATTCTGCTGGAGCAGATCGGGCAGGGTGACTGCGCAAGGCTGTCGGCGCCAACAGTCCTTTTTGAAGGGCCTGCCGCTCGCATCGGCCTGGATGCACTGGCACCTGCGATCCATCGTGGCAGCCGGGCTGCGGTGGATCAAACGCTGTCGCGCCTGGCGCGCAGCGGCGAACTGCTGCGCGCCGGACGGGGCGTCTACGTCCTGCCGGTCAAGGGCAAGTTCGGCGCGCGGGCACCGGAGGTTGCCAAGGTGGTGCAGGAGTGGGCCAGCCAGCGCACGCGCACGCCTGCCGACCTGGTTTGCGAGCCAGGTCGGCAGCCTGGTGACCCGTGCCTGAGTACTTCGCCCTGCCGCGCGAGGATCAGCGTGAAGCGCTGCTTACTGCGGCAGAACGGTCGGGACGGCCGCTGCGAGCTGCACGTCCTTGGCTTTGTTTCAGACCTTGAGCACGAACGCATCGTGCCGACCGACGGGTGCGGCGAAAAGAGCCCGGCCATGCGTGCGTCGCCGGGCCTGTCGGTCCCTTGAAGTCTTGGCAGAGCCCAAGTTGCGCCATAGCGGTCACCGGCGCGAGACAAGCCGTTTCGACTGTCGCTGTTGCGCGCAAGTCGCCGGGGTCAGCCGCTCGACCACCGGACCCCCCGTCCGAAGTGGTGCCGATTCTTCGGGCGCCGCGAGACGTACGCGCGTTAAATGAAGCTGGTCAGATTCTTAACGTGTAGCCCTGCCTCTGGCACCGTTGATCACGCTGAAGCCTGTCCAGATTCGTTGGCTCTTGCCGTGTTGCAAACCTGTTCTTTGTCCGAAAAACATGCTATTTTTCGGACATGAAAGCGCTTCGTCGAACAGCTCCCGCCCACCAAGCCCACGCTCGGAAGCTGCGCTCGTCCGATGAACCCGGTATCGAGTCCGCCATCGCACGACAGGTGCGTCGCTCGAAATCCGGCACCGTGTTCACGCCCGCCTTGTTCGCCACCATCGGCAGCCGCGCCGCGATCGACAAGGCTTTGCAGCGGCTCGTTGCGCGCGGCGATCTGCGCCGTTTGTCGCGTGGCCTGTACGACAAGCCTCGCACCGACCCGCTGCTCGGCACCCTGTGGCCTTCCGTGGACGCCGTCGTTGTCGCGCTCACCGGCAAGGACAAGCTGCGCCTGCAGCCGACAGGGGCCTACGCCGCGAACCTGCTCGGACTGTCCGACCAGGTGCCCGCGCGCGTCGAGTTCCTCACTGACGGGACCAGCCGCACCGTGAAGGCAGGCCCGATGCAGATCGTTCTCAAGCGCACCACGCCGCGCCAAATGGCTGCGGCCGGGCGCACGAGCGGCCTGGTGATCCAGGCGCTGCGCAGCCTGGGAGCCGACCACGTGACGCCGCAGCGGCTGAGCAAGCTGCGCCGCACGATTCCGGCTGATGCGCGGCGCACCTTGCTCGACGACCTGACCCTCGCCCCCGGCTGGCTGCGGCCGGCCCTGCTCGCACTGGCTGCCGACTGAAATGACAACCCCCACGTCGCTTTGCTCCTGCCCCCCGAGGGGACGCTCAGCCGTCTTGGGGCGGCCCGGCGCGGTCTGAGGCATGGTCAAGCTCGCTGCATCGTTCGTGGCACTGGCGCCCGAGCGCCGCTCCCTGGCCTTCGCACAGACGGCCGCCCGGATGGCCGCATCGAGTGTCATGGTCGAGAAGGACTTCTGGGTGTGCTGGCTGCTCGGCCTGTTGTTCGCGGACCCCGAGCTGGCGCCGCACCTGGTCTTCAAGGGTGGCACGTCCTTGTCGAAGGTCTACGGGGTCATCGACCGCTTCTCGGAAGACATCGACCTCTCGATGTCGCCGGCTTTCGTCGGGGCCGACGAGAGCACGTTCGATGCGATGACCAGCCGCACGAAGCGCGACGCCGCGCTCGTGCAGATGCAGGCGGCGTGCGGCGAGCGCACCCGTGCGCTGCTGATGCCCCGCCTCGAAGCAGCGATTTCGGAACATCTCGGCCAGCGCAAGGGCGGCAAGCGGTGGCTGCGCTATGAAGACGACCTGGCTGCCCGCTCACCCATCGTGTACTTCGAGTACCCATCAGCAGAAGCCAGCGGATTCGACTACGTCACGCGCGACGTGAAGCTCGAACTGGGATCGCTGACCGACCAACGGCCGACCGAGAAGCACGACCTGCGGGCATGGGTGATCGACGACTTCCCGGGCGCGTTCGGTGACTGGGAGTGCCAGGTCGTCGCACTCGAACTTCAGCGCACGTTCTGGGAGAAGGCGACGATCCTTCACGCCGAGCACCATCGGCCGGAAGACCAGCCGACGCCCGTTCGCTATGCACGCCACTACGCCGACATGGCGCGGCTGCTGCTCCACGCCGATGCCTCGGCGATGCTCGACGATCACACGCTCTGCGCGCGAGTCGTCGAATGGAAGGGCCGCGTGTTCGCTCGCCAGTGGGCGCGCTACGACTTGGCCAAGCCCGGCAGCTTCCGCCTCGCGCCGCCACCGGTCAGGCACGTCGCTCTGGCTCGCGACTACGCGCAGATGCGGGCGATGTTTCTCGCGCCGCCGCCCGACTTCGGCGCCGTCTTCGGCACGCTGGCAGAGGCCGAGCGCAAGCTGAACGCTGGCTGAGCGCTGTTGCCGGCACGCTGCGTTGGCACCACTATGCGACGATCACGCCGCTGTTCGATGGGAGCCTGCTTCGTCCCGAGTGATGCCCGCACAGCGGGGGTATGACTGAGGGTATCCTACGAAAACCCAAATAAGAACCCCAATAAAATCAACGCTAAATAGCCATAATGAAACTCGCCACCTGGAACGTCAACTCACTCGCCGTGCGGCTGCCGCAGGTGCTGGATTGGCTCAGCGCGCAGCAGCCTGATGCGCTGGTGCTGCAAGAGACCAAGCTGACGGACGACAAGTTTCCGGCGGCGGCACTGGTCGAGGCTGGCTGGCAGGTGGTCTGGCATGGGCAGAAGACCTACAACGGCGTGGCGCTGATCTCGCGTGTGCAGGCCACCGAGGTGGTGCGCAACATCCCCGGCTTCGACGATCCGCAGGCGCGGGTGATCGCAGGCAGCGTGGCCGGGCTGCGGGTGGTGGGGGGCTACTTTCCCAACGGCCAGGCGCCGGACAGCGACAAGTTCGTCTACAAGCTGGGCTGGCTGCAGGCGCTGCAAGATTGGCTGCGCCAGGAGTTGCTGCAGCACCCTAGGCTGGTGCTGATGGGCGACTTCAACATCGCGCCCGAGGACCGCGACGTCTTTGACCCGATCGCCTGGGCCGGCCAGATCCATTGCACGCCGCAGGAGCGGGGGCATTTCCAGGCGCTGCTGGGCCTGGGGCTGAGCGACGCCTTTCGCATCTTCGAGCAGCCGCCCAAGAGCTGGAGCTGGTGGGATTACCGCAACCTGGCGTTCCGCAAGAACCAGGGCCTGCGGATTGACCATGTGCTGGTCAGCCAGCCGCTGCTGGCCGGTGTCACGGCCTGTGGCATCGACAAGCTGCCGCGCAAGAACGAGCGGCCCAGCGACCACGCCCCGGTCTGGTTGACGCTGGCCGACTGAGGCGCCGTCCAGGCGCGGCCACGGCCGGGCTTTCCTGGCTTGCCAATCGGGGCGGCTTGGGCACACTGGCTGGCCGCACCTACCCACCTACCCACCTACCTACCCACCTACCGCCTCGCCTGCGCCATGCCCGAACCCGTCTCAAACCAGCCCGCCGCCCCCTATGTCGCCGACCCCCAGGAGCTGGCGGCGATGCGCAGCCCGCGACCGCAGGGCCACGGCAGCGTCCGCGCCTACGACTGGATCGGCCACCACCGGACGCAGCGGCCGCACAAGCTGGCGGTGCGCGAGCTGAGCCCGGCACGCGATTTCAGCTATGCCGCGCTCGATGACCGGGCCGAGGCCTTGGCCGTTTGGCTGCAAGGCCGGGGCGTGGCGCGCGGCGCGCGGGTGGCCCTGCTGGCGCACAACGGGGTGGAGTTCTTTGACCTGCAATTCGCCTGCGGCCGCCTGGGTGCGATCGCGGTGCTGCTGAACTGGCGATTGACGGTCAGTGAGCTGGAGTACATCCTCAACGACAGCGCGCCGCTGCTGCTGATCCACGATGTCGAGTTCAGCGATACCGCCCTGGCGCTGCAGCAGCGCTGTGGCATCGCGAACCTGCTGTGCATCGACAAGCGCCCCGGCGTCGTGGCGGCGGCCAATGGCTACGAAGTCGCGCTGCTGGCCGGCGCGGGCCAGCGGGTGGTCCGCCCTGAGCTGTGCCATGACGACCTGGTGACGATCATGTACACCTCGGGCACGACCGGTCACCCCAAGGGCGCCATGATCAGCCATGGCATGAACTTCTGGAACTGCGTCAACCTGGGCACGCCGGCCCTGGTGGGGATAGACACGGTCCACCTCTCGGTGCTGCCGCTGTTCCACACCGGCGGGCTGAACTGCTATTCCAACCCGGTGCTGCACGCCGGCGGCAGCGTCGTGGTCATGCGCAGCTTCGACCCGGGCCAGGCGCTGCGTGTGATCGGCGACCCGGCGCAGGCGATCACGCATTTCTTCGCCGTGCCGGCGCCCTACCAGTTCATGGCCCAGCATCCGGATTTCGCCACCACCGACCTGTCGCGGTTGCGCAGCGCCGGTGTCGGCGGGGCGCCCTGCGCGCTGCCGATCCTGCAGGCCTGGGCCGAGCGCGGGGTGTGGTTGATGCAGGGCTTCGGCATGACCGAGACCAGCCCGGCCTGCATCGCGCTGGACCCGGCCGACGCCCAGCGCAAGCTGGGCTCGACCGGCAAGGCCTTGCTGCATGCCGAGGCGCGGATCGTCGACGAGGCGGGCAAGGATTGCGCCCCCGGCACCATCGGCGAGTTGTGGGTCGCCGGGCCGAACATCACGCCGGGCTACTGGAACCGGCCCGACGCCACCGCCGCCGCCTTTGTTGGCCGTTGGCTCAAGACCGGTGACGCCGCGCGTGAGGACGACGAGGGCTTCTACTACATCGTCGACCGCTGGAAGGACATGTACATCTCCGGCGGCGAGAACGTCTACCCGGCCGAGGTCGAGAACGTGCTCTACCAGTTGCCCGAGGTGGCCGAGGTGGCGGTGATCGGCGTGCCCAGCGCGAAATGGGGCGAGGTCGGGCTGGCGGTGCTGGTGCCCAAGCCAGGGCTGAGCCTGGACAAGGCGGCGGTGCTGGCGCATTGCGCCGAGCGGCTGGCGCGCTTCAAGATCCCGCACGACATCGCGCTGCTGCCGGCGCTGCCGCGCAACGCCACCGGCAAGGTGCTCAAGCGCGAGTTGCGCCAGCAGTTTGTAGCCGCCGACGCACCGGCCATCAGTTGAGGCCAGGCGCCGGCCGCAGCCGGGGCAGGGCAAGCTCGACCCGCAGGCCGCCGAGCTCGGCGCTGGCCAGCCTGAGCTGGCCGCCGTGGCGCTGGGCGATGGCCCGCACGATCGCCAGGCCCAGCCCGCTGCCCGGGGTGGTGCCGCTGTGCGCGCCGCGCACGAAGCGCTCGAACACCCGCTCGCGCTCGGCCGGCGCGATCCCCGGCCCGCTGTCGTCGACGCGCAGCAGCACCTGGTCGCCCTGCGCCGACAGGCTGACCTGGACCTGGCCGCCGGCCGGGGTGTAGCGCAGGGCGTTGTCGACCAGGTTGCGGGCCAGGATGGCCAAGGCGGCGTCGTCGCCTGCCACTGTCGCTGGCGGCAGCGCCTGGGCTTGCGCCAGTTCGAGCGCGATGCCGCGACCATGGGCCAGCGGCGCCAGCTCGGCCAGCAGCGTCTGCAGTAAGGGCAGCAGGTCCAGCGGCGCGTGCGCCACCGCTGGCGCGCCCGGTTCGCTGCGCGCCAGGGCCAGCAGTTGCTCGACCAGCCTGGCGGCGCGGTCTATGCCGGCCACCAGGGCGTCGACAGCCACCTGCCGGGCGGCGTCGTCGGCGGCCCGGCGCACGCCCTGGGCCTGCAAACGCAGCGCGGTCAGCGGCGAGCGCAGCTCATGCGCCGCGTCGGCGACGAAGGCGCGCTGGCTGTCCAGTGCCTGCCCGAGCCGGGTGAGCAGGGCGTTGAGCGACTGCACCAGCGGCGCCACCTCGGCGGGCAAGCGCGCCTCGGGCAGCGGCGCCAAAGCGTCGGCATCGCGCTCGCGCACTTGCGTGGCCAGTCGCTGCAGCGGGCGCAGGCTGAGGCTGATCAGCCAGCCCAGCGCCATTGCCAGCAGCGGCCCGACCGCCAGCAGGGGCAGGACGCTGCGCCAGGCGGCGTCGGCGGCCAGCCCCTGGCGAATGCGCGCCGGCTGTGCCACCTGGATGATCCGGTCGCGCGTGCCGACGGCATAGCTGCGCCAGCGCTGGCCGTCGACGCTGACATCGGCCAGGCCCAGCACGGCGCGGCTGGGCAGGCTGCGGTGGGCACGCGAGGCGTAGACGCTGCGGCCGTCGATGCGCCAGATCTGGACCACGAAGTCCAGCTCTTCGTCGTTGAAGGCGCCGGCCTCGCTTGGCGCGATCTCGCCCTGGTCGCGCAGCGACATCGCCATCTGCCGGAGCTGGTAGTCGAACAGCGCCTCGGTCTGGCGCAGCACGCTGCGGTAGGTGCTGCCACCGACCACGGCCGCCGCCAGCAGCAATGCCGCCGCCACCGAGGCCAGCAGGCGGGCGCGGATCGAGCCCAGGCTGAAACGGCCGACGCTGGCCAGGCTCAAGGTGGTGCAGCCTTGGGCAGGAAGTAGCCCACCCCGCGCATGCTGGCGATGTAGTCCGCGCCCAGCTTCTTGCGCAACTGGTGGATGTAGACCGGCACGGCATTGCTCTCGACCGCCTCGCCCCAGCCGTAGAGCCGGTCTTCGAGCTGGGCCCGGGTCAGCACCGCGCCGGGGCGCTGCAGCAAGGCCTCCAGCACCGCGAACTCGCGCGCCGAGAGCAACACCGGCTGGCCGTGCAGGCTGACCTCGCGGGTGGCCAGATCCAGCCACACCCCGGCGTGGCCAAGCCGGCTGTCGGCGCGGCCGGCATGGCGGCGGGCGACCGCGCGGATGCGCGCCAGCAGTTCGTCAAGGTCAAACGGCTTGACCAGGTAATCGTCGGCGCCGGCGTCCAGGCCGGCAACCCGGTCGGGCAGGGCGTCGCGGGCGGTCAGCACGATCACTGGGGTGGCGTCGCCACGGCCGCGCAGCGTGCGCAGCACCGCCAGGCCGGCGCTGGCGGAGGCGGCGCCATCGGCGCTCAGCGGCAGGCCCAGGTCGAGCAGCACGGTGTCGAACTGCTCGGCCGCCAGCGCCGCCTGGGCGGCGGCCACGTCGTAGACCCAGTCGACGGCGTGGCCCTCCTGCTTCAGGCCCAGGCGCAGGCTCTGGCCGATCATCCGGTCGTCTTCAACCAGCAGCAGACGCATCGCGGTCCGGCGCGGCGCGGCGCTCAGCCGGTGAAGCTGCCGCCCTCGGCCGCCAGCCGCAGCAGCAGCGGGCTCAGGCTGAAGTCGGGCCCCAACTGCGGCGCCAGCGCCTGCAGACGCCGGACGATCACGCCCAAGCCGACGCTGTCGGCGTACCACATCGGCCCGCCGCGGTACACCGGCCAGCCATAGCCGTTGACCCAGACCACGTCGATGTCGCTGGCGCGCAGGGCGATGCCTTCGTCGAGGATCTTGGCCGCCTCGTTGACCATGGCGTAGGTGCAGCGCT
Source organism: Burkholderiales bacterium (assembly GCA_025350145.1). Classification (GTDB taxonomy): domain Bacteria; phylum Pseudomonadota; class Gammaproteobacteria; order Burkholderiales; family Burkholderiaceae_C; genus Pseudaquabacterium. The sequence goes on along the minus strand of JANXYH010000054.1, from coordinate 10,901 downwards.
CCAGGATCTCGCGGTCGTCGATGGGCCGCGCGCGCTTGCCCTGCTCGGCCATCAGCGCGGCGATGATGCCGCGGGTGACATCGGACGGCGTGGCGTTGCGGGCGGCGTCGTAGTCGTAGTAGCCGGCGCCGGTCTTCTGGCCGCGCCGATCTTGCTCGCACAGGCGCTCGCGGATCGTCGCGCCGGTGCTGCTCTCGCGCGACCAGCCGATGTCCAGCCCGGCCAGGTCGGACATCGCGAACGGCCCCATCGGCATGCCGAAGTCGTAGAGCACGCGGTCGATGTCCCAGGGCATCGCGCCTTCGAGCACCATCGCCTGGGCCTGGCGGCTGCGGGCGGCCAGGATGCGGTTGCCAATGAAGCCGGGGCAGACGCCCGACAGCGCTGCGACCTTGCCGATCTTGCGGCCGATCTGCATGGCGGTGGCCACGGCGGTCTTGGCGGTCAACTCGCCGCGCACCACCTCGAGCAGCTTCATCACGTTGGCCGGCGAGAAGAAGTGCATCCCGACCACCGCCTCGGGCCGCGACACGGCGGCGCTGGCGATCTCGTTGACGTTGAGCGCCGAGGTGTTGGTGGCCAGCACCGCGCCGGGTTTGCAGATCCGGTCGAGCTGGCCAAAGATATCCTTCTTCAGCGCCATGTTCTCGAACACCGCCTCGATCACGAGGTCGCAATCGGCCAGCGCCTGCATCTCGGTAGAGCCGCTCAGCAAGGCCATGCGCTGCTCGACTTGGGGCAAGCTGATGCGGCCGCGCTTGGCCGAGCCTTCGTAGTTGCGCCGAACCACCGCCAATCCCTTGTCCAGCGCCGATTGCGCGGTCTCGACCAGGGTGACCGGAATGCCGACATTGGCGAAATTCATGGCGATGCCGCCGCCCATGGTGCCGGCGCCGATGATGCCGACCCGGGCGACCTTGACGCTCGGCGTGTCGGCGTCGATGTCGGGGATCTTGCCGGCCTGGCGCTCGGCAAAGAAGGCGTAGCGCTGGGCCTTGGACTGCTCGCCCACCACCAGTTCCAGGAACAGACTGCGCTCGACCGCCTTGCCCGCGTCGAAGCTGGCCGAATGGACGGCGGCCTCGATGCAGCGGATGTTGTATTCCGGCGCCAGGAAGCCGCGAAAGCGGCGCGCGTTGGCCTGGCGAAAATCGGCGAACAAACTGGGCTGGGCGCGTGCGGCGAGCAACTTCTCGTCGGCGTCTCGCACCTTGCGCAGCGGCCGACCTTCGTCCAGCACCTGCTGGGCGAAGGCGATGGCGCCGGCGCGCAGGCTGCCCTCGGGCACGATCGCATCGACCAGCCCCATCGTCAGGCACTCGTCGGCCCGGACATGGTTGCCGGCGGTCACCATCTCCAGCGCCTTGCTGGCACCGACGATGCGCGGCAGCCGCTGGGTGCCGCCGGCCCCCGGCAGCAGGCCCAGATGGACCTCGGGCAGGCCGCATTTGGCACTCGGCACGGCCACCCGGTAGTGGCAGCACAGCGCAACCTCGAAACCGCCGCCCAGCGAGGTGCCGTGGATCGCCGCGATCACCGGCTTCGGCCCCATCTCGATCACGTCCTGTGCCTCGTACAGCGAGGGCGGCTGCGGCGGCTTGCCGAACTCGGTGATGTCGGCGCCGGCCAGGAAGGTGCGGCCCTCGCAGATCAGCACGATCGCCTTGATCGCCGGCTCGGCATGGGCCGCGCGCATGCCGTTGAGCAGGCCCTGGCGGGTCACCTGCGACAGCGCGTTGACCGGCGGGTGGTTGACGCTGAGGATGCCGATGTCGCCTTCGACCACAAGGGTGGCCGCGCCGGGACCGATGTCGATTTTCATGATGGGCTTTCGCTTTGCCGCGCGGGTCAGAAGACTTCGAACAGGCCGGCGCCGCCCATGCCACCGCCTATGCACATCGACACCACCACGTTCTTCGCGCCGCGGCGCTTGCCCTCCATCAGCGCATGGCCGGTCAGGCGCGCGCCGGTCATGCCGAAGGGGTGGCCGATGGCGATCGAGCCACCGTTGACGTTGTACAGGTCGGGGTTGATGCCGAGCTTGTCGCGGCTGTACAGGCACTGGCTGGCGAAGGCCTCGTTCAACTCCCACAGGTCGATGTCGTCGATCTTCAGGCCATGGCGTTGCAGCAGCCTGGGGATGGCGTAGATCGGGCCTATGCCCATCTCGTCGGGCTCGCAGCCGGCCACCGCCCAGCCCTTGAACGCGCCCAGTGGCTGCAGGCCGCGGCGCTCGGCCTCCTTGGCCTCCATCAGCACCACGGCGGCGGCGCCATCGGACAACTGGCTGGCATTGCCGGCGGTGACAGAGTTGCCCGGGCCCTTGACCGGCTCCAGCTTGGCCAGGCCGGCCAGGGTGGTGTCGGGGCGGTTGCACTCGTCGCGGTCAACCACGGTGTCGACCATAGTCTCCGCCTTGGTCAGCTTGTCCACCACCTTCATCCGCGTCTTGACCGGGATGATCTCGTCCTTGAACTTGCCGGCCTCCTGGGCGGCGGCCATCAGGCGCTGCGAGCGCAGCGAAAACTCGTCCTGGTACTCGCGGCTCAGGCCATAGCGTTTGGCGACGATGTCGGCGGTGTCGATCATCGGCATCCAGATCGCCGGGGCGATGTCGAGCAACTGCTCGTCGCGGCCGCCGCCACCGCCGCCCTGGAAACTGATCGAATCGACGCCACAGCCGACCATGATGTCGGCGCCGCCGGCAACGATGTGGTTGGCGGCCACGGCGATCGCGTTCAGGCCCGATGAACAGGCGCGGTTGAGGGTCATGCCCGAGGTCGTGACCGGCAGCCCGGCCAGCAAGGCCGCGGCCCGGGCCACGTTGCCCGAGGCCACCACGCAGCCGGCGATCACGTCCTCGATCTCGGCCGGATCGGCGCCCGAGCGCTTGACCGCGTGTTCAATCGCATGGCCGAGGATGGTCATGTGTGGCGTGGCGTTGAAACCACCCCGGGCCGCCTTGGCCAGGCCGGTGCGGGCATAGGAAACGATGACGGCTTGGCGCATGCTGGTTTGCCTCGGTGTGAAGGGGATAGGGGAAGGCTGGACGCGGCGCGGTGGCGCTGGCCACAGACCCGGCAACGCCCGGCGTTGCTGGGCCCGCACGCGGTGTCCGGACCGGGGAGCGTCCACTTTAGCCTCTGACACTTCGAAGCCGGGACGCGCCGGTGGCCGAATCCTCGGTGCAAACCCTCAAGGCCGAGGCGCGGGCTGGGCTTGATCGGCGGTGTTCGGCGTTGTTCGGCGCTATTCGGCGTTTTGGCCTGGCGCAAACGACGCGCGCGCAGAATCGCCGTGAAAGAGCCCCCCATTCGCCTGGGTCAACCCCGATCACCGGCCCGGCATGAACCTCACCGTCCCCCTACTGGAACCCGCATGACAGCCCTGTTGAATGGTATCCGCGTCCTCGATTTCGGCCGCTACATCGCCGGCCCCTATTGCGCGGCACTGTTGGCCGAATACGGCGCCGACGTGATCCGGGTCGAGAAGCGCAGCGGCAGCGAGGACCGCTTTCCGGCCCAGATCGGCGGCGGCGTGGGCGCCACCTTCATGCAAATGAACCGCAACAAGCGCTCGATCACCTTGGACCCGGTCAAGCCCGAGGGCCGCGAGGTGGTGGCCCGGCTGGTGGCCGGTGCCGACATCGTGGTCGCCAATCTGCCCGCCGCCAGCCTGCGCGATATGGGGCTGGACTACGCCACCTTGTGCGGCTATCGGCGCGACATCATCTTGGTCACCAGCACGGCCTTCGGCCCGGCCGGTCCGATGAGCGGCAACGTCGGCTTCGACGGCATCGGCCAGGCCATGTGCGGCTCGGCCTACATGACCGGGCAACTCGACCAGCCCTACCGCAGCATGGCCAACTGGGTCGATTTCAGCACCGCACTGCACTGCGCCTTCGGCACCCTGGCGGCGCTGATGCAACGCCAAACCACCGGCCAGGGCCAGGTCGTGACCGGCGCCTTGCTGGCCACCGCCCTGGCGGTGTTCAACGCCCCGGTGATCGAGCAGGCCGTGGCCCAGGCCAACCGGGTACCGCTGGGCAACCGGGCGCAGGCGGCTGCACCCAACGACATCTACCGCAGCCGCGACGGTTGGGTGCTGGTGGCCGTCAACGGCCAGCCCCTGTTCGCGCGCTGGGCCAGGCTGATGGCGGCGCCAGGGCCGGGCGGGCCGCTGCCCGACGACCCCGACTGGCTGGCTGACCCGCGCTTTGCCAGCGACGACCTGCGCGGCCGGCACGGCGAGATCGTCGGCGGACGCACGGCGCGCTGGTGTGCGGTGCGCCACAGCAGCGAGCTGGTGGCCGTCCTGGGTGAGGCCAAGATCCCCTGCGCGCCGGTGCTGTCGCCGCAGCAGGTGCTGGAGCATCCGCAGGTGCAGGCGCTGGGCCTGCTGCAGGACACCGACTACCCCGGTCTGCCCCGGCCGGCGCCGGTGGCTGCGGTGCCGCTGTGGCTGAGCGGCACGCCGCCGGTGCCGCGGCTGCGCCCGCCCTTGCTGGGCGAGCACACCGACGCGGTCCTGGCCGAGGCCGGCTACAGCGCCGAGCAGATCGCCGGGCTGCGCCAGCGTCGGGTGGTGTGAGTCGGCTAGACGTGTGGCCACGGGGCGGCTTGCGGCGTTGCGGCGGCTGTCACTGCCGCTGAAAGCCGACGCATCTGCGCCCATCCATCAAGGGTTAACCCAGTGTCGAGTTTTTTTACATTGCTGGCGGGCTGCGGCAGCCGGGCGGAATGGACGCAAGTCGCCTGGGTTGGAAGCTTGTCGGATGCTGGGTCAAGCGCAGCTTGATAACCCCTTCTGACGGCCTCTGCCGCCTGGTTTGGGCAACGATTTCAATGAAGGCGCAGGTTGAAGTGATAAAAATGGAAGAAGCGAGAAATGAAACCGGCGCCGGATGGTTGGCGCCGTCGATCCGCACGGCTTCGCGTGAGTTCTGGCGCGATATTTGCTTGTATTTTTACGGATGCAGATCCGTCGGGTTCCATCGGTCGGCGGGCCTGACACCGGTCAACTTGCCAGGCGGTTTGAGTGGCCGCCAATGAAGTACGGTTCAGTCCCTTGTCCGGTCCATCGATACCCTGTGCCAAAACCCTGGCAAACCAACTAAAAGGAGTGAGAGCAACATGCGCAACACCATCACGATGACCTTGTCAAAGCTGGCCGCTGCGGCCGCCTTGACGTTTGCTGCCCTGCCGGGCAGCGCCCAGTCGGCCTTGTCTGACAGCATGACGGTGCGTGACGGCACCGGCGTGATCGTCGAGCAACTGGTGGTCTCGCAGGCCCGTGAAATCGATGCCGGCCATGGCTTCATCTTCACCCTCAGCACGGCCATCGACCCCGGCCAGTTCGGCAACTACACCACCCTGTACGACGATCCCGCCAACGTCAATTCGACCGGCGATATCTTCGGCATCGCCGGGGTTGGTGGTGGAGTCTTTCTGGGGTTCTCGTCAGACATTGATGGCCTGGATCTGTCCAGCGTCTACGGTGGCGCCGGCCCGAATGCCTTCTTCGAAGGCTCGGCGGCCAGCTTCGATGCGACCAGGTACCTGGATCTGGCGTTGCAGGCCGCAGGTTGGACCGCCACCTTCATCTCCGACGGCGATACCCCGGTGTCCGAGCCCGCCGGGTTGGGCCTGATGGCCCTGGCCGGGCTTGGCCTGCTGGCCTCGCGCAAACGCCTGGTCAAGTCGGCCTGAATACCGGCAGGAACAATGGACGGCGCTGCGGCGCTGTCAGCGAGCCGAGGCAACCGACCTCGGCTTTTTTTCGCCGGTACGCGCGGTGCCGCTGCGGTGCTGCCGGGAGCGCCGACCAGTCGGCGGCTGAGGGATTCGGCCTATGCCTTGGGCCGCTGGTGACCCGCACAATGCGGGCCACCCGCAACCACCGCCCACCGCCCAAGTCACCATGACCGTCAAGCCCGAATCGCAAGGCATGTGCTCAGAACGCCTGGCGCGCATCGACCGCTTCCTCGACCAGCGCTACATCGCCAGTGGCCGCCTGCCTTGCGCGCAACTGCAGATCAGCCGCAACGGCCAGCTCGTCCACCAATCGGTGCTGGGCAGGGCCAGCCTGGAGACCGGCCAGGCGATGGCCGAGGACACGCTGGTGCGCATCTACTCGATGACCAAGCCGATCACCAGCCTGGCCTTCATGATGCTGGTCGAAGAGGGCCTGGTGATGCTCGACGACCCGGTACACAAGCACATCCCCGCCTGGAAGGACATGGGTGTTTATGTCGGCGGCCTGCCGGGCATGTTCCAGACCCGGCCCTGCGATGCCCCGATGCGCATCATCGACCTGCTGCGCCACACCTCGGGCCTGACCTATGGCTTCCAGGCCCGCACCAATGTCGACTCGGCCTACCGCCACCTCAAGGTCGAGCCGTTTGACCAGAAGGAAGGCCTGGACGGCTTCATCGAGGGCCTTGCGAAAATCCCCTTGGAGTTTTCGCCGGGCAGCGCCTGGAACTATTCGGTGGCGACCGACGTGCTTGGTTATCTGGTGGGCAAAATTTCCGGGATGGATTTTGCCGAATTCCTGCGGACGCGAATATTCGAGCCGCTGGGCATGCGCGATACCAGCTTCCAGGTGCGCGACGATCAGGTCGCCCGCTTTGCCGACTGCTATGCGCTGTCGCCGACCGGCAAACTGGTGGTATCGACCCTTGGACGCGACTTTCGGCAGCCGGCGGCGGCGCCATCGGGCGGTGGTGGCTTGGTCTCCACCGCTGGTGACTACATGCGCTTCTGCGAGGCCCTGCGCCAGATCGGCCAACGCGGCGGCAAGGGCGGCGACACCCGGCTGGTCAGCGCCAAGACCCTGGCGCTGATGCTCAGCAACCACCTGCCCGGCGGCGCGGATCTGGCCGATATCTCGTTGTCGATGTTCTCCGAGGCGACTTATAAGGGGGTTGGTTTCGGCCTGGGTTTTGCCGTCACCACCGATGTCGCCAAGACCATGGTGGCCGGCTCAGTCGGCGAATACTGGTGGGGCGGGGCGGCGTCCACCGCTTTCTGGATCGACCCGCTGGAGGATATTTGTGTGGTCTTCCTGACCCAGTTCCTGCCGTCCAACCAATACCCGATCCGGCGTGAATTGCGCAGCCTGGTCAATGCCGCCGTGATGGAGTCCAAGCTGTGAACCTGACCGAGCCTGTCCATTTCCAGTCGGCGGCGACGCTGGCCCAGGGCATCCGCGACCGTAAATACAGTGCGCGGCAATTGCTGGAGCACTTTCTGGCGCGCGTCGACCGGCTCAACCCGGCGATCAACGCGGTTGTCATTCAAGACCGCGACGGCGCCCGCGCCTGCGCCGACGCGGCCGACGCGGCGCTGGCCCGGGGCCAGACACTCGGCCCGCTGCACGGCGTGCCTATGACCGTCAAGGAAAGCTACGACCTGGCGGGCATGCCCACCACCTGGGGCATCCCGGCGCTGCGCGGCAACACCGCGACCAGCGACGCCCTGGCGGTGCAGCGACTCAAGGCCGCCGGTGCCGTCGTCTTCGGCAAGACCAATGTGCCGATCCGGCTGGCCGATTTTCAAAGCTACAACGCCATCTACGGCACCACCGGCAACCCCTGGGACACCACCCGCACGCCAGGTGGATCGTCGGGCGGCTCGGCGGCGGCTCTTGCCGCGGGCCTGACCGGGCTGGAGATCGGCAGCGACATCGGCGGCTCGATCCGCAACCCGGCGCACTTCTGCGGCGTGTTCGGCCACAAGCCGACCTGGGGCCTTTTGCCGATGCGCGGCCATGCCTTGGGTGGCGCACTCTCGCCGACCGACATCTCGGTGATCGGGCCGCTGGCGCGCTCGGCCCACGACCTGGAGATTGCACTGCGCGTGATGTCTGGTCCGGATGTCCTCGACCTGCCGGCGCAACCGGCCCTGCCCAGCCTGGACACCGAAACCCGCAAGCTGCGCATCGCGGTCTGGAAGAACGACCCGCTGTGCCCTGTTTCGGCCGCCGTCCAGGCGCGGCTGGATGCCGTCGCGCAGGCCCTGGCGGCCGAGGGCGCCGCGGTGGACGAGACGGCGCGGCCCGAGTTCAGCAGCGCCCACAGCCATGGCCTGTTCAGCGCCTTGCTGACCGCCGCAATGGCGTCCCGCATGGCCGATGCCGACTTTGCCCAGGCGCTGGCCAAGGCCGACGCGCTGGCGCCCGAGGACACCAGCCGGGGCGCCAACCTTATCCGCTGGCAGGCGCTGCGCCTGCGCGACTGGACGCGGCTGAACGAGCAGCGCACCCGTTTGCGTTGGGACTGGGCGCGGTTCTTCGAGCGCCACGACTTTCTGCTCGCACCGGTGATGCCGACCACCGCCTTTGCCCACGACCAGCGCGAGGAGCGGCTGCGCAGCATCGACGTCGATGGCCAGAGCCTGCCGTATTTCGACCAGGTGTTCTGGGCCGGCCTGCCCGGCGTCGCCTACCTGCCGGCAACCGCGATCCCGGCCGGCGCCGGCCCCGACGGCCTGCCGATAGGGGTGCAGATCATCGGCCCGGCCTGGGGCGACCTGCGCTGCATCCAACTGGCCCAGCGCCTGGAGCGGCTGGGCTTTGCCTTCACCCCACCCCCCACCTGCGCCTGAGCCAGCCCATGCACATCCAAGCCCAACAAATCGCGGTCATCACCGGCGGCGGCAGCGGCATCGGCCGGGCACTGGCCAGGCAACTCAGCGCCCAGGGCCTGCACCTGTCGCTGTGTGACCTGTCCGAGGCGGCATTGGCCGAGACCCGGGCGCTGTGCCTGGCCGAAGCCCCGCCCGGCACCCGGGTGCATACCGCCGTGGCCAATGTCAGCGTCGAGGCCGAGTTGCAGGCCTTCAGGGCGGCGGTGGTGGCGGCGCACGACAGCCCGCACATCCACCTGCTGTTCAACAACGCCGGCACCAGCGCCGGGGGCAGTTTTGTGTCCGGCCAGCGCGACGACTGGGAGCGCTGCTTCAACGTCTGCTGGGGCGGCGTCTACCTCGGTGCCCGGGTGTTCCTGCCGCTGCTGGTGGCCGGGCCGGGGGGCTGCATCGTCAACATCAGCAGCGTCAACGGCTTCTGGGCCAGCCTCGGGCCGGGCGTGGCCCACACCGCCTACAGCGCGGCCAAGTTCGCGGTCAAGGGTTTCACCGAGGCGCTGATCACGGATCTGCGGCTGAACGCGCCGCACGTGTCCTGCGCGCTGGTGATGCCCGGCCACATCGGCACCTCGATCGCGCTGAATTCGATTGCCGCCCAGCAGATGGATGCCGAGCAACTGGCGCAGGCCCGCGCCCGGCTGCTGCGCGCAGGCGCGCCGGTGGCCGGCTTGCCCGACGAGGCCATCCGCCAGATCCTGCTGCAGCGCGGTGCCGATTTCCGCGACAAGGCGCCGACCACGGCGGAGCAGGCGGCGCAGGTGATCCTGGACGGCGTCGGCGCAGGCCAGTGGCGCATCCTCGTCGGCGCGGACGCGCTGCAGCTCGACAGCATGGTCCGCGCCGATCCTGGCAATGCCTACGAGGCGGCGTTTGCCCAGGCCTGGATGGACGGCAAATCGACCCTGGTGACGCCGGCCCCGCGCGGCGCTGCGAAGGCCTGATCCGGGCCGGCTTCGCCTGTCATCCTGCCAGCCCGAGCCAGCGCCGGGCATTGCCGCCGCGCAGCGCCTGGGCGGTGGCCGGGTCCAGCCCCAGCGCCGCGATGCTGCCGGCCGGGTCGGTGTCCATGATCGCGAACGGGTAGTCCGAGCCGGCCATCAACTGGTTGGCGCCGAAGACCTCGATCAAACGGCGCAGCGTGTCGGCGTCGTAGACCAGGTCGTCGTAGAACATCCGCCGGGCGGCGTCCAGCGGATCGGCGCCCAGATGCTCGCGGATCGGCGCCATCACCCGCCAGGCATGGCGCAGGCGGGGCAGCAGCGCCTGCAGCGAGCCGCCGCCGTGGCTGAAGGCGATGCGCAGTTTCGGCAGCGCAGTGAGCGTGCCGCCGGTGATCATCGAGGCCGCCGCCAGCCCGATCTCGCCGGGAAAGGCCAGCACCTGTTCGAGGTTGGCCGGGCCGATCAGCCGCTCCATGCCGACCGGCCTCAGCGCATGCACGAACACCGCCGCGCCCCAGTTGGCGGCGGCCTGAAAGAACGGCAGAAAGCGGGCGTCGCCGATGGGCACGCCGCCGACATGGCCGGCGATCTCGACGCCGCTCAGGCCCTGGGCGTGGAGCGCATGGTCGAGCTCGGCAATCGCCAGGTCGATGTCCTGCAGCGGCACCGCGCCGAGGCCGAGCAAGCGCTGCGGCGCCTGCGCCACCATGCCGGCGATGACCTCGTTGAGGTAGCGGCACATGGCCTGGCCGTCCTCGGGCGCCAGCCAGTACGACAGCAGCTCGGGCATGGGCGAGAGCACCTGCCTGGCCACGGCCTGGCGGTCCATGTCGGCCAGCCGCACCCGGCAATCCCAGCACTGGTGCGAGACCGTGCGGTAGACCTTGCCCGAGACCATCACATGCTGGTGGCAGGCCTGGGCCGGCGCCATGCTCGGCCAGGCGGCGTCGGCATGGGTGCCCAGGTAGGCCGGAAAGCGCTCGGGCACGACATGGGTGTGGATGTCGATCAGCTCGGCCTGGCCGTGGTCTGGCGCGGTCATAGACTCAGAGGCTGAGAGGCAATCCGATGCGCCCGCGACGGGGTGACCAAGGGCCCTGAGCAAGGCGCGACGCGCAGTCCGCACTGACGTGCGGGCAAGCGTTGCAACGCCGCGCAGGGCCCTTGGACGCCCCGGCCCTTCGGGTAAGCCCCGAATTCAAACCCACTCGGCGTTGCAATGCTCGATGGGTCCAGCAACCCGTCTGCGCTGTGCGCTGGGCTTGAATTCGGGGCTTACGCGGGTGCATGGGATTGCCTCTCAGCCTCTCAG
>JANXYH010000068.1 GCA_025350145.1 Burkholderiales bacterium | reverse complement strand
GGCCTTGCCCCGGTCCAGGAACCACAGCGTGCAGGGCAAGGTGACGGTGTAGAACATGTTCGGGCCGACGGCGACCATCACGTCCACCGCCCGCGCCTGGATCAGTTTCTGGCGGATTTCCTGTTCGCTGGAGCGGGCGTCGGACGCCGAGTTGGCCATCACGAAGCCGGCGCGGCCACGGGCATTGAGCGCCGAGTAAAAGAGCTGGATCCAGAGGTAGTTGGCGTTGTCGCTGCGCGGCAGGCCGAAGGGGAAGCGGCGCGGCTTGCCGCCTGCACTGTGGCCGACCATGTCCTTGAGCCGCTCCTTGTCCACCGCGTTGACGTTGAAAGGCGGGTTGGCGAGCACGAAGTCGAACGCGTCGGTGGCTTCGTGCGGGTCGTCGTAGTAGCTGTTGACATTGCCGCCATGGCGGATGTCGCCCTCCAGCCCGTGCACGGCCAGGTTCAGGCGCGCCAGCCGGCCGGTCTCGTCGGTCTTCTCGACGCCGCAGATCGACAGCTCGGCGGCGGGGTTCTGGTGGTGCTCGGCGACAAACCGCGCCGACTGCACGAACATGCCGCCCGAGCCGCAGGCGGGGTCGAGGATGCGGCCGTGGAAGGGCTCGATCACCTGGGCCAGCAGCTTGACGATGCTGGCGGGCGTGTAGAACTCGCCGCCGCCCTGGCCCTCGCTCATGGCGAACTCGCCAAGGAAGTATTCGTAGATACGGCCGAAGGCGTCGAAGTCGAGGCTGGCCGGGATCTCGGAGATCTTCTTGAGCAGCGCCTTGAGCAGGCTGCCGGTGAAAAGGTTGAAGGTCTTGGGCAGCACACCGGCGAGCTGCGGGTTGTACCGCTCGACCTCGCGCATCGCAGCGTTGACCCGTGAGCCCAGGTCGGCCGCCTCGGGCAGGGTCAGGAGGTGGTCGAAGCGCGCATCGGGGGCGAGGTAGAGCACGTTCTCGGCATGGTAGGCCGCAGGGTCATCGACCCGGTTGCCCAGGCGCGACGAGGCGCCGGCCTGCGCCAGCTTGGCGCGCTGGGCGGCAAAACGTACCTCGGCAAATCGCAGAAAGATCAGGCCGAGGATCGGGCCGGAGTACTCCTGCGCCTTGAGGCCGGAGTTGGCGCGGAACTGGTCGGCGGCGTCCCACAGGCGCCGCTCCAGGGTGGCGGTGGCAGCGTCCTTCTGGGACGGAGCGGTCCATTGCAATGCGGTCTCCCTGTGGTGGATTCGGCCGGGCCGCCAGGCTCCGAGCGGGCTGCAACCCGTTCGCCCTGGCCGCCGAGCCTGCCCGGACTTGCGCAGCGCAAGGTCGGCGCATGCGCATTCTGCACACCGGGCAGCTCGGCGCGACCGGCCAGGTGGAGCCCAACTCGCCGGGGCGCTGGTGACTTCGCTGGCGGCGGTGCCAGACAGGTGCCGCGCAGCGCGTCGATTCCGCCCAGCGCCAGGCCTAGAATTTGCGCCGTGCGCATATCCCGCCCGCTCCGCCAGTGCGTCAGTCAGGTGCTGATAGCGGTGCTGTTGTTCGCGCAGTTGGCGGTTGCTGGCCATGCCTGCCCGAGACTGGGCGCCGCCCAGGGTGGTGGGGTGATGGCGGCGATGGTGGCGATAGCGGCGGACCGGGCCGCTCCGGTGACGGTGGCTGCGGCGGCGTCGGAGGTGGCAGCCATGCCGCCCGGCTGCCACCACCTGGCGCCGGAGCTGCCCAACCTCTGCGCCGCGCACTGCCAGCAGGGCCAACAGAGCGCCGACACCGCCTCCGCAGCGCTGGTTGGCCTCGCCCTGCCGGCGCCGCTGTACCCGCTGGCGCTGCCGGTGCCGCCCGTGCCGGGGTCGGGCCGGTCGTTCCCGGCCCACGACGCCAGTCTGGATGCCGTGCCCGAGCCGCCGCACGCGGTCCTGCACTGCGTTCTTCGCACTTGAACTCCTGAGGCCACAGGCGCCACCGGTCTGACAGCGATGTCGGCCCGGCGGTGCGGGTGGCGGCGCCCGCCTGTCGGTTGGTTGCTGGTCAACCTCTGGCAGGCCGGGCCGAACCTCGACCCCGTCGTTCGTCAGGAGATTTCATGGCCCGCAATCCAACCCGAACTGGCCTTTGGCCGAGCCGGCTGCGCAACGCCCTGGTGGCTGCGCTGGCCGGCAGTGCCCTGCTGGCCCATGCCGCGCCGCTGACGCTGGACCAGGCCTTGGCCCTGGCCCAGGCGCACTCGCGCCAACTGCCGGCGCAGGACGCGGCTGCCGCGGCCGCGCGCGACATGGCGGTGGCGGCTGGGCAGCGCCCGGACCCGGTCCTCAAGGCCGGTCTCAACAGCCTGCCGGTGAACGGGCCGGACCGATTCAGCCTGGTGCGCGACAACTTCACCATGCTGTCGCTGGGCATTGCGCAGGAGCTGACCCGCAGCCGCAAGCTGCAGGCGCGCAGCGCGCGCTACCGGCGTGAGGCCGAACTGGCCGAGGCCGGCCAGGCGCTGGCCCTGGCCAGGTTGCAGCGCGACACCGCTGCGGCCTGGCTGGAGCGCCACTTCCTGGAGCGCATGCGCGAGGCCCTGCTCGCCCAGCGCGAGGAAGCGGCCCTGCAGATCGAGTCGGCGGACAGCCTGTACCGCAGCGGCCGGGGGGCGCAGGCCGACCTGTTCGTGGCGCGCTCCGGGCTGGCCCAGGTCGACGACCGGATCGCCCAGACCGAGCACCAAATCGCCACCGCCACGACCCAGCTCGGCCGCTGGCTGGGCGCCGCTGCCGCCAGCCAGGCGCTGGCCGCGCCCCCGCCGCTGGACGCGACCCGGTTGCAGGCCGAGGGGTTGGAGGTGCAGTTGGCGAACCACCCGCAGCTCGCCCTGCTGGCCGGGCAGGAGGCAATCGCCCAGGCCGAGGTCGAGCTCGCGCAGGCCAACCGGCAGGCCGATGTCAGCGTCGAGCTGAGCTACAGCCAACGCGCCCCGGCCTACAGCAACATGCTGTCGCTGAACCTGTCTCTGCCGCTGCAATGGGACCAGCCGCAGCGCCAGGACCGCGAGCTTGCGGCCAGGATGTCGGTCCTCACGCAGTTGCGCGCCGAGCGCGAGGAGGCGCTGCGCGGGCTGGCCAGCGAGGCCTTGGTGACGCTGCAAGAGTGGCACAGCCAGCGCCAGCGCCTGGGCCGCTACGACGCGACGCTGTTGCCGCTGGCCGCCGAGCGCAGGCTGGCCGCAATCGCCGCCTACCGCGGTGGCGGCGGGCCGCTGGCGGCGGTGCTCGAAGCCCGGCGCAGCGAGATCGAGACCGGCATCGACCGGCTGCGCCTGGAATCGGACGCGGCCCGGCTGTGGGCCCAGCTCCTTTACCTGGGGCACCTGGGGCACCTGGGGCCGGCCGGCCAACCGCCCTCCGCCGCAGCCCGCCCCTGAACCTAACTGGAGTGCCCACCATGCATACCAGAACTATCGCGATCACCCTGCTGGCCAGCGCCGCCGCCGGAGCCGCTGGCTGGGGCCTGTACCTGGCCGGACTGCAGCACGGCCAGGCGATGGCCGGGTCGGCACCCGCCGCCGCCGACGCTGCGCAAGTGGCGCCGGCCGAAGGCGGCAAGCTGCCGCAGGGCATCGCCGAGGGCGAGGCCGCGACCCGGCGGCACATCCAGGCGGGCATCCAGGCCGGCGACCTTGACCCGGTCGCCGGCGCCCGGGTGCTGTACTACCACGACCCGATGGTGCCGGGCAACCGCTTCGACCGGCCCGCCAAGTCGCCGTTCATGGACATGATGCTGGTGCCGGTCTACGCCGACGCCGCGCTGCCCGACGCGAACGAGGGCAGCCAGGTCCGGGTCAGCCCGGGGTTGCAGCAGAACCTCGGGCTGCGCAGCGTTGAGGTGGTTGTCGGCAGCTTGGCGCCGCAGGTGTCGGCGGTCGGCAGCATCGCCTTCAACGAGCGCGATCAGGTGGTGCTGCAGGCCCGCGCCAGCGGATTTGTCGACAAGCTTTACCTGCGCGCCACCCTGGATGCGGTCCAGCCCGGGCAGGCGCTGGCCGAGCTCTACCTGCCCGACTGGATCGCCGCGCAGGAGGAGTTCCTGTCGCTGCGCCGCATGCAGGGCACCGCGCTGGCGCCGCTGATCGACGGCGCGCGCCAGCGGATGCGCCAGATCGGCATGGACGAGGCGCAGATCCAGGCGGTCGAGGCCAGCGGGCGGACGCAGCCGCGGACCACGCTCACAGCGCCCATCGCCGGGGTGGTGGTCGAGCTGGCGCTGCGCGAGGGCATGAGCGTGTCGGCGGGCGCGACGCTGTTGCGCATCAACGGCCTGAGCAGCGTCTGGGCCAATGCCGAGGTGCCCGAGAGCCAGGCCGCCCTGGTGCGGCCGGGCGCCAAGGTGCAGGCCAGCAGCCCGGCCCTGCCCGGCGCCACCTACCACGGCACGGTCCAGGCGCTGCTGCCCGAGGTCAATCCGGTGACGCGAACTTTGAAGGCCAGGCTGGAGCTGGCCAACCCGGGCGCCCGCCTGGTGCCCGGCATGGCGGTGCAGATGCTGATCGCCGGTCCGCGCACCGAGCGGGCCCTGCTCGTTCCCAGCCAGGCGCTGATCCGCACCGGCCAGCGCACTGTGGTGCTGCTGGCCGAGGACAAGGGCCGGTTCCGCCCGGTCAATGTCGAGACCGGCATCGACAGCGGCGATCTGACCGAGATCCGAAGCGGCCTCAAAGCCGGCCAGCGGGTGGTGGTGTCGTCGCAGTTCCTGATCGACTCCGAGGCCAGCCTGAAGGGCGTAGAGGCACGTTTGAACGCGGCGGCCGAGGCACCGATGTCACCGCCTGCCGCCGGGAGCAAACCATGATCGCCAACCTGATCCGCTGGTCGATCAACCACCGGCTGCTGGTGCTGCTGGTGACGGCGATGCTCGCCGGCTGGGGTGTGCTGTCACTGCTGCGCACGCCGCTGGACGCCCTGCCCGACCTGTCCGATGTGCAGGTCATCATCCGCACCGGCTACCCCGGGCAGGCGCCGCAGATCGTCGAGAACCAGGTCACCTACCCGCTGACGACGACGATGCTGTCGGTGCCGGGCGCCAAGGCGGTGCGCGGCTACTCGTTCTTCGGCGACTCGTTCGTCTATGTCTTGTTCGAGGACGGCACCGACTTGTACTGGGCCCGCTCGCGGGTGCTGGAGTACCTCAACCAGGTGCAGGGGCGCCTGCCGGCGGCGGCGCGTGCCTCGCTCGGGCCGGATGCCACCGGCCTGGGCTGGATCTTCCAGTACGCGCTGGTCGACCGCACTGGCCGGCAGGACGTCGGCCAATTGCGCGCGCTGCAGGACTGGTTCCTCAAGTACGAGCTCAAGAGCGTGGCCAATGTCGCCGAGGTCGCTTCGGTCGGCGGCATGGTCAGGCAGTACCAGGTCGTGCTCGATCCCGAACGGCTCGCCGCCTACGCCATCCCGCACAGCCGCGTGGTCGAGGCGCTGAAGCGGGCCAACCAAGAGGCCGGCGGCGCGGTGCTGGAACTGGGCGAGGCCGAATACATGGTGCGGGCGTCGGGCTACTTGCAGGGGCTGGACGACTTCCGCAAGGTGCCGCTGCTGACCACGGCGGCGGGCGTTTCGGTGCGCCTGGGCGACGTGGCGCGGATCCAGATCGGCCCGGAGATGCGCCGCGGCATCGCCGAACTCGATGGCCAGGGCGAGGCGGCCGGCGCGGTGGTGGTGATGCGCTCGGGCCAGAACGCGCTGGCGACCATCGCCGCCGTCAAGGCCAAGCTCGCGTCCTTGCAGGCCAGCCTGCCGCAGGGGGTGGAGATCGTGCCGGTCTACGACCGCTCCGGCCTGATCGAGCGCGCGGTGCTGAACCTGGCGCACAAGCTCGGCGAGGAGTTCCTGGCGGTTGCCCTGGTCTGCTTCGCATTTTTGTTCCACCTGCGCTCGGCCCTGGTCGCGGTCATCTCGCTGCCGCTGGGCATCTTGATGGCCTTCGTGGTGATGCGCCAGCAGGGCGTCAACGCCGACATCATGTCGCTGGGCGGCATCGCCATCGCGATTGGCGCAATGGTCGATGCGGCGGTGGTGATGATCGAGAACGCCCACAAGCACATCGAGCGCTGGCGCCACGACCACCCCGGCCAGGTGCTGGCCGACGCCGCCCGCTGGCGCGTGATCGGCGACTCGGCCGCCGAGGTCGGGCCGGCGCTGTTCTTCTGCCTGCTGATCATCACCCTGTCGTTCATCCCGGTGTTCAGCCTGCAGGCGCAGGAGGGCCGGCTGTTCGCGCCGCTGGCCTTCACCAAGACCTATGCGATGGCGGCGGCAGCCGGGTTGTCGGTCACTTTGATTCCGGTGCTGATGGGCTACCTGATCCGCGGCCGCATCGCCAACGAGCAGGCCAACCCGCTGAACCGGGTGCTGATCGCCGTCTACCGCCCGCTGCTCGACGCCGCCCTGCGCGCGCCCAAGCTGACACTGCTGCTGGCCGCCGTGCTGCTGGTCGCCAGCGTCTGGCCGCTGCGCCAGATTGGGGTCGAGTTCATGCCCAAGCTCGACGAAGGCGACCTGCTCTACATGCCGACCGCGCTGCCCGGGCTGTCGGCCGGCAAGGCCGCCGAGTTGCTGCAGCAGACCGACCGCTTGATCAAGACCGTGCCCGAGGTGCTGAGCGTCTACGGCAAGGCCGGCCGCGCCGAGACCGCGACCGACCCGGCGCCGCTGGAGATGTTCGAGACCACGATCCAGTTCAAGCCGCAGAGCCAGTGGCGGGCCGGCATGACCCAGGACAAGCTGGTCGAAGAACTCGACCGCGTCGTCAGGCTGCCCGGCCTGGCCAACCTCTGGGTGCCGCCGATCCGCAACCGCATCGACATGCTGGCCACCGGCATCAAGAGCCCGGTCGGGGTCAAGGTCGCGGGCGCGGATTTGGCAGTGATCGACCGTATCGGCGGCGAGATCGAGAAGGCCCTGCGCGGCGTGCCCGGCGTCAGCAGCGCGCTGGCCGAGCGGCTGGTCGGCGGGCGCTATGTCGATGTCGACATCCGCCGCGACGACGCCGCCCGTTTCGGCATGAACATCGCCGATGTGCAGTCGCTGATCGCCTCGGCGGTCGGGGGCGAGAACATCGGCGAGACGGTCGAGGGCCGGCAGCGCTTCCCGATCAACCTGCGCTACCCGCGCGAGCTGCGCGATTCGCTGGCCAAGCTGCGCAGCCTGGCCATCGTCAACGAGCGCGGCCAGCGCCTGCTGCTGGCGGATGTGGCCGATGTCCGGATCAGCGATGGCCCGCCGATGCTGCGCAGCGAGAACGCCCGCCTGGCGGGCTGGGTCTATGTCGACATTCGCGGCCGCGACCTGCGCTCGGCGGTGCTGGACATGCAGCAGGTGGTGGCCAAGCAGGTGCGGCTGCCGCCGGGCTACTCGGTGAGTTGGTCGGGCCAGTTCGAGTTCCTCGAACGCGCCACCGCCCGGCTGACGCTGGTCGTGCCGCTGACCCTGCTGATCATCCTGGTGCTGCTGTACCTGAGCTTTGCCGATCTGGCCGAGGCGCTGCTGATCCTGCTGACGCTGCCGCTGGCGCTGGTCGGCGGGGTCTGGCTGCTGTACCTGCTTGGCCACAACCTGTCGGTGGCCGGGGCGGTCGGCCTGATCGCCCTGGCCGGCGTCTCGGCCGAGTTCGGCGTGGTCATGCTGCTGTACCTGAAGACGGCCTGGCACCAGCGCGTCGCTCAGGGCAGGACCAGCGAGCAGGACCTGCGCGAGGCGATCCGCGAGGGCGCCGTGCTGCGGCTGCGGCCCAAGGCGATGACGGTGGCGGTGATCCTGGCCGGCCTGCTGCCGATCATGTGGACCAGCGGCACCGGCAGTGAGGTGATGCAGCGCATTGCCGCGCCCATGGTCGGCGGCATGCTCACCGCGCCGCTGCTGTCGATGCTGGTGATCCCGGTGGTCTTTTTGTTGCTGCGCCGCCGGCCAGCGGCACCAGAAACTAACGCGGGCGAGGCGACCAGCGTTCAAACGCCAGGTCCGTGACCACCGCCAGCAGCCCTGTCAGCAGCGCGCCCTGGATGACGTAGGCGGTGTTGAAGCCGCTCAGGCCAATGATGATCGGCGAGCCCAGGGTCTTGACCCCGACCGTCGAGGCAATCGCCGCCGTGCCGATGTTGATCAGCACCGCGCTGCGGATGCCGGCAACGATCACCGGCCAGGCCAGCGGCAGCTCGACCCGGGTCAGCAACTGGCGCCCGTCCATGCCCAGGCCGATGGCCGCGTCGCGGCTCTCGGCCGGCACCGCGTCCAGCCCCGAGAGCACCGCCTGCAGGATCGGCAGCAGGCCGTACAGGGCCAGCGCCAGCAGCGCCGGCCAGGCGCCAAAGCCCAGCACCGGCACGGCGATGGCCAGCACCGCGACCGGCGGAAAGGTCTGGCCAATCGCCACCAGCGATTCGGCCAGGGGCCGGAACGCCTGGCCCGAAGGCCGGGTCACCGCCACCCCGACCAACAAGCCCAGGCCAGCGGCGATGGCGCTGGAGGCCAGCACCAGGCCGACATGGGCCAGCATCAGGGCCATGAAACTGTCGTGCAGGTAGACCGGCCGGTCCAGCTCGGCAAAGGCCAGCGCGAACAGCGGCCCCAAGCGCTCCATGCCGGCCAGCAGCGCCAGCAGCAGGGCCAGCGTCCAGACCAGTGGATCGGCCCAGGCCGGGCGCCCAGCCCGGCTCACGCGCCGCCCCGGCGCTGTTGCAGCCAGGCGATGGCCGCGCCAAACAGCGCATCGGCCAGCAGCGCCAGCGCCACCACCGGCAGCACCCCCAGCAGCACCAGGTCGAGCGCGCTGCTGAGCAGGCCCTGAAAGACGATGGCGCCGAAACCGCCGGCGCCAATCAGGGCCGCGACCACCGCCAGGCCGATGGTCTGGACGGTGCAGACCCGCAGCCCGGACAGCAGCAGCGGCAGCGCCAGCGGCACTTCGATGCGCCAGAACAATTGCCGCGCCGACAGCCCCATGCCGCGGCCGGCATCGCGCACTGCGGCCGGCACCGTGGCCAGGCCGGCGGCGGTGCTGCGCGCCATCGGCAGCAGCGCGTACAGCGTCAGCGCCAGCACCGCCGGGGCCAAGCCTATGCCGCGGATGGGCAGGCCCGGCAGCAGCGCCGACAGCGCACCCAGCGGCGCGATCAGCAGCGCAAACAAGGCAATCGACGGCAGCGTCTGGACGACGCCCAGCAGCGTCAGCAAACGCCGCGCCAGGCCGGCGCCGCGCTGTGCCGCCAGCCCCAGCGGCAGCGCCAGCAACAGCGTCGGCAGCAAGGTCGCGGCGACGATCTGCAGGTGGCGCCACAGCGCCGCATCGAAAGCCTCCTGGCGGTTGCGGTACTCCCTGGCCAGCGACAGCGCCTCCAGGCCGCCGTTGCTGCCCAGCCCGACCATCGGCAGCAGCAGCGCCGCGCCGACCAGCCACCGGCCCACTCCGCCCAGCGCCAGCCGCCGCAGGGCGTCGGCCAGCGCCAGGGCGCTGAGCAGCAGCAGCCACCAAAAGCCCGCGCCCAGCGAGGTCCGGCCGAGTGCCGACGCGCCCAGGGCCAGGCGCTGCGCCTGCTCGGCCGCCAGCCACAGCCAGGCGTTGCAGAGCAGCCCGGCGGCCAGCGCGACCAGCGCACAGAGGCGCCGCGACGGCGCCAGCCAGACCCCGGCCAGCAGCGCCAGCAGCAAGGGCGCGAGCGCCAAGCTGCGCGGCATATCCAGCAGGGCCGGCAGGCCGATGCCCATCCCCGAGACCAGGCGGTTCGGCGCCTGGCTGATGAAGGCCCAACTGCCGCCGCCCGCCATGCCCGCCAGCAGGAGCAGCGCCAGCACCGGGTTGCGCGGCCGAAACCGGTTCAAGCGACGCGCCCGCCGGATCGGGTCGGCAGCCCGGCTACCGGACCAAACCGCGGGCCTTGAGCCAGTTCGCCGCGACCAGCTTGGCGTCCTGGCCTTCAAGCGCGATCTTGGCGTTCAGGCCCTGCAAGGTGGCGGTGTCCAGCGCCTTGAACACCGGCGCCAGCAGGGTCGCGATCTTCGGCTGCTGGGCCAGCGCCTCGGCGCGCACGGTCGGCGCCGGGGCGTAGATCGGCTGCACGCCCTTGGGGTCGTCGAGGATCACCAGGCCCAGCGCGGCGAGCGGCCCGTCGGTGCCGTAGGCCATGGCGGCGTTGACCTGCGAGGTCTGCTCGGCGGCGGCCTTGATCGTCACCGCCGTGTCGCCGCCGGCCAGGGTCAGGAGCTGGTCCTGGTTGAGCTTGAAGCCGTAGGCCGCCTGGAACGCCGGCAGCGCATCGGCGCGCTCGACAAACTCGGCCGAGGCCGCGAGCTTGAACTTGCCGCCCGCCGCCAGCCAACGGCCGATGTCTTGCAGCGAGACCAGCCGGTTGGCGGCGGCAACATCCTTGCGGACCGCGATCGCCCAGGTGTTGTTGGCCGGCGAGGGCTCCAGCCAGACGATCCGGTTCTTCGCCATGTCCAGCGCCTTGACCGCCTCGTAGCCGGCGCGGGCGTTCTTCCAGGCCGGGTTCTTCTCGTCGGCAAAAAAGAACGCGCCGTTGCCGGTGTACTCGGGGTAAATGTCGATCTCGCCGGCGGTCAGCGCGGTACGCACGATCTTGGTGTTGCCAAGCTGCAGCTTGTTCTCGGTGCGGATGCCGCCGGCCTCGAGCACCTGGATGATGAGCTGACCGAGCAGCGCGCCCTCGGTGTCGATCTTCGAGCCGACCCGCAGCCTGGCCTGGGCCAGGGCGGCGTCGGCGCACAGGCACAGTGCCAGGACAGCCGCAGCCAAGAGGTGGCCGTGGCGGCGGCGGCGGGGGATGGGCATGGACATCGGCGGTCTCGGTGGCGGCGGGTGGGGCCGACTATCGTAGCCGCTGGCGTTCAACGCAGAATGGCCGCCGGCCCCAACCCCCCACTTTGGCGACACCATGGAAAAGCTCAAACTCGGCTTCATCGGCTGCGGCGGCATCGCCAACCAGAAACACTTTCCGGCCCTGGCCAAGCTCGGTGCCCGCGCCGAGATGCTGGCCTTCTGCGATGAACGGCCCGAGCGCGCGGCCAAGGCGCGGGCCGATTTCGGGGTTGCCGGCGCGCAGTGCTACGCCAGCTACGCCGAGCTGCTGGCCAAGGCCCCGGTCGACGCCGTCTACGTGCTGACGCCCAACGTCTCGCACAGCGAGATCGCGGTGGCGGCGATGCGCGCGGGCAAGCATGTGATGTGCGAAAAGCCGATGGCGATCAACACGGTCCAGGCCGAGGCGATGCTCAATGTCTCGGTCCAGACCGGCAAGAAGCTGACGGTCGCCTACCAGAACCGCTTCCGCCAGGACTCGATCGCCCTGCACAAGGCCTGCCGGGCCGGCGAACTCGGCGAGATCTACTTCGCCAAGGCCCACGCCATCCGCCGCCGCGCGGTGCCGACCTGGGGGGTGTTCGCCGACAAGGCCAAGCAAGGCGGCGGGCCGCTGATCGACATCGGCACCCACGCCCTGGACCTGGCGCTGTGGCTGATGGACAACCACGCGCCGGCCCTGGTCGTCGGCCAGAGCTTCCAGAAGCTCAAGGACAAGCCCGAGGGCAATGTCTTCGGCCCCTGGGACCCGGCCACATTCGAGGTCGAGGACTCGGCCTTCGGCTTCATCCGGATGAAAAACGGCGCGGTGGTGCAGCTTGACAGCTCCTGGGCGCTGAACATCCTCAACCCCAAGGAGGCCTCGGTCACGCTCTGCGGCACCGAGGCTGGGGCCGAGATGGCCGGCCAGCAATCGCAGGACAAGGGCTACATCATCTACAACCGGGTGCGCCACAACCAGATGCTCGAAGAACAGCCCTCGCTGGGCAGCGGCGGGGTCGCCTACTTCGACGGCAACGCGCCCAAGGCCGGCGACGGCGAGGCCAGGGCCTGGCTGGACAGCCTGGAACACGACGCGCCGCTGGTCGTCAGGCCCGAGCAGGCGCTGGTCGTGACGCGCATCCTGGAGGCGATCTACCACTCGGCCGCCAGCGGTCAGGCGGTGTATTTCTGAGGCCTGGCCGGCGGCCTGCGGCCTGCGCCTGGCCGTCAAACCAGCAAGGCCGCCAGAGCTTGAAGTGCAGCGAACTGCCCGCCGGCAGCAGGCGTGGGCCAAGGCCCGGCAAGGGTTCGCCCAGCGCCTCTACGGCGCGGGCATGGACCAGGCTGGCGTCGGCCTGACGCTGGCTCAGATGTGGGCGAACGCCAGGCCGCCCAGCACCAATCCCAGACCGGCCACGCCCAGCATCCCGTACTCCAGCCACTTGCGCTTGGTCAGCAGGGCGATGGCGGCCAGGGCGATCGAGATCTGCAAGGCGGTGGTGGCCTGGGCCCAGCGGTGGTGTTCGTGGATCTGGGCGTCGGACTTGGCGTCATCGGCCTTGGCGGCGGCTTCGATCTTCTCGGCCGCAGTCTTGATCTCGGCTTTTTCCTTCTTGTAGCGCTCGACCTCGTCCTTGTAGCCGGATCTGCGGTCCTCGGGCGCCAGCGCCACCGCCAACTCGGCCAGGTTCTGCTTGGTGCTCTTGCTCTGGTAGTAATTCCACTGGTTGCTGGCCTCGGTCTTCTTGATCGCGGCGTCGTTCTTGAACAGCCCGGCGTTGGCCTGGGTCGCGCCGCCCATGTAGGAAAACAGCGCGCCGATGGTGGCCAGCAGCGCCGTCATCACCGCCACCCGCCCGGCAAAGCCGTCACCGCCGTGCTGCGCGGCATGTTCGAGTTCATGGTCGTGCGGGCCGTGTACATGGAATCCGTGGCCTGACATGGGTGGTGCTCCTGGGGTCGAATGGTCGGGGGCGCCGGGGTGCTTCGCCCGGCGCGGGCGGCGGGATGTTACCGCCCGGGTCAGGCCGCTTGGCGGCGCCAGTAGCTGACGAAATCAAAGCTGAAATCGTTCGGCGGCGCGGCCCGGTGGCGCTCGCGGCTGCGCTCGACAAAGGCCTCTCGGTTCCACTCGGGAAAGTGGCTGTCGCCGGCAAAGTCGGCATCGATCTCGGTCAATAGCAACTCGTCGGCCAGGCCCAGCGCAGCGGCGAAGACGCCCGCCCCACCGATGACGAAGACCCTGGGCACGCCGGCCGCCGCCGCCAGCGCGGCCTCCAGGCTGTGCGCCACCTGCGCACCCGCCGCCTGCCAACCGGCTTGGCGGGTGACGACGATGTTCAGGCGTGCCGGCAGCGGCCGAAACCGCGGCGGCAGCGAGTCCCAGGTCTTGCGCCCCATCACCACCGGACAGCCGGCGGTGGCGCGGCGAAAGTAGGCCATGTCCTCGGGCAGGTGCCAGGGCAGGCGACCGCCTATACCGAACACCCGGTTGCGGGCGACGGCGGCGATCAGGCTGACCACGGGTTTGGCAGGTGCGTTCATGGCCGCCGATTTTGTCCACATCCCGGGCCATGCGCGCCGGCTGCCGGGGCCAATCCAGCAATGAGCAGCAATCAGCCGCGACGACCAGCGTTTACCATTCGGCCCGATTCTCTTGCCGGCCTGCGCCTGGGTTGGCGACTGGCCAGCCGGACCTTTGGAGCCCGCCCCATGACCGAACCCCATCTGTTGCGCCGCCCCGGCGTGTTGGCCGTCCATTCGGCCAACCGCTTCGTCCTGACCGTGCCGGATCTGGCCGTGGCCGAGCGCTTTTACCGCGCCTTTGGCCTGGATGTGCGGCAGGTCGATGGCCGGCTGGACCTGTACACCTTCGGCAACCCGCATTGCTGGGGCAGCCTGCACCTCGGCGGCACGACCAAGCAGTTGCAGTACCTGAGCCTGGGCATAGACGAGGCGGATCTGCCGGCCTGGCAGCAGAAGGTCGCGGCCAGCGGCGCTGCCTGCGCACCGCACCCGCTGTCCGACGGCAGTGGCCTGTGGCTGAGCAACCCCGACGGCACGCCGCTGCAGTTGTGCGTCGCGCCCAAGGTCTCGCCCAGCCAGCGCCTGGCCCATGCCGAGCCGCCGGTGGTCGCGCACGGCCGGGGCGCGGCGCCGGCGCGCAGCCAGGTGGCGCTGGTCCGCCCGCGGCAGTTGTCGCACCTGCTGTTCTTTACCCCCGATGTGGCGCGCATGCTGGCGTTCTGCAGCCAGGTGCTGGGCCTGCGCCTGAGCGACCACAACGGCGACATGATTGCCTTCATCCACACCCCGCATGGCAGCGACCACCACCTGCTGGCGTTCGCCAAGTCCAACGCCTCCGGCCTGCACCATTCGAGCTGGGGCGTGGCCAGCCTGGACGAGGTCGGTGCCGGCGCCGAGCAGATGCGCATGGCCGGCCACCACCAGGGCTGGGGTCTGGGCCGGCATGTGCTGGGGTCGAACTACTTCCACTATGTGCGCGACCCCTGGGGCAGCTACGCCGAGTACTCCTTCGACATCGACTTCGTGCCGCACGACCTGGACTGGCCGGCCGCCGACCACCCGCCCGAGGATTCGTTCTACGTCTGGGGGCCTGCCGTGCCCGAGGACTTCGTCACCAACCACGAAGCCGCTGCCGCCTGAGCGCGGCCGGCAGTCACAGAAAGCTGCGCCATGGACACCCGCGTCAACCCCGTCCGCTCACGCCTGGAGCGTGTCCGCCAGACCATGACCGAGGCCGGCGTGCAGGCCCTGCTGGTGCCCTCGGCCGACCCGCATTTGTCGGAATACCTGCCGCCGCGCTGGGCCGGCCGCGAGTGGCTGTCGGGCTTCACCGGCTCGATGGCCACCCTGGTGGTGACGCCGACCGGCGCGGCGCTGTTCGCCGACAGCCGCTACTGGGAGCAGGCTGACCGGCAACTGCTGGGCAGCGGCATCGACCTGGTGCGCATCCCCAGCACCGCCGCCAGCCACCACGTTGATTGGATCGTCGACCAGCTCCAGCCCGGCGCCAGCGTCTCGGTCGACGCTCAGGTGCTGGGCCTGGCGGCGGCCAAGCAGTTGGCCAGCGCGCTGGACAGCGCCGGCCTGAAGCTGCAGACCGACCGCGATCTGCTGGAAGCGGCCTGGCCGCAGCGGCCAGCGCCGCCCACGGCCGCGATCTTTGCCCACCATCCGCCACACGCCAGCGCGCCGCGCAGCCAGCGCTTGCAGCAGATCCGCCTGGCGATGGCGGCGCAGGGCGCGAGCCACCATTTCGTCTCCAGCGTCGACGACATCGCCTGGATCACCAACCTGCGCGGCGCCGATGTCGCCTACAACCCGGTGTTCCTGGCGCACCTGCTGGTCGGCCCCAGCCGGGCGACGCTGTTCGTCGGCGCCGGCAAAGTCCCTGCCGACCTGGCCCAGCAGTTGGCGGCCGATGGCTTCGACCTGGCCGACTACGCCCAGGCCGGACCGGCCCTGGCCGCGCTGGACAGTGCCAGCAGCCTGCTGGTCGATCCGCGCCGCATCACCCTGGGTTTTCGCCAGCAGGTGCCCGACGGCGTCAAGGTGGTCGAGGCGACCAACCCCAGCACCCTGGCCAAGAGCCGCAAGGGCGCGGTCGAGGCCGAGTTCATCCGCGAGGCGATGGCGCAGGACGGCGCGGCGATGTGCGCCTTCTACGCCGGTTTCGAGGCGGCGCTGGCGCGGGGCGAGCGCCTGAGCGAGCTCGACGTCGACGAACGGCTGTCGGCCGAGCGCGCCAAGCGCCCCGGCTTCATGGGCCTGAGCTTCTCGACCATCGCCGGCTTCAACGCCAACGGCGCCCTGCCCCACTACCGGGCGATGCCCGACGCTTTCGCCTGGATCGAGGGCGACGGCCTGCTGCTGATCGACTCCGGCGGCCAGTACCTGGGCGGCACCACCGACATCACCCGGGTCTGGCCGATTGGCCAGGTCTCGACGGCGCAAAAGCGCGACTACACGCTGGTGCTCAAGGGCACGCTGGCCTTGTCGCGGACGCGCTTTCCGCGCGCCACGCTCAGCCCCATGCTCGATGCGATCGCCCGCGCCCCGCTGTGGCAGCACGGGCTGGACTACGGCCATGGCACCGGCCACGGGGTGGGCTATTTCCTCAATGTCCACGAGGGCCCGCAGTCGCTGAGCAAGGCCCAGCCCGAGCCGCAGATGGCGATGGAGCCGGGCATGGTGACCTCGATCGAACCGGGCCTGTACCGCCCCGGCCAATGGGGCATCCGGATCGAGAACCTGGTGCTCAACCGCGCGGTCGAGACCGCCGAGGGCGGTGTGTTCGGCGACTTCCTGGAGTTCGAGACGCTCACCCTTTGCCCGATCGACACCCGCTGTATTGACCTGGCCCTGATGCGCGCCGACGAGATCGATTGGCTCAACGGCTACCACGCCGGGGTCAGGGCCAGGCTGGCGCCGCTGCTCAGCGGTGACGCCCTGGCCTGGCTGAACCACCGCACCCAGGCGCTGTGAGCGCGCATGGCCGCTCCAAAGCGCTCACACCGGAGGGCCACGAGCGCGGAGGTTTCCCTTTGAACACGGCTGCGCCGTTCGCCATCGGTGTCGATGTCGGCGGCACCAAGATCGAGGCGATCGTGCTCGACGCGGCCGGTGCCCAGCGCTGGCGCCAGCGCGTCGATTCGCCGTCGCACAGCTACCCGGCGATGCTGCGGGCGATAGCCGAGCTGGTCGGCCAGGCCCGCGCGCAACTCGGCGGCGCGCCCGCCAGCATTGGCCTGGGCACGCCCGGCAGCCTCAGCGCCGACGGGCGGATGAAGAACTGCAACACCGTCTGCCTCAACGGCCAGCGGCTGCAGGACGACCTGGCCCAGCAGCTTGGCCAGGCCGTGCGCCTGGCCAACGACGCCAACTGCCTGGCGCTGTCCGAGGCCACCGACGGCGCCGGCGCCGGTGCGGCGGTGGTGTTCGCGGTGATCCTGGGCACCGGCACCGGCGCCGGCATCGCGGTCGACGGCCGGGTGCTGACCGGGCCCAATCACCTGGCCGGCGAATGGGGCCACAACCCCCTGCCCTGGGCCAGCGCCGACGAGCCCAGACCGCCCTGCTACTGCGGCAAGGCCGGCTGCATCGAGACCCTGGTCAGCGGCCCGGCGATGGCGCTGGACCACCAGCAGCAGGCTGGTGACCGGCTCACCGCGAGACAGATCGCCGCCGCCGCCGAGGCCGGCGACGCCGCATCGGTCGCCACCCTGGCGCGCTGGCACAGCCGGCTGGCGCGGGCGCTGGCCGGTGTTGTCAACCTGCTCGACCCGGACGTGATCGTCTTCGGCGGTGGCCTGTCGCACATCGCCAGCAGCTACGACCGGCTGCCGGCGCTGGTCGAACCACTGCTGTTTGCCGGCGGCCTGCGCGAGCCGCTGCGCACCCGCATCCTGCCCAGCCAGCATGGTGACTCGTCCGGCGTGCGCGGCGCGGCCTGGCTGTGGCGACATGAATCGACACTGAACCAGTCCAGGACCTAGCCTCGGACCGGGCGCTACATCTGCTTGAACAAGTGCAGGTAGTTGCGGCTGATCGGCAGCGTCTGACTGCGGCCGCGCAGGTGCAGCTCGGCAGTCTCGTTCTCGCAGCGCAGCACCTGCGTCACCTGGTGCAGGTTGACGATCACCGAGCGGTGGACCTGGACGAAGCGGGCAGGGTCCAGCTCATCGGCCAATTCGCGGATCGGTTTGCGGATCAGCGCCTGGCCGCCGGCCCAGACGACCAGGGTGTACTTCTCGTCCGAGCGCAGGTAGGCGACCTCGTCGACCGGGATCAGCCGCAGCACCTGGCCGACCGAGGCCAGCGGCTGGCCGGGCGCTGCGGCTCGGGCGGAACGGCGGCGGCGGCGGGCAATGCAGGCATGGTCCAACCATAGCCGCAGCCCTTAGCCGGCGGCCTGGAAGGCTGCCGCCAGCCAGGCCAGCAACTCGGCGTCGATTTCGTCCAGCGTCGACAGCCGCAGCGTGTACTGGCACATCCCGCCGGCGGGCATGGCCTTCAGACGCGGCGAATCGGCCAACGCCTTGGCGTTCAGGCCCAGTTCCAGTTGCCTCTGGTTGGCCGGCCCGAGCATCGCGAACTGCTTTTTGCGACGCAGGCTGACATAGCCCTTCTTGGCCGCCTTCTCATAGCCTCCCAGGGCGTCGATCCGGGCGATCAGGGCCTCGTGCAGCGGCCGCAAGCCGGCTTTGGCGCCGCTGTAGATCAGCTCAAGCGGGTCGTCGGCCACGGGTGCCGCAGCCGCCTTGGCCTGCAAGGCGAGCATGTTGGCATCGCCATAGCCCAGGCCCAGGCGCTGCATCAGCATGCTGCGCTGCTCGCCGACCTTGGCCAGGCCACTGTCGACGATCAACTGGCACAGCGCTGCGAAGCTCTGCCCGGTCTTGGCCTCGATGTGGGTGATTTGTTTGGCGATTCCGGCGACTGGGTCGGCCATGGCGGGGTCTCCTGCTGGGGTCGTGCTGGCGGCGGATTGTCTACAGTCTGGACCATGCCTGCCGCAGCGCCGCCCCAGCCCAAGCCGAACACGGTGGCCCGGTCGTGGCGCCGCCCTGGCGTCCGCGCCGCGGCCTTGCCCACGCTCCTGGCCCTGGCCTTGAACCTGGTCGGCGCCCCGGCGCAGGCCCAGTTGCCGCCCAAGGTCAACGCCCCGGCGGGCATGGTGCTGCCGGGCCAGCCGCTGCCGGCGGACCTGGGTGGCCCGGCCGAGTTGGTGCTGCCGCAGGCGATGGTGCCGCCGCGCGCGCCGCAGGTGCCGGTTACCTCGGCCCAGGTGCTGCGCTGGCGCGACGAGGCAGCCCTGCTCGAACATGGCGATAACGGCCTGGCCCGCGACCCGGCCCGCGCCGCCACGCTGTACTGCCAGGCGGCGCGGCATGGCGACGCGCAGGCCCAGTACGCGCTGGCCTGGATGCTGACCAATGGCCGCGGCATCGAGCGCAATGACGCGGCTGCGGCCTACCTCTTTGCCGCCGCCGCCGAGCAAGGCCTGCCGCAGGCCCAGCGCATGGCCAAGGCGCTGGGTGAACCCCAGGGTGAGCCGCCGCCTTGCCTGCGCCCGCCGGAGCTGGATCTGCCGCGGCCGCCGGCCGTCGCCCAGGCGCCCGACCGGGCAGCGCCGGCCCGGCCGATGCTGCTGCCGGCGCTGCGCCACCGGCTCTATGACGAGGCCCCCAAGCCGATCGTCGATTACGTCAAGATCATGGCGCCGCAGTACCAGGTCGCGCCGCAACTGGTGCTGGCGATCATGGCCGCCGAGTCGGGTTTCAACCCCAATGCGGTCTCGCCGAAGAACGCGCAAGGGCTGATGCAACTGATCCCCGAGACCGCCGCCCGCTTTGCCGTGCGCGACCCGCTCAACCCCAGCCAGAACATCCGCGGCGGCATGGCCTACCTGCGCTGGCTGCTGGCGTTCTTCGAAGGCGACGTGCCGCTGGTGATCGCCGCCTACAACGCCGGCGAGCACGCGGTCGAGCGCTACCGTGGCGTGCCGCCCTATGCCGAGACCCGCTTCTATCTCCGCCGGGTGCTGGCCTTCCTGGGCGAATCGCTGCCGCTGCTGCCGCCGCACCCGTTCGACGCCGGCATCACCGCAGCCTCGCCGGCAATGCCCTTGATCCGGCTGATGGGATACGCGGCCCGGCGCTGACACGGGCCGCGCCGCCCGCTGCGCGGCGCCGGGCGGCTCAAAGCCCGGCGCGCTGCAGCGGCGCGCTCAGGGCGCTGCGCAGGGTCTCGGCCATGTCCTGCAGGTGCAATTGGGTGGCCTCGCCCAGGCCGGGACGGCGGCTGGCGGTCTGCACCTGGCGCAGCAGTTGGCTGGCCTGGGCGCGCAGCAGGGCGCGGGCGTCGGCGCGGCCCTGGGCGTAGGGGCGCAGCACCAGCGTCGCCAGGCGCAGGGTGCAGTCGCGCTGCAGCTCGCGCCGGCCCGGGCTGATGTCGCCACGCTGACCGAGTTCACGCCAGACTTCAGCGGTCAGCCGCTGGTACAACTCGGCCAGGCCCAGGGCCTGTTCGGGCCGGTCGAACTTGGCGGCGCTGTCGAGCAGGCGGTTGGCCACGGTGTCGCCCATCAACTGGCCCAACACCACGCGCTGCAAGTCCAGCAGGGTCTGGGCCAGCGAGACCTCGGTCGGGATCTGGCCGGGCGCCTCGCCACGGGCCAGGAAGTCGGGCGCAAGACGGCGCTGCAAGGCTGGGCTGAGGTTGGCCAAGTCGGCAGCCAACACCTGCCGCAGGATGAAGTCCAGGGCGTCGCGCTGTTCGGCCGCCGGCAGCGGCTGCAGCGGATCGCGGCCGGTGTTGGGAAAGTCGCGCAGGGTGCGCACCCCGCCGATCTGGCGCAGCACGATGCCGGTGGCGCGGGCCATGTCGCGCAGCGCATAGCCCAGCGAGCGGCGCAGTCCGGCGTAGTCCTCGTCGGGCCTGAGGGCGCGGCTTTCCTGGCGGCGGAACAGGTCCCGGGCGATCTCGAAGCGCTTGGCGGCGAAGGCCAGCGTGTCCTGGCCCAGATCGAACTGCAGGGCCTCCGGGTCCAGGCCGAGGAAGTTGTCTTCGTCGGTGGCAAAGGCCAGCCCCGGCTCGGCGCTGCGGGCGGCGATGGCGGCCAGGGCGGCAGGCTCGTCGGCGCTGGCCAACGGGGTGTAGCCGTAGGCAATCGCCCAGCGGTCGTACTCGCCCAACTGGGTCTGGAAGGGTGCCGGCGTCGGCTCGCCCGGCGCCCCCAGGTTGATCGGCAAATACTCCATCACCGAACCGGCCAGGGGGTGGCTGCGGGTGTATTCGGGATCGCTCAACTGGGCGTCGCTGAGCAGGCGTGAGGCGCGAAAGTTGTGGCGCAGGCCAAGCGTGTGGCCGACCTCATGCATCGCCACGTTCAGCACATGGTCGAGGATGAACTGCTGCGCCCGCGCCGCGTCGCTAGGCTGTGGGTCGTCAGCGGCCAGCAGATCCAGCCCGTAGGCCAATTGCTCCGCCGCCGCATCGGCCTGGCGGCATTGCAGCGGGTCAGCCAACATGCCCGCGCCGGGCAGCGCCGCCGCGCCACCGGCCTGGGCAGCGGCGGCGCCGAGTTGCAGCAGGTCGGCCCAGAGCGGCGAGACCGTGCCGCCCGGCGCCAGGCTGGCCGGCAACGCGGCATTGGCCAGGATCTGGGTCCTGGCATTGCGCTGCACCCGCACCGACAAGGCCTCGATGGCGATGCCGGCGTGGAGGATTTCGCCGCTGCGCGGGTCCACATGGGTCTGCCCCAGCCCGCCGAAGGCGGAGTCACTGTCCGCCAGCCAGCGGACCACAGCTTGGCCAATCTCGGGCAGAGCCAGGTCTTCGTCGTCGCCGGCCTGGCGGACCTGGATCGCGTTGCGGATGCCGATCGCCTCGAACGCCGGATTCCAGGCCAGGATGCCGGCGCGCACCGCGTCGCGGTACTGCAGCGGAATGCTGCGGTCCAGCCAGTAGGTGATGGGCCGCAGCGGATCGGACAGCGCCGCCGCTGGGTCTTGCTTTTGCAATCGCCAGCGCTGCACATGGCGCTGGCGCGGGCTGAGCGTGGCGTCGTCGCCGTAGCGGTCGACCACGCTGCTGAAATAACCCAGGCGGGGGTCGGCGGCACGCGGCGCCATTGGCTCGTCGGGCAGGCGCACCAGGGCGTAATGCAGGCCGAAGAACATGCTGCGCGGGTCGGGCAGGTTGTCGGGCAGCGACGGCCCGGGCTGGCCAGGCAGGCCGGCCCCGGGCAGGGCGAGGGCGGCGGTGGCGAAATGCGCCGTCACCTCCAGCAGCAAGGTGTCGGCCTGGCCGCGCACGCCGCTGAAAACGGTGTTGCGGCCATCCAGCGAATAGCCTTGTCGGTAGTTGCGCTGCAACTGGCTGCCCAGGCCCAGCAGGTCGCCCAGGAACAGCGGCGCGGCGTCGATCAGCACCGAATGGCGTTCGGGATGCGGCTGGCTCAGCACCGGGCTGCTGCCCAGCAGGCTGGGCGAAAAAGCGGTGGCGACCGAGCGCGCCTCGGGGGTGCCTGGCGCCGCGCTGTAACGCGGGTTGCGCAGCAGCAACTGCACCAGGTTGTGCTGGCGCCGGAACTCGACCAGGGCCGAGCCGCGCAGCAGGCCACCGTAGAAAAAATCCTCGCCGATGCCGCTGGCCAGGCGTGGCGAAAACAGAAATGGCTTGCCCAGCAAATCGGGCGGGATCTCGAGCCAGACCTTGTCGTCCTTGCGCCAGGCCACGACCGGGCCGGCGATCCGGCTGGCGTCGCGCAGCACCATGGCAAATGGCGGCAGCGGGTTGGGAGGCGGCGCGGAGGGTGTGCCCAAGGCCGCACTGGCGGAGCGGGCCGGACCGGAGGCGGCCGTGGCGGCCAGCGGCGCGGACGCTGCAGCGGCCGGTTCTGCCGGCGTGGCGCCCGGCAAGGGCATGCGGCCACAAGCGGCCAGTGCCAGCGCGGCCAGCAAGGCTGGCCCGGCGGCCCACAGCAGCGAGGCGGCGGAGCGCCGGTTCACCACGTTGGCTGGGCCGCTCATCGGCTCAAGTCCGCTGCGCCGAAGACCTACTTCAAGGCCTTGAAGCGCAGCCGGTGCGGCTTGGCGCCCTCTTCGCCCAGCCGCTTCTTCTTGTCGACCTCGTACTCCTGGTAGTTGCCGTCGTAGAAGAACCATTGGCTGTCGCCCTCGGCCGCCAGGATGTGGGTGCAGATGCGGTCGAGGAACCAGCGGTCATGGCTGATGACCATCGCCGAGCCGGCGAATTCGAGCAGCGCCTCTTCCAGGGCGCGCAGGGTCTCGACATCGAGGTCGTTGCTCGGCTCGTCGAGCATCAGCACGTTGCCGCCCTGGGCCAGGGTCTTGGCCAGGTGGAGCCGGCCGCGTTCGCCGCCGGACAGGCTGCCGATCATCTTCTGCTGGTCGTTGCCCTTGAAGTTGAAGCGGCCAAGGTAGGCGCGGCTGGGCATGGTGAACTTGCCGACGATCAGGTTGTCCAGCCCGCCTGAAACATCCTGCCAGACGGTTTTTTCGTCGGCCAGGCTTTGCCGGCTCTGGTCGACGAAGGCCAGTTGCGCGGTCTTGCCGATCGCGACCTCGCCGGCGTCGGGTTTCTCCACGCCCTGCAGCAAACGGAACAGGGTCGACTTGCCGGCGCCGTTGGGGCCGATGATGCCGACGATCGCGCCGGCCGGCACCTTGAAGCTCAGGTTGTCCATCAGGAGACGGTCGCCGAAGCTCTTGGACACGCCCTTGAACTCGATCACCTCGTTGCCCAGGCGCTCGGCCACGGGGATGAAGATCTCGTTGGTCTCGTTGCGCTTTTGGTAATCGACGTCGCTGAGTTCCTCAAACCGCGCCAGCCTGGCCTTGCTCTTGGCCTGCCGGCCCTTGGCGTTGGAGCGCACCCACTTCAGCTCCTCCTTCATCGCCTTCATGCGCGCGTCCTCGGACTTCTGCTCGCTCTCCAGGCGCTTTTCCTTCTGGTCCAGCCAGTCGGAGTAGTTGCCCTTCCAGGGGATGCCCATGCCACGGTCGAGCTCCAGGATCCACTCGGCGGCGTTGTCGAGGAAATAGCGGTCGTGGGTGATCGCCACCACGGTGCCGGGAAAGCGCGTCAGGAACTGCTCCAGCCACTCCACGCTCTCGGCGTCGAGGTGGTTGGTCGGCTCGTCCAGCAGCAACATGTCGGGCTTGGACAGCAGCAGCCGGCACAGCGCCACGCGGCGCTTCTCGCCGCCCGAGAGCACCCCGATCTTCTGCTCCCAGGGCGGCAGGCGCAGCGCGTCGGCGGCCAGTTCGAGCTGCAAATCGGTGTTCTCAGAACCGGCGGCGGCGATCACCGCCTCAAGTTGCGCCTGCTCGGCCGCGAGCTTGTCGAAATCGGCGTCCTCCTCGGCATATTCGGCGTAGACCTCGTCGAGCCGCTTCTTGGCCGCCAGCACCCCGCCTATGCCCTCCTCGACCGCCTCGCGCACCGTCTGCTCGGCTGGCAGCAGCGGCTCCTGCGGCAGGTAGCCAATCTTGATGCCGGGCATGGGCGTGGCCTCGCCGTCGTACTCCTTGTCGACCCCGGCCATGATCTTCAGCAGCGAGGACTTGCCCGAACCGTTGATGCCCAGCATGCCGATCTTGGCGCCGGGGAAAAAGCTCAGCGAGATGTTCTTGAGGATCTGACGCTTGGGCGGAACCGTCTTGGAGACGCGGTTCATCGTGAAAACATACTGGGCCATGGGCTGCTCGTGGGTGTGGCGTTGGGGGCGGTGGCGCAGGACCGGAGCCCGCTGCCGGGCATGCAGAACGCAGCCGGTCTGCGGGCAAACCGGCATTATCCCCGGGCCTGTACGGCCGGCTTGCCTACAATGCGCAGGCGCTGCGACCCCCAGTCACCGCAGCGCGGTCGATTCCGACAACCTGCAAAAGCCGCACCGGCTGACTGGTGCCCCTCTGAAGGTTCCCGCCCTGGGAATCGAGGTGCCGCCCGGCGCGACAACGGCCCCCTTGCGGGCCACAAAAACCCCCATGAACTTCCAAGACCTCGGCCTGTCCGAGCCCCTGCTGCGTGCCGTGCGCGAACACGGCTACGAAATCCCCACCCCGATCCAGGCCCAGGCCATTCCCGCCGTGCTCAAGGGCGGTGACGTGATGGGCGGCGCCCAGACCGGCACCGGCAAGACCGCCGGTTTCACCCTGCCGCTGCTGCAACGGCTGGCCGCCGAAGCGCCGCGTCGCGATGCCCGCGGCCGCATACCGATCCGCGCGCTGATCCTGACCCCCACCCGCGAGTTGGCGGCGCAGGTCGAGGAAAGCGTTCGCGGCTACGGCAAGTACCTGCCGCTGAGCTCGATGGTGATGTTCGGCGGGGTCGGCATGCAGCCGCAGATCAACGCCCTGCGGCGCGGCGTGGACATCCTGGTGGCCACCCCCGGCCGGCTGCTGGACCACCACCAGCAGGGCACCCTGGACTTGAGCCAGGTGCAGATCTTCGTCCTCGACGAGGCCGACCGCATGCTCGACATGGGCTTCATCCACGACATCAAGAAGGTGCTGGCGGCGCTGCCGGCGAAGAAGCAGAGCCTGTTGTTCTCGGCCACCTTCAGCGACGAGATCAAGACCCTGGCCGACCGGCTGCTGAACGAGCCACTGCTGATCGAGGTGGCGCGGCGCAATGCCACCGCCGAGCTGATTGCGCAGAAGCTGCACCCGGTCGGGCGCGAGCGCAAAAAAGAGCTGCTGGCGCACCTGATCAAATCCGGCGACTGGCACCAGGTGCTGGTCTTCACCCGCATGAAGCATGGCGCCAACCGCCTGGCCGAGTACCTCAACGACAACGGCATCGGCGCGATGGCGATCCACGGCAACAAGAGCCAGGGCGCGCGCACCAAGGCGCTGGCCGAGTTCAAGACCGGTGACCTGCCGGTGCTGGTGGCCACCGACATCGCCGCCCGCGGCATCGACATCGACCAACTGCCCCATGTCGTCAACTTCGAGATGCCCAACGTGCCCGAGGACTATGTCCACCGCATCGGCCGCACCGGCCGGGCCGGCGCCCTGGGCGAGGCGATCTCGCTGGTCTGCCTGGACGAGGAAATCTTCTTGAAGGACATCGAGCGGCTGATCAAGCGCAGCATCCCGCGCGAAACCATCGCCGGCTTCGAGCCACCGGCCGGCGAGCGCGCCGAGCCTATCGTGCTCGGACGGATGACGATAGGCGTGGGCGGCACGCGGCGCAATGCCGGCGGCGGCTTTGGTGGCGCTCGCTCGGGTGGTGGTGGTGGTGGTGGTGGTGGTGGTGGGGGGGGCGGTGGTGGTGG
>JANXYH010000037.1 GCA_025350145.1 Burkholderiales bacterium | reverse complement strand
GGTGATGCAGCAGGTGATTTCATCGCTCAAACAGGAGTATGGAGCATGACTCAGATTCATCCTTTGGCCCGCACGACACCCCGTACTCGCACCGAGATCAGGGTCAGTTCAGGTTCGCTGGCAGCGGTTGCCGAGCAATTCAATATCACGCTGGCTACGGCCCGCAAGTGGAGATCTCGCCAGGACTCGCAGGACCGCTCGCACCGGCCGCACAAGATCTGCACCACGCTTTCCTGCGACCAAGAAGCGATTGCTGTTGAGCTGCGCCGCACGCTTCTGTTGCGCTTGGACGACCTGCTTGCGGTGTGCCAAGAGTTCATCAATCCTGAGGTGTCTCGCTCGGGCCTGGACCGCTGCCTGCGTCGCCACGGCGTGTCCGATATCAAGGCGTTGCAGCCAGCCATTGAGGGCCAGGACAAGCCCGTCAAGAGCTTCAAGGACTACGAACCTGGCTTCGTGCACGTCGACATCAAATACCTGCCACAGATGCCCGATGAGAGGCACAGACGGTACCTGTTTGTGGCCATTGATCGTGCCACGCGCTGGGTCTTTGTGCGCACCTACCGCGACCAGACTCAGGCCAGCAGCACCGACTTCGTGCGCCGCCTCAAGCGCGCCGCGCCGATGAAGATCAAGATCATCCTCACCGACAACGGCAGTCAATTCACCGACCGCTTTACGAGCGCAACCAAATCTCCTTCTGGCCAGCATGAATTTGACTTGACTTGCAAAGCATTGGAGATCGAACATCGACTGTGCCCGCCGCGTCATCCGCAGACCAACGGCATGGTCGAGCGCTTCAACAGCCGCATCAGTGAAATCGTCGGCCAGACCCGCTTCAAATCTGCGGCTGAGTTGGAGTCCACCCTCATGAACTACCGGGAAACCTACAACCATTTGATCCCACAGCGCGCCTTGGGTCACGACTCGCCCGTTCAAGCACTCAAACGATGGCAGTCAAAAAGGCCCGAACTATTCGTCAAGCGCGTCTACAATCAGGCGGGACTTGACATGCACCGGCAGCGAATGATTGTTGCCCAGCTTCTCGCGCCGCTGCTGCACCTGCGACTCGCAGGCGTCCCCGCTGGCAGGATGCCGGACCGCAGCGAGAATTCATGGCCTCAGGCAAGGCGGTATATCTCAATGGGGGCCTCGCGGCCCTTGACGCGAACCGGGCCGAGCGATTCGTGGCTGCGCGCACGCTCGCCTGCATCCGCAGCGGCAAGTACCTCGCCGGACACCAGAATCTGCGATCCGAAGTGCTTGTTCAACTGCTCGATGCGCGACGCCAGGATCACGACATTGCCGGTGATCGAGTACTGCTTGCGCAGCGCCGAGCCGACGTTTCCAGACACCGCCTCGCCCGCATGCAGGCCGATGCCGATCGTAATCGGCGGAATCCGCCCGACTTCGGATAGGCCGCGGATTCCGTCAACCAGCTCGCGCGCGGCAACCAGCGCGTTGTCGCAATCGCGCCCGCTGGCAAGGGGCGCGCCGAAGGTGGCCATGAAGCCATCGCCGAGAAACTGGTTGATGATGCCGTGGTTCCGATTCACGACGTCGATCGCCTCCGCGAAGACAAGGTTCTGGAGCGCGACGATCTCCTCGGGAGATTTCCTTTCCACCAGCGGGGTGAAATTGCGGATGTCCATGAACATCACGCACACGAAACTGCGCGCGCTGGCGATTTCCGGGCCGGCCTTGAGCAGATGCTCGACGATGGCTGGGGATACCTGCTGTCCGAAGGCGTTCACGATGCGCTGGCGCTCCTGCAGCGTCCGGTACGCGTTGGTGACCCGGCGTTTCAACTGGTCGGCAACGAAGCCCGCGGCGAGCCCGGCGAGCAGCAGAATCGCCCCCTTGGCCAGGTAGAACGGCGGCGCATCGAACGGCGTGCCCGCCGCGGCGCTCGCACCACCCCCGACCACGCCACCGCCCGCGCCAATGTAGGCGAACGACAGGGCCACGTACTCCACCGCAGCGACCAGTCCGGTAAACACGCACAGCCTGAAATCCAGCCGCAGCGTGGCGAGCACGATGAAGACCGCGTAGAGAAGACCCAACGGGCTTTGCAGCACGTATACCGGATTGAGTTCGCGCGATACGAGGAGGATCAAGATGCTGGGAACGCTCGTTTCGACGAACGCGTTCAGGTATCGTAGCGCGCCCGGCACGCCCTTTCGCCGGCGTAGCCAGCGACCGATCAGGTACCGGATGAAAAGCTCGTAGCAGAGCAGCAGGGCGATGATCCCGATGATGTAGAAGAACACGGCAGGCGTGAGGAAACGAAGCAGGTTGTTTTTGAGGAACAGCGCGTAACCCAGTCCGTAAATCACGATGAGCACGCCCGAAAATCCTGCAAGAATGGCCATGCGCATACGCTCGCTGAGGCTGATCTCCCGGGCGAGATGTTCCTCGAAGGATGCGTCAGACTGTGTCATGCAAGCCTGGGTTCAAAGCCCAAAGCCGAAAGGATATTGCCGCCATCGAGCAGCGTGCTGCGGGCGCAGTAGTGACTCCTATCTCGCCAAAGGATCGTGTCCCGACCTCGGTAGTGATCTTTGTCATGCACTGCGGCGCTGTCGGCGGGCGCCCCCACGCGATCGTCCGGCCCGCGTGGCCACTGATCATTCCGACCGCCATGGGGTCATCCGCGGTATCCAGCGCGGGACGGCGGCGCGGAACGCCTCGTACTCCTTCCCAAACGTCAGCTCGAGCGTGGGTTCTTCGTACGCCACGACCTGGACGTGAAAGGCGAGCAACAACAACGCGCCGTAGACGATGAGGCGCCAATCGCCAATCAGCAGCGCTTGACCCAAAATGATGGCAACGACCGCGACGAATATTGGATTACGCACATAACGGTAGAGGCCGGTCACCACGAGATTCCGGGGCGGCGCGATGGGCGCAGGGGTGCCGAGACCATGCAGCGCGAAACGCGCAAATGCGTCAACGAGCCCAGGCACGCCTACGAGAATCATCATCGCGCCGATGCCGCGCGTCAGCTCCAGATCAAGGAACGGCGGCCGGAGTTGCCAACCCGTTATCCACCATGGAGCGAGCCCAGCCAGCGTACATGGGGCGACCACGAAGAAAACCGCCGAGCCCAGGACGGCAATAGTTCGTTGCACGGCGGTTCTCGACACTCGTCGCTGAGAGCTCATTCCAACCTGCCCTTCATGGTTTCCCGTCGTCATCCGGGCCGCTTTGGGTCGATTGCCGGCCTAAACGAATGACCGCTGACTGGACCTCAGAAACTTGCAGTTGATCTTCCAGGAGGGAGCCGGCGGCCAATGCCTGGAAACGCTGCAGAAGAGTCAGCCAAGCGAAGAAGAAATTATCTTGCCAATTCTATGCCCGGTATCGGCTATTGGGTCAGGCAATGACCGCAAACGAGGAGCCGTTGGCTACGACGGCACCTGGCCCGCGCCTCCCCGGCGCACCCTCGACGACGCCGTTTCACCGTCCACGATCAGACTGAAACGGGCGTCCACGATCACTGAAATACGCAACGACGCCTATCTCGGCGGTGAACGCACGGGGGCAAGGCCGGGCGCGGCTCGGAGAACAAGGTGCCCTTTGTCGCGGCGGTTTCACTCGACAAGCGCGGGCATCCGCTGCACCTGAAGCTCAAACGGGTCAGCGGCTTCACGCTGGAGGCCATTGGCCATTGGCCATTGGCCAGTAGGCCAAGGCGCACCTGGCACCCCAGACCGTGGTGAGCAGCGACGGGCTGAACTGCTTTACCGCCGTGACGGATGCCGGCTGCATCCACCAGCCGCGTGCGGTCGGCGCCTTGAAGCCGCGCGACTTGCCGGAGTTCAAGTGGATCAACACGGTGCTGGGCAACTTGAAGACGACGCTGGCCGGCACCTTCCATTCGCTGAACTACCGCAAATACGGCGCTGACTACCTCGCCGCCTTCTACTACCGCTTCAATCGCCGCTTTGACTTGCGCGGCCTCGTCGCTGAGCTTGTCGTCGACGTCGCCACCTGCTCTCCCGTCACGCGCAAAGGCATTCAGGGGTTTGCTGAGGCAGGTTGATAGTCAGGTGGGGTTTTGACCCGTGGCCACCATGGCCAACGCCTATTCGGCCGCCTTCGCCCGCGCGTCCTGAATCTTGGCGAAGTCGGCCACGTTGCCGACCTTGGAGAGCATGGACTTGCCTATCACCTTGCGGCGCAGGATGTAGGTCTTCTTGCCTGCCACCTTCAAGCCGTACCCCGGAGGGGCGTCGCGGCTCGCGTCCCATAAGATGTAGCTTTCGGGGTTGGCGACGGCAATTTCGGCGAATTTCAGCTTGCCTTGGCCGTTGTATCCGGCGGGGGGCAATTCAAGCTTGCGGAGCTTGCAGTAGTTGTCGTTGAGCTCGGCGCACCAGGCGGGCGCCCGCTTGGTGGCTGAGCCCTCCGCTTGGGGAGCGTCTGCTTGGCTGTCTTGGTCGAGCGACATGGCGATCCGCTCCGAAAAAGCCTGAGATTTCGCAGCCGGGGGACTTTTACTCGGCTGCAAACCCTTGTCGTGAAAGACATATTCTCATCAAGGGGGAGCAAACTGGAGCAATGCAGAAGCGAGGATGGAGCGATCCCCTTCTGATCCCCATGAACGTGGTCGGCAGACGACGGAACATGGTGGCAATTGAGGGAGAGCAGAGCCCTTGAAAACGCAATAAGTCATTGAATGACAACAGAAAAACAAGAAATCGACGGACAGCACTCAAACGCCACCAGCGGCGGCTTAGACACGTCTAAACACACCCCCATGATGCAGCAGTACCTGGGCATCAAGGCCGGCTTTGCCGACACGCTGGTGTTCTACCGGATGGGCGACTTTTACGAGTTGTTCTTCGACGATGCCCGGCTGGCGCACCGGCTGTTGGACATCACCCTGACAACCCGCGGCCAGAGCGCGGGGCAGCCGGTGGTGATGGCCGGGGTGCCGGCGCATTCGGTCGACGCCTACCTGGCCCGGTTGATCAAGCTCGGTCAGGCGGTGGCGATTGCCGAGCAGGTCGGCGATGTGGCCACGGCCAAGGGGCCGGTCGAGCGCAAGGTGGTGCGGGTGGTGACGCCGGGCACGGTGATCGACAGCGAGTTGC
This sequence comes from Burkholderiales bacterium, assembly GCA_025350145.1. Classification (GTDB taxonomy): domain Bacteria; phylum Pseudomonadota; class Gammaproteobacteria; order Burkholderiales; family Burkholderiaceae_C; genus Pseudaquabacterium. The sequence goes on along the minus strand of JANXYH010000037.1, from coordinate 45,288 downwards.
TGGCCGAGCGCAGCGACAACTTGCTGTGTGCCCTCAGCCGTGGGCGCAGCGGCTGGGGCCTGGCCTGGCTGGGCCTGAGCAGCGGGCAACTCGGGCTGACCGAATGTGCCGAGCCGGAACTGGCGGGCTGGCTGGCCCGACTGGCGCCGGCCGAGTTGCTGCTGGCGCAAAGGGATGCCCAGGCGGTGCTGCCGGCGGCGATCGCGCAACACCCGTCGGCGCGAACCACCAGGCCGGATTGGCAGTTCGACGCAGCCCTGGGCGAGCGCAAGCTCTGTGCCCTGCTCAAGGTCGGCTCGCTGGCGGGCTACAACGCCCAGGACATGCCGCTGGCCCAGGCTGCCGCCGCCGCCTTGCTGGCCTTTGCCGAGCACACCCAGGGCCAGGCGCTGGCGCATGTGGCCGGCCTGGAGGTGCCGCGCAGCAGCGACCTGATCGACCTGCCGCCGGCCACCCAGCGCAACCTGGAGTTGACCGCGACGCTGCGTGGCCAGGACAGCCCGACCCTGCTGTCGCTGCTCGACAGTTGCGCCAGCGGCATGGGCAGCCGGCTGCTGCGCCTGTGGCTGACCCGGCCGCCGCGCGCCCGCGCCGCAGCGCAGGCCCGCCACGACGCCATCGCCGCGCTGATCGCCCAGGGTTTTAACCCGCTGCGCCAGGCGCTGCGCAGCGTCAGCGATGTCGAGCGGATCGCCGCGCGGCTGGCCTTGCGCCAGGTCAGGCCACGCGAGCTGGCCGGGCTGCGCGCCACCCTGCGGGCCCTGCCGGCGCTGGCCGCGGCAACGGCCACAGGCCAGGCCTTGCTCGACGCGGCACGGGCCGCACTGGCGCCAGCGCCCGAGTTGCTCGGGCTGCTGGGCGCCGCGATTGCCGAGGAGCCCGCCGTGCAGTTGCGCGACGGCGGCGTGATCGCCCCCGGCCTGGACGCCGAGCTGGACGAGTTGCGCGGCATAGGCGCGAACTGCGACGCCTACCTGCTCGACCTGGAGTCGCGTGAGCGCGCGCGCAGCGGCATCGCCAACCTGCGGGTGCAGTTCAACCGTGTCCACGGCTTCTACATCGAGGTCACCGCCAGCGGCCTGGACAAGGTGCCCGGCGACTACCGGCGGCGCCAGACGCTGAAGAACGCGGAGCGCTTCATCACGCCGGAGTTGAAGGCCTTCGAGGACAAGGCGCTGTCGGCCCAGGACCGGGCGCTGGCGCGTGAGAAGTGGCTGTATGCACAGTTGCTCGAAGATTTGCAGCCGCATCTGAGCGCCCTGACCGGGCTGGCCCGCGCACTGGCCACGCTGGACGCGCTGGCGGCGCTGGCCGAGCGTGCGACCACGCTGGACTGGTGCCGGCCGCAGTTCGTGCCGCAGCCCTGCATAGAGATCGTCCAGGGCCGCCACCCGGTGGTGCAGGCGCGCCTGGCCGAGACCGGCGGCGCCGATTTCATCGCCAACGATTGCCGGCTCGATGCCCGCACCCGCATGCTCGTCGTCACCGGCCCCAACATGGGCGGCAAGAGCACCTTCATGCGCCAGGTGGCCTTGATTGCCCTGCTGGCGGCGATGGGCTCGTTCGTGCCGGCGCAGGCCTGCCGACTTGGGCCCATGGACGCGATCCACACCCGCATCGGCGCCGCCGACGATCTGGCCAACGCCCAGTCCACCTTCATGCTCGAGATGACCGAGGCCGCAGCGATCATCCACGCCGCGACCGATCAGTCGCTGGTGCTGATGGACGAAATCGGCCGCGGCACCAGCACCTTCGACGGCCTGGCCCTGGCCGGCGCGATTGCCAGCCACCTGCACGACCGCAACCGCGCCTTCACCCTGTTCGCCACCCACTACTTCGAGCTGACCGCGTTTGCCCAGCGCCACCCGCGGGCGATCAACCTGCATGTGGCTGCGGTCGAGAGCGGCCACGACATCGTCTTCCTGCACGCCATCGAGCCCGGCCCGGCCAGCCGCAGCTACGGCGTGCAGGTGGCGCGGCTGGCGGGCATGCCGGCTACGCTGGTGCGCCAGGCGCGCGCCGCGCTTGAGGCGCTGGAATCCCGGCAGCGCGCCGATGAAGACCAAATCGACCTGTTTGCCGAGCCGTTGGCCACGCCGCCCGAGGCGCAGCTTGAGTTGGCGCAGGCGCAGGCCGATAAGGCGCTAGCCCTGACCCAAGCCCTGGCCGCGATCCAGCCCGTCACCTTGACCCCACGCCAGGCGCTGGACGCGCTCTATCAACTCAAAACCCTGGCCGCCACTGGCGTTGCCACCTCCCAGGAGCCCCTGCCATGACCTACTGCATCGGAATCCGCATCAACGCTGGCATGGTGTTCCTGTCGGACTCGCGCACCAATGCCGGCATCGACCAGATCAGCACTTTTCGCAAGATGCTGGTCTACGAGAAGCCGGACGACCGTTTCATGGTGCTGCTGTCGGCCGGCAACCTGTCGATCAGCCAGTCGGTGCGCGAGCTGCTGCAGGTTGAGAAGTTCGACCAAGGCCCGGACAAGCCGCCGCTGACGATCTGGAACGCGCGCAGCATGTTCGACGTGGCGCGGGTGCTGGGTGCCACCGTGCGCCGGGTCTACGAGCAGGACGGGCCGGCGCTGCGTGCGGCCGGCATCGACTTCAACGCCAGCATGATTCTGGGCGGCCAGATTGCGGGCGAGGCGATGCGCATGTTCTTGGTCTATTCGGCCGGCAACTTCATCGAGGCCACACGCGAGACCTGCTTCTTTCAGGTCGGCGAGAGCAAGTACGGCAAGCCCATCCTGGACCGGGTGCTGATGCCCGCCACGCCGCTGGACGAGGCCGCCAAGTGCGCCCTGGTGTCGATGGACTCGACCCTGAAGTCCAACCTCAGTGTCGGCCTGCCGCTGGACCTGCTGGTTTACCGCGAGGGCAGCTTCAGGTCCGACCAGATCGTCTGCATCGACGAACAGAACCCCTACTTCCAGATGATCCACAGCACCTGGGGCGAGCGCCTGCGCGAGGTCTTCGAGGGCATCGAAGACCCGCAATGGGACGGCGCCGCCACTGCCCACCCGCTGCTGACACCGAGCACGCGCTACGAGCCCGCACGCAAGATCGCGCACCCGGACGAGCGGATCGTCTGAGGGCGGCGCTGGCCCGTCGCCGGCAGCGCGGCTACTTGCTGAAGTTGGCTTGCACCGACAGGTTGCCATTGACTGTCAGGCTGCACAGCGGCGCAGTGCCACTGCATGCGCCGCCCCAGCCGACAAACGACTTGCCGGCAATCGGGGTGGCAGTCAGGCTGACAGCGGTGCTTTGGGCAAATTTGGCCGCGCAGGTGTTGCCGCAGTTGATGCCGCCAACGTCGCTGGTGACGGTACCGGAGTTGCTGCGCCCGATCGACAGGCCGAAGCTGGCACCACCACCGCCACCACCACCGCCACCACCGACGGCCACGGCATCGAAGTTCGCGACCACGAACTGGTCGGCGCCGACCGTCAGCACGGTGCAGGTGGCCGGCTGGTTGCCGGTACATGCGTTGCCCCAACTGCTGAACACGCTGCCGCTGCCCGGCTGGGCGGTGAACGAGATGTTCGCGCCAGCGCCAATCACCACCGAGCACTTGCTGCCGCAGCTCAGGCCGTTGTTGCTGACCACGGTGCCCTTGCCGGTGCCGCCCTTGACGATGTTCAGCGTCGGCTGCACCGGCGCAGCCGGCGGGTAGACGTTCGGGAAGACCTGGTAGTACGCCTGCACGGTGTCGGCGCCCAGGGTTCCGGTCACGGTGGCCAGGGCACTGAACAGCAGGCTGGGGTTGTTGCCGACGACAGGCCAAGTGGCGTAGGTGCTGCCTTCGGGCACAGTGATGCTGGCGGGCACGGTCAACACGGTCAACTGCGTCGCGGCGCCCAGAAGCTGCGAGGCCGAACTGAGGCTGACCGTGGCGCCGCCCGGGCCGGCCGGGCTGGTCAGGAATACCGAGTCGGGGTGGAAGGTTTCTACCCTGGGCGTGGCCCCGGCCGGGGGCGCCAGGGCGTCGGCCAGGTAAAGGCTGACGGTCAAAGAATCGGTCGTTCCAATGCTGCCGAACCCGAAGCTAAACGGCACAAGCCCCCAGCGGTGGCCGAGTCGGGCGCCACGGAAGTCGGCGCTGACCTGAGGCGTGGCAAAGCTGGCCGGGATCAACGGCAACAGCGCCGGCGGCAGCACCGTCGGCGGTAGATAGGTCTCGTAGACGGGCATACCGAACAGCGAGCCCGAGGCCGGCCCGGTATAGGCGTAGCCGCTGTTGTAGACATAGCCCGATGTCGCTGGCCCGTAGGCGGCCGCGACCGCGTGCAGGGCCCGGCTCGGGTTGGTCACTACCACGTCGTAGGTAACGAACGAGGTGAAGTCATTGCCCAGCGCCCGGGTCGACACCTGCGGCGCCGGCAGCCCGGTCAGCGGGTCGATCGAGGTGAAGACCAGGTCGACGCTGCCATCGGCGCGCTGGCTGGCGGTGACGCTCAGCCGGTCACCCCGGTCAGTGACCAGCGGGCTGTCGACATAGCGGATCGGCCACTCCAGCGGGGTGCGAAAGTTGTTGATCGTGACATCGCCGGCGACGATGCTGCCGCGACTTTCGACCAAGGCCCTCAAGGTCGGGGCGGCTGCGCCGACGTCGCTCAGGAAGGCGCCAGCCAGGACTGCCAGAAGCGCCTTGAAGGGCAACACGCGACGCGTGATCGAGGGCAAAATTCGGGTCATTCGTTCAACTCCAGTACCCGCCGGTGGCAGGTGGGTGGTGGGCCCGGGTTGGGCAGACAGCGGCGACCAGAGGCCTGGTGCCGACACAACAGAGTGCGCACGAACCCGCCTGATACACGCAGCCGGCGGGCTGTACGCCTGGCTTCAGGCACTTGGCCCTTTGGCGCCATGCGCCGACCGAGAATGGCGCGAGCGCAATCCGCCCGCTGTGAAAGCCCCGACCTGTCCGGCACCCTCGTCTTCGCCCACGCCAACGGCTTTCCGGCGGGCACCTACGCCCAGCTCTTCAAGCCCTGGCGGGCGGCCGGCTGGCGGGTCTGTGCGCCGCCGCTGCTGGCGCATGACCCGCGTTACCCGGTCACCAACAACTGGCCAAGGCTGCGCGACGAGTTGGCCGCGTATGTCATTGCGCAGGCGCCGCAGGGCGCGCATCTGGTCGGCCATTCGATGGGCGGCCTGCTCGGCCTGTTGCTGGCCTGCCGCCGGCCCGAATTGGTCAAGGGCCTGGTGCTGTTGGACTCACCGGTCATCACCGGTTGGCGCGCGCGCAGCCTGCATGCGCTCAAGCTCAGCGGGCTGTTGCAGCGGGTGTCGCCGGCCAAGGTCTCGGCCACGCGGCGACACGAGTGGGCCAACCGGCCAGAGGCGCTGGCGCACTTTGCGGCCAAGTCGCTGTTCGCCCGCTGGGCGCCGGGCGTGCTCGACGACTACATCGCTTGCGGCACAGCGCGGCGCCGCGGCAAGACCGTGCTGGCCTTCGATCGCGCGGTCGAGACCCGCATCTACAACAGCGTGCCGCACCACCTGGGCGGGCTGCTGCAACGCCAGCCGCCGCGCTGCCCGGTCGGGCTGATCGCCGGCCAGCGCTCCAGGGAAATGCGCCTGGCCGGACTGGGCGCTGCCCGGGCCCTGGCCGGCGAACGGCTGCGCTGGACAACCGGCACGCACCTGTTTCCGATGGAGCAGCCGGCCTTGACGGCGGCCCTGGTGCTGGAGCTGCTGGCCGGCATGGTCTGAGGGTTTGACGGCGCAGGGTTGGCAGGCGCGCGGCGTCAGTGCCGATCCCGATGTCCAGGCCGCTGCCGGCCGCTAGCATGCGGGCAGACAACGGCGGCTGGTACTGCTGCCAGCCACCCCGATTCCCGCCAACGCCCAAGGACGTCAACATGAACGAACAAGACCTGCGCCAGTCGATTGAAGACGTGCGTGAGGGCCGGCTGCCGCGTCGCCGCTTCATCGAACAGATGGTCGGCGTTGGCCTGACCGCGCCCATGGCCTCGATGCTGTTGATGCATGCCGGCGTCGCCCAAACCAAGCCGGCCGCGACCTACAAGCCGACCAAACGCGGCGGCGGCGGCACGCTCAAGATCCTCTACTGGCAGGGCGCCACGCTGCTGCAGCCGCACTTTGCCAACGGCACCAAGGACCAGGACGGCTCGCGCATCTTCTACGAGCCGCTGGCCTGCTGGGACAACGACGGCAACCTGGTGCCGGTGCTGGCGGCCGAGATCCCAAGCCGCGAGAACGGCGGCCTGCTCGAGGGCGGCAAGATCGTCCGCTGGCGCCTCAAGAAGGGCGTGACCTGGCACGACGGCAAGCCCTTCACCGCCGACGACGTGGTCTTCACCTGGGAGTACGCCCGCGACCCGGCCACCGCCGCGCTCTCGGCCGGGGTCTACCGCGATGTGGTGGTCAGCAAGGTCGACAGCCACACCGTGCTGGTGTCCTACCCCAAGGCCACGCCGTTCTGGGCCTCGGCCTTTGTCGCCGCCTATGGCGGCATCCTGCCTAAGCATGTGTTCGGCCCCTACAGCGGCGCCAAGTCGCGCGAGGCGCCGGCCAACCTCAGGCCGGTCGGCACCGGGCCCTACAAGATCGTCGATTTCAAGCCCGGCGACATGATCCGCGCTGAGATCAACACCAGCTACCACATGCCCAACCGGCCGCACTTCGACGCCATCGAGGTCAAGGGCGGTGGCGACGCGGTCTCGGCCGCGCGGGCGGTGCTGCAGACCGGCGAATTCGACTTTGCCTGGAACCTGGCGGTCGAGGACGAAGTGCTCAAGCGCATGGAGACCGGCGGCAAGGGCGGCGCGGTGATCGTGCCCAGCGGCGACATCGAGTTCATCCTGCTCAACATCACCGACCCCTGGAACGAGTTCGAGGGCGAGCGCGGCCACGCCAAGTCCAAGCACTTCGCCTTCGCCGACCCGCAGGTGCGCGAGGCGATGAGCTACCTGGTCGACCGCAAGGGCATCCAAGAATTCATCTACGGCCGCACCGGCATCGCGACCAGCAATTTCCTCAACTTCCCGGCCAAGTTCCGCTCGCCCAACACCAAGTTCGAGTTCAACATCGAAAAGGCCATCGCCCTGCTCGAAGCGGCGGGCTGGAAGAAGGGCGGCGACGGGGTGCGCGAGAAGGGCGGCAAGAAGCTGAAGCTGGTGTTCCAGACCTCGGTCAACGCGCTGCGCCAGAAGGAGCAGGCGGTGATCAAGCAGGCATGCCAGAAGGCCGGCATCGACGTGGAGCTCAAGCAGGTCACGGCCAGCGTGTTCTTCTCCTCGGATGCCGGCAACCCGGACACCTACACCAAGTTCTGGACCGACATGGAGATGTTCACCACCACCCAGACCGAGCCCGACCCGGGCACCTTCATGCGCCAGTACCTGGCCAACGAGTTTGCGCAGAAGGCCAACAAGTGGTTGGCGCGCAATATCACCCGCTGGAGCAACGACGAGTACGAGAAGCTGTTCGCCGCCAGCGAGTCCGAGCTCGACCCGGTCAAGCGGGCGGCGATGTTTATCCGCATGAACGACCTGGTCATCAAGGACAACGTGGTCGTGCCGATCTGCGCCCGGCCGCGGGTCTTCGGCTCGGTCAACAGCCTCAGCGCGCCGCTGTCGGGCTGGGACCTGGCCATGTCGACGCTGCACGACTGGTTCCGCAAGGCCTGAGCGTGAACGGCGCGGTGGTCGGCCAGGGGTAAGTCGGTTTGGGCACCTACCTGCTGCGCCGGCTGTTACTCGCGCTGCCCAGCCTGCTGGGCATCAGCGTGGTGCTGTTCACCGTGCTGGCGCTGGCCCCGGGCGACCCGTTCGGCGACATCGCCCTGAACCCGAACGTGCCGGCCGACGTCAAGGCCGCGCTGCGCGCCAAGTTCGGCCTGGACGATCCGATCTGGCAGCGCTACTTCCACTGGCTGTGGGCGATGCTGCAGGGCGACTGGGGCTTCTCCTTCGTCAGCCGGGTCGATGTGGACACGCTCATCGCCCAGCGCGTGCCCACCACCCTGGCGGTGATCGGCGCCTCGCAGTTGCTGGCGCTGGCGATCGCCTTGCCGGTGGGCGTCTATTCGGCGGTGCGGCCGTATTCGCTGTTCGACCGCATCGCCAGCACCTTCGCTTTCGTCGGCTTCTCGCTGCCAACCTTTTTCACCGGCATCTGCTTGATCCTGCTGTTCTCGATCAAGCTCGACTGGCTGCCCTTTGTCTACCGCGCTGACCTGCAATCGACCGGCTGGCAATGGTGGGGCGAGCAGTTGCGCCAGTCGATCATGCCGGTGGCCGTGCTGGGGCTGTTCCAGGGCGCGAGCTGGACCCGCTATGTGCGCTCGTCGATGCTCGACGTGGTGCGCCTGGACCATGTCACCACCGCCCGCAGCAAGGGCCTGGCCGAGCGCGTGGTGGTGATGAAGCATGTGGTGCGCAACGCCCTGATCCCGGTCGTGACCCTGGTGGCGCTGACCATGCCGCAGGTCTTCGGCGGGGCCATCGTCACCGAGCAGATCTTCCGCGTGCCGGGCATAGGCTCACTGCTGATTGACGCGATCCTGCGCAACGACACCCCGGTCATCATGGCGGTGACCTTTGTCTTCTCGTGTCTGGTGATCTTCTTCAACCTGGTGGCAGACCTGCTCTATGGCTGGCTCGATCCCCGCATTGCCCTGCGCTGACCCAGCGCCCACCGTGGCCGCGCCGCGCACGCCCTCGGCCGAGGCCTGGCGGCGCTTCAAGCGCCACCGCATGGCCATGCTCAGCCTCGGCCTGCTGGCGCTGATGGTGCTGGCGGTGGTGTTCGGCCCCTGGCTGTGGAAACTGCCGATCAACGAGATCGATTTCAGTGCCACCCTCAGGGGCCCCTCAGCCGCCCACCCCATGGGCACCGACGACCTCGGCCAGGACCTGCTCGCGCGCATGCTCTACGGTGGCCGCATCTCGCTGGCGGTGGGCCTGGCGGCAATGGCCATGGCGATCCTGGTCGGCGTCACCATAGGCGCGGTCTCGGGCATCTCGCGCGGGGCGGTCGACGTGGCGCTGATGTGGCTGACCGACCTGTTCCTGTCGCTGCCGCAACTGCCGCTGCTGCTGTTGCTGATCTACCTGTTCCGCGATCCGCTGAAGAACGCCTTCGGCCCCGAGGTCGGGGTTTTCATCATGATCGTGGTGGTGATAGGCGGGTTTCGCTGGATGCCGGTGGCGCGGCTGGTGCGGGCCCAGTTTTTCAGCCTGCGCGAGAAAGAGTTCGTCGAGGCCGCGAGGGCGCTGGGCGCCAGCACCAGCCGCCAGGTGCTGCGCCACATCCTGCCGAATGCGCTCGGGCCGGTGATCGTGGCCGGCACCATCGACGTGGCGGCGGCGATCATCGCCGAGTCCACCCTTTCCTTCCTCGGCCTGGGCTTTCCGCCCGACATCCCGACCTGGGGACGGCTGCTGTTCGACAGCAAGGACCACATGGACATCGCCGCGCACTGGGCCCTGTTCCCCGGGGCGGCGATCTTTCTGGCGGTGCTGACGATCAACTTCATCGGCGACGGCCTGCGCGACGCGCTCGATCCGCGCAAGGTGCTCTGAGATGGCTTTGCTCGAGATCAAGGGCCTGAAAACCCATTTCAAGACCGACGACGGCTGGCTGCACGCGGTCGACGGCGTCGACCTGAGCCTGGACCGCGGCGAGACCCTGGGCGTGGTCGGCGAATCGGGCTGCGGCAAATCGGTGACGGCGATGACGGTGCTCAAGCTACTGCCTATGCCGCCGGGCAAGATCGTCGCCGGCCAGGTGCTGTGGCAGGGCCGCGACCTGGTGCCGCTGGACAACGCCGCGATGCGCGCCATCCGCGCCAAGCAGATCGCGATCGTCTTCCAGGAGCCGATGACCTCGCTCAACCCGGTCTACAGCGTCGGCGAGCAGATCGCCGAGGTGCTGCGATTGCACGAGCGCCTGAGCAAGGCCGAGGCCGCCAACGTCGCGATCGAGATGCTGCGCCGGGTGCGCATCCCCTCGCCCGAGCGGCGCAGCAAGGACTACCCGCACCAGTTCTCGGGCGGCATGCGCCAGCGCGTGATGATCGCCATCGCGCTGGCCTGCAAACCGCAGATGCTGATCGCCGACGAACCCACCACCGCCCTGGACGTGACGATCCAGGCGCAGATCCTGGACCTGCTCGACGAGCTCAAGTCCGAACTCGGCATGGCGATCCTGCTCATCACCCATGCGATGGGCGTGGTCGCCGAGAGCGCGCAGCGGGTGGCCGTGATGTACGCCGGCAAGGTGGTCGAAGAGGCGCCGGTGGAGCAGCTTTTTGCCCACCCCCGCCACCCCTACACCCAGGGCCTGATCCGCTCGATCCCGCGGATCGACACCGCCGCCACCCACAAGCGCCGGCTGGAGGCCATCCCCGGCACGGTGCCCAAACTGATCAATCCGGCGCCGGGCTGTCGCTTCGCCTCGCGCTGCAAGTTCGTCCAGCCGGTGTGCAGCGCGGCCACCCCGCCGCTGCGCGAGGCCGCAGCCGGGCACAAGGTGGCCTGCTTCCTGGACTTCGACTCGGCCACGACATCGCCATGACAGCACTGCTCAAGGTCGAGGGCCTGGTCAAGCGCTTCCCCGTCAAGGGCGGCCTGTTCGGCCGGGTGGTCGACCATGTCCATGCGGTCGACGGCGTCAGCTTCGATCTGGCCGCCGGTGAAACCCTGGGCCTGGTCGGCGAATCCGGCTGCGGCAAGAGCACCACCGGGCGCTGCATCCTGCGCCTGATCGAGCCGACCTCAGGCCAGGTCTGGTTCGACGGCCAGGAAGTCACCGCACTCGACAAGCCGGCGCTGCGCGGCATGGCCCGGCAGATGCAGATCATCTTCCAGGACCCCTATGCCTCGCTGAACCCGCGCATGACCGTGGCGGCCATCGTTGGCGAGGCGCTGACGATCCACAAGCTGGCGGCCAACGCCCAAGCCGCGCGCGACCGCATCGTCGAGTTGCTCGAAACCGTCGGCCTGTCGGCGGCGCAGATGCAGCGCTACCCGCACGAGTTCTCGGGCGGCCAGCGCCAGCGCATCGGCATCGCCCGGGCGCTGGCGGTCAGCCCCCGGCTGATCGTCTGCGACGAGGCAGTCTCGGCCCTGGACGTGTCGATCCAGGCCCAGGTCATCAACCTGCTCGAAGACCTGCAGGCCCGGTTCGGCCTGACCTACATCTTCATCGCCCACGACCTGTCGGTGGTTGAGCACACCAGCACCCGGGTGGCGGTGATGTACCTCGGGCGGATCGTCGAGATCGCGCCCGCCAAGGCGCTCTATACCCAGCCCCGCCATCCCTACACCGAGGCCCTGCTGTCGGCCGTGCCCATCCCCGACCCGCGCCTCAAACGCAAGCGCATCATGCTTCAGGGCGACGTCCCCAACCCGATCCATCCGCCCAGCGGCTGCCACTTCCATACGCGCTGCGCGATCGCCGAAAAAGGCCGCTGCGACGTGGTCGCGCCGGTCCTCAAGCCGGTTGCCAGCGGCCACCTCGTGGCCTGCCACCTGCGCTCCTGAGCCCAGCCCGGAAGACCCGCGCCGATATACTCACGCTTTCCCACACACAGCGTTCGTGCGCTCTCCACGCGCGCTGGATCACATGACTGACCCGATGACCAAATATGTCTTCGTGACCGGCGGTGTGGTGTCCTCTCTCGGCAAGGGCATCGCCTCGGCCTCACTGGCCGCGATCCTCGAATCGCGCGGCCTCAAAGTCACCCTGATCAAGCTCGACCCCTACCTCAACGTCGACCCGGGCACGATGAGCCCGTTTCAGCATGGCGAGGTGTTTGTCACCGACGACGGCGCCGAAACCGACCTGGATCTCGGCCACTATGAACGCTTCATCAACACGCGGATGAAGCGCAGCAATAATTTTACCTCCGGCCAGATTTATAAAAGCGTGCTCGAAAAAGAGCGTCGCGGTGATTATCTGGGCAAAACCGTGCAGGTTATTCCGCACGTCACCAACGAAATCCAGGAATTCGTCAAGCGCGGCGCGGTCGGGGTGGACGTGGCGATTGTCGAAATTGGTGGCACGGTCGGCGATATTGAAAGCCTGCCGTTCCTCGAAGCCGTCCGGCAAATGAGCCTGAAAATGGGGCCTACGCATACCGCGTTCGTCCATTTGACCTATGTGCCATGGATCGCGGCCGCGGGCGAGCTCAAGACCAAACCGACCCAGCACACCGTGCAAAAACTGCGCGAAATTGGCATTCAGCCGGATGTGCTGCTGTGCCGTGCCGACCGCGAAGTCCCGGACGAAGAGCGCGAGAAAATATCCCTTTTCACCAACGTGGTGCCGCATGGTGTGATCAGCATGTGGGATGTCGACACGATTTACAAAGTGCCACGGCTGCTGCACGAGCAAGGCCTGGATGAACAGATCTGCATGAAATTGCAGTTGCTCACCAAACCGGCCAACCTGGCGCGCTGGGACAGGCTCGTCAACGAGGTCAGCCACCCGCGCGGTGAAGTCACCATCGCGATGTGCGGAAAATACACCGAACTGAGCGACTCGTACAAGTCCCTGAACGAGGCCTTGCGCCACGCCGGAATCCAGCACCATACCCGGGTGAAAATCGAGTATATTGATTCTGAAACCCTCGATTACGGCAGCTTGGCAGGCTTTTCAGGCTACGACGCGATCCTCGTCCCCGGCGGTTTCGGCAAACGCGGCATAGAAGGCAAGATCGTCGCCGCCCAATATGCCCGGGAGCAGCGCCTGCCCTACCTCGGAATTTGCCTCGGGATGCAGGTCGCGACGATCGAGTTCGCACGCCATGTCGCCGGCCTGGCCGGTGCCAATTCGACCGAGTTCGACGAGGCATCGCCGCACCCGGTGATCGCCCTGATAGACGAGTGGCAGGACCTCGACGGCACGGTGCAAAAGCGCGACGCCCGGTCCGACCTGGGCGGCACTATGCGCCTGGGTGCACAGAGCTCGGACGTACAGCCCGGCACGCTCGCCCACCGCATTTACGGCAGCGTCGTGACCGAACGCCACCGCCACCGCTACGAGGCCAACCAGCATTACCTGGAGCGGCTGCAAGCGGCCGGCCTGGTGATTTCCGCAATCACCCAGCGCGAGAAACTGACCGAAATGATCGAGTTGCCACCATCCCAGCACCCCTGGTTCGTCGGTGTGCAATTCCACCCGGAATTCAAGAGCACACCCTGGGACGGCCACCCCTTGTTCATCAGTTTCATCGAGGCGGCAATCGCGCACAAGGCCCGCCGCGAAGCCCCCAGGCTGCAAGCCGCCTGAGCCCCGCGATGCAATTGTGTGGCTTTGAGGTTGGCCTGACGCGGCCCTTTTTCCTGATCGCCGGACCCTGCGTCGTCGAATCCCTGCAATTGCAGATCGATGTCGCCGGCCATTTGCAGGAAGTGACCGCCAGACTCGGTATCCCGTTTATTTTCAAGAGCAGCTACGACAAAGCCAACCGGAGCAGCGGCAGCAGTTTTCGCGGCCCCGGCATGGAAGCCGGCCTGGACATATTGGCGCAGGTTCGGCGGCAACTCGGCGTGCCGATCCTGACCGATGTCCACAGCGAGGCTGAGATACCCGCCGTGGCAGCCGTGGTGGATGTCCTGCAAACCCCTGCCTTCCTTTGCCGACAGACCGATTTCATCCAAGCGGTGGCACGCAGCGGCAAGCCCGTGAACATCAAGAAGGGCCAGTTCCTGGCGCCGCACGACATGAAGCACGTGCTGGCCAAGGCCCGCGCCGCGGCCTGCGATGCGGGTTTGTCCGAGGACCGTTTCATGGCCTGCGAACGGGGTGCGAGTTTCGGCTACAACAACCTCGTCTCGGACATGCGCAGTCTGGCCATCCTGCGCGAAACCGATGCCCCGGTGGTGTTCGACGCGACCCACAGTGTGCAATTGCCGGGCGGCCAGGGCACGAGCTCAGGCGGCCAGCGCGAATTCGTGCCGGTACTGGCCCGGGCGGCGGTCGGGGTTGGTATCGCCGGGCTGTTCATGGAAACCCACCCCGACCCGGCCAATGCGCTCAGTGATGGCCCCAACGCGGTGCCACTCAAACACATGGCGGCCTTGCTCGCGCAATTGCAATCGCTGGACCGTGTAGTCAAATCGCAACCGCTGCTGGAAAACGATTTCAGCGACTGAGGAACCCACCCTGATGAGCGCTTATATCCTTGCCGACCTGACCGTGAGCGATGAAGCCAAAATGGTCGAATACCGCGCCTGGTCGACCCGGGCGATGGTCGAGCATGGCGCCGAAGTCGTGGTCCGAGGTGGCGCACCCGAGGTCCTTGAGGGGCCCTGGTCGCCGACCCGAATCGTGCTCCTGCGGTTCAAGGATCGGGACGCTGCCCGGGCTTTTTACGCCAGCCACACCTATACCCACGCACGGACGCTGCGCGAGGGCGCTGGCATCATGCGCATGGTGTTGGTTGAGGGCCCTGACCTGCCCACGGTGCCGCAGGCCGCCGCGACCTGAACCTTTCTATTTTTTAATCCCCGGAGAATATGCCCCCATGAGCGCAATAGTTGACATCGTCGGCCGCGAGATTCTCGACAGCCGCGGCAACCCGACCGTCGAATGCGATGTTCTGCTGGAGTCGGGAACGATGGGCCGGGCGGCGGTGCCGTCGGGCGCCTCGACCGGCAGCCGCGAGGCGATCGAGTTGCGCGACGGTGACGCCAAACGCTACGGCGGCAAGGGCGTGCTCAGGGCGGTGGAGCACATCAACACCGAGATCAGCGAGGCGGTGCTGGGGCTCGATGCCAGCGAGCAGGCCTTCCTCGACAAGACGCTGATCGACCTCGACGGCAGCGACAACAAGCGGCGCCTGGGTCCAACGCCACCCTGGCGGTGAGCATGGCAGTCGCCCGGGCGGCGGCCGAGGAATCCGGCCTGCCGCTGTACCGCTATTTCGGTGGCTCGGGCGGCATGCAGTTGCCGGTGCCGATGATGAACGTGATCAACGGCGGCGCCCATGCCAACAACAACCTGGATCTGCAGGAGCTGATGATCATTCCGATCGGCGCGCCAAGTTTCAGAGAGGCGCTGCGCTGGGGCGCGGAAACCTTCCATGCGCTCAAGAAAATCATCGACGGCAAGGGCATGTCAACCTCGGTCGGTGACGAGGGTGGTTTTTCACCGAATGTCGCCAACCACGAAGCGGCAATCCAGTTGTTGCTCGACGCGATCGACAAGGCCGGGTTCACCGCGGGCGAGCAGATCGCCATCGGTCTGGATTGCGCGGCCAGCGAGTTTTACAAGGACGGCGAATATGTGCTGGACGGTGAAGGCGGTTTGAGGCTGAGTGCCGCAGGCTGGACTGACATGCTCGCGGGCTGGACCGAAAAATACCCCATCATCAGCATCGAAGACGGCATGCACGAGGCCGATTGGGACGGCTGGAAACACCTCAACACGACCCTCGGCAAGAAAATCCAGTTGGTCGGCGATGATTTGTTCGTGACCAACACCAAGATCCTCAAAGAAGGCATCGCCAAGGGCGTCGCCAACTCGATCCTGATCAAGATCAACCAGATCGGCACGCTCAGCGAAACCTTTGCCGCGATCGAAATGGCCAAGCGCGCCGGCTGGACGGCAGTGATCAGCCACCGCTCGGGCGAGACCGAGGATTCGACCATCGCCGACATCGCGGTTGGCACCAACGCCGGCCAGATCAAGACCGGCTCGCTCAGCCGCTCCGACCGCATGGCCAAGTACAACCAGTTGCTGCGCATCGAGGAGGACCTGGGCGACATCGCCAGCTACCCCGGCCGCGCCGCGTTCTACAACCTGCGCTGAGGGGTCGCAGCGCCGTGCGCCTGGCCACCGCCGTGCTGCTGCTGGTGCTGGCCGTGGTCCAGGCCGAGCTCTGGCTGGGCGACGGCGGCCTGCCGCAGGCACGCGGCCTGCAGGCCCGGCTCGACGCCCAGCACCAGCGCAATGCCGCCCAGCGCCGCAGCAACCAACGGCTCCAGGCCGAGGTTGACGACCTGCGCACGGGACTGGAGATGGTCGAGGAACGCGCCCGCTACGAGTTGGGCATGATCGGCCAGAACGAGATCTACGTGCTGCTTGACCAGCGCCGCAATGCCTTGCCCCGGGACAAGCCATGAGCCTGGGCACGCTGGGGGTGATCTTTGCGCCGCTGTGGATGCTGTGGGGCAGCCCGATCAGCGTCGGTGAATTGCTGGCCAGCGCCCTGGGCCTGGGCATGGTCGCCTGCAACATGGTCGTCAATCCGCTGGCCTGGCCGCTGGCCATTGCCAGCTCGGCGCTGTACACCCTGCTCTTCCTAGACAGCCGGCTGTACGGTGAGGCCTCGCTGCAACTGCTGTTCATCGCCATGGCGCTGTGGGGCTGGGCGCAGTGGCGGCGCGGCCGTGGCCTGGCCGGCAACCCGGCGCTGCGGGTACATGCCCTGGGCCGTCGCGGCCGGCTCTGGGTGCTGGGCCTGACCTTGGCCGCCTGGCCGCTGCTGGGCCTGCTGTTGAGCCAGGTCACCGACTCTGACGTGCCCTACCTGGACGCCCTGCCCACCGTCGGCAGCATCACCGGCACGCTCTTGCTGGGCCGCAAATTGATCGAGAACTGGCCGGTCTGGATCGCCGTCAATCTCATCTCCATCGGCCTGTTTGCGGTCAAGGGGCTGTGGCTGACGGTGGCGCTCTACGCCGTGTTTGCGGTCCTGGCAATGCTCGGCTGGCGGGCCTGGCGGGCGATCCTCGCCGCTCAGCTCGCCGCCCCGCCCCGCGCCGGCTGAGTGATGCGCAGTTTGCGCCAGGCCACGCCGTCGCGCTCGGCCCGCGTCAACACATCTGGCGTGGTGCGGATGTGCAACTCCAGCGCCAGCGCCGCGCGTGCCTCCTGGCCGGCCAACGCCGCCTCGAAGATGGCCGAGTGCTCGGCATGCACATCGCGCACGCTGTGCGGCAACTGGATCGCGTAGCGGCGGTAGCGCTCGCCTTGGCGCGAGAGCATGCGCAGCACCTTGAAGGTCCAGGGCGAGGCATGCGAGGCGATCAAGGTCTCGTGAAAGCGGATGTTCAGCGCCTCCCAGCGCAGGCGGTTATCGACGGTCAGGGGCAACTCGACCGCAGACACGGCCTCGAAGGCCGCCCGCAGCGCAGTGCGCCAGGCCGCATCGCCCTTGCGGATCGATTGGCGCAGTGACTCCAGTTCGATGTGCACCCGCAGTTCGGTCAGGTCGAGCAAATCGGCCAGGGCAATTGGCGCGACCCGGAAACCGCGCTGGCCTTCGGCCACCACCAGGGCGTCGCTGACCAGCCACGTGATCGCCTCGCGCAGCGTGCCTGCGCCCACGCCATAGTGCTCGCGCAGGTGCTCCACGCGCAACTTCTCGCCGGGCTCCAGGCGGCCCTCGACGATGTCATCGCGCAGCCGCGCGTAGGTTTGCTCGATCAGGGTCGAGGGCGAGGCCGCCCGCTCCGGCTCGGTCGCAGACAGGCCGACGCCGAGCTGGGCCAAGGACTCGGTGCTGACCAATCTGAGGGCTGAGCGTTTCGCCATCTGTAGCGCTTGATTCGGCCAGATTATCGAGAAAATTGCGAGTCTATCGATTGCGGGGAAACACCGATCACTGCCCGTCAGGCCTGCACCTGACACCGCTCATCATCATTGCATTACCTGCGCAGTGGATGGGACTAGAGCTAACTCTGGGCAGCTGCTAAGGCGGCTCGGCCGACTCCGCACATCATCGGTGATTACCCTAGTTTATCGAGATTACAACAACTTTATGCTTTTCCTGGCGCGCTGCCATGCGTACCATTGCGGCGCCGCTGCCTGACCCCGCCACGATGCTTGCCGAACCCGCCGACTTGCCGCTCTCGCGCCGCTATGTGCGCGTTGTGCAGCGTGCCGACAACGGCCTGGTGGCGTTTGAGTTCGCCATCGGCTGGCCCGATCTGGTTCAGGAACTGGTACTGGCCGTGGCCGATTTCGACGCCTTCTGTGTCCAGAACCAGGTGATCCGTTTGCCCGACGGCCCGCGCGGCAGCAGCGAACTTCAACCCGACCTTGCGTGAGTGCGCCCCATGACCAGCATCGACCTGCAAGCCCGCGAAATCAAGCCCTTGCGCAACACCTTCAGCCATGTGGCCAAGTACCTCGGCGGCGATGTGCCGGCCTCGCGCTACCAGGAGGCCACGCTCGGCGCCCAACCGACCCAGAACTTCCACTACCGCCCGGTCTGGGATCCCGAGCACCTGCTGTTCGACGCCAGCCGCAGCCAGATTCGCCTGGCCGACTGGTATGTGCTGCGCGACCCGCGCCAGTTCTACTACGCCAGTTGGACCAGCGTCCGCGCCAAGCAGCAAGAAGCGCTGGAGGCCAGCTACCAGTTCGTCGAGGCCCGAGGCCTGCTCAGCCGCATGGCCGGCCCGCTGCGCGACAGCGCCTGCCGGGTGCTGCTGCCCCTGCGCCATGTCGCCTGGGGCGGCAACATGAACAACTGCTTTGTCGCCGCCTACGGCTACGGCACCGCGCTGAC
This sequence comes from Burkholderiales bacterium, assembly GCA_025350145.1. GTDB lineage: Bacteria > Pseudomonadota > Gammaproteobacteria > Burkholderiales > Burkholderiaceae_C > Pseudaquabacterium. The sequence continues at coordinate 26,790 of JANXYH010000037.1, read as the reverse complement.
CGCCGCGGCCACCTTCCATGCCATGGATCAGCTCGCCGTCGCCCAGCAACTGACCCGTCTTGGCTTGGCCCTGGACGAGCCCGGGGTGCTAGAGGCCGGTAAAAACGAATGGCTGAACCAAGCCTGCTGGCAGGGCCTGCGCCACCAGGTCGAGGACAGCTTCGTCCTGAAGGATCCGATCGAGTTGTTCGTCGCCCAGAACCTGGCGCTGGACGGCCAGCTCTACCCGCTGATTTACCGCCACTGTGTCGACGACTGCCTGACCCCGCAGGGCGGCACGGCGATTGCCATGCTCACCAGCTTCATGCCCGAGTGGCACGACGAGTCGGCGCGTTGGATCGACGCCGTCGTCAAGGTGGCCGCCGCCGAGTCGGCCGAGAACAAGGCCCTGCTCAGCGCCTGGGCCGCCGCCTGGGGCCAGCGCACCCTTGCCAGCCTGACGCCCATCGCCCAGATGGCCCTGGGCGCGTCCGCCGACAGCGCCCTGGCCAGCGTCCGCAGTCAATTCCAGACACGCTGCAAGAAAATCGGCTTGAGCATTTGAGCCCCACCAAAACTAAACCAGCACCATGTCCAATGTATTCATTGCCTTTCAGGCCAACGAAGATTCCCGCCCGGTGGTCGATGCGATTCTTCTGGACAACCCCCAGGCCAAAGCCGTCTATGCCCCCGGATTGGTCAAGATCGACGCCCCCGGACGCCTCGTGATCAAACGCGAAACGATTGAAGAGCAGACCGGCCGAGCATATGACCTGCAGCAAATTCAGTTGTGTCTGATCAGTCTCTCGGGGAACGTCGACGAGGACGACGATGAATTCACACTGAGCTGGCGCCACTGAGCAGCCTGCCCTGCCGCACCCTGCCCTGCCGCACCCTGCCCTCTCGCATCAGGCCATGACCGAGCACCGCGCTCAGACCAGCCGCACCGGCCACGCCAGCCGCCGAGATCCGGCGATGGTCAGTGGGCTGTCATGGGACAGCGTTCAGCGCAATCTTGCCGGGGTTTTTCCGTACCGCTTCGATGAAGGATTGCGGGTGCATTCCTGGGAGGCTTTTCGGCCACCCTTGCAAACCACCCTGGGCGATTACTGGAGCCTGCAAAACGAAAAGGACCGGCGCCTCTATTCACTGATCGAGGCGTTCGCCCAAAACAACGGCCAATTAGGCATTGGTGACGCCCGCTATGTCAATGTTCTGAAAATCATTCTGCAGGCCTTCACCCCGCTCAAATACAGCCTGCACCGCAGCTTTGCGCATCTCGGCCGGCAAATGCCGGGTGACGCTGCCCGGATCGCCTGCCAGCTCCAGTCGCTGGACAATCTGCGCCATTTTCAAACCCAAACACACGCGCTCAGCCATTTCAACAAATATTTCATGGGGCTCGACCAGGCGCCCCACTGGTTTGATCATGCCTGGTACCTGGCGCCGGCCAAATCCTTCGCCGACGACGTGTTCAGCGCCGGCCCGCTGGAAACCCTGGTGGCGGTTAGTTTCAGTTTTGAATGTCTCTTCAGCAATCTCCTCAATGTCTGCCTCATGAGCGGCGCGGCGCGCAACGGCGACGCCTCCAGCGCCAATGCCGGGCTCAGTTGCCAAAGTGACGCGACGCGGCACATGGCCTTCGGCTTGGCGCTGCTCAAATTCCTCGCCGCGCAGGATCCGGCCAATCTGCCGATATTGCAGGGCTGGATCGACAAGTGGTTCTGGCGCGGCTTTCGGCTGATGAGTTTCGTGGCGATGGCCCAGGACTACCTGCTGACCCTGCACAGCAGCTCCTGGCAGAGCCACTGGACGCAGTACGTCGAAGGCGCCGGGGCAGCGCTGTTCGCCGACCTGGCCGATCTTGGCCTGCGCCGGCCGGCCGGCTGGGACGATGCCTGCGACGCCAAGTCACACCTCAGCCACCAGACCTTCAGCGGCTTCTACGGCCACACCTCGAACACCGCCTTTCATACCTGGGCACCCGCCGACGAAGAACTTGATTGGCTGCACGCCGAATATCCCGAGAGCTTTCGCAGGTATTACCGGCCGCGCTTCGAGTATTACCGCGAGCAGCATGTTGCCGGAACGCACTGGCGGAACCCGGCGACGCCGCTGCTGTGCCGCACCTGCCATTTTCCGACGTGGTTCACCCAGCCCGGCCAAGCGCGCCGTGTCAGCGCCGTCGAGGCGACCATCGACGGCCGCCCTGAGCATTTTTGCAGCGACCATTGCCGCAACATCTTCGAGACCAATCCGGCGAAATACCGGCAATCCCGGCTCGCGACCGATGCGGTGTTGGCCGGGGCTGGCAGCGCGTCAGTCTATGAAGCGGCTCAACTCGGTTTTGACGTGTTTGCGGCAACCCTGGCTGCCGCCAAAATCAGGCCGGGTGTGGATGGCGGAGAATTCACCGACAGCGCCGACGACCGCCACTTCCGCGATTGGGCCGGTGGTCGCGCCGCGCGCGAGGGACGGGTATGACGGCGCCCACCATCAAGCGCCCCGAGAACGCTGCCGGGCTGTACCTCTGCTGGGACGAGCACATGCTCTTCAGCGCCCCCTTGCGCACCTCTGTGGCGGTTGTTGACGCGACCTTCAGCGATCTGCGCACGACCGTCTTGCCCAAGCTCTATGGCAGCCACCCGGATTTTTGCAGAATCGATTGGCGCAAAGTCCAGTGGTTTTGCGGCGACCAGATGTTCAGCCCCCGCGCCGACTTGACCTTGGCCCAACATGCCATACCCGAAGGAGCGCTCCTGAGGTTCAGAACACCTGGCCTGGAGGGCGTGCGTGGAAGCTGTGGCTGAGATCGCAATGGTTTCATTCGATTTACCCGTTGGCAGGATTGTTTGGCCCGCTCTGCCGGCGGTTTTCAACGTGCTCGGGCCGCGACGGTTCACACCATTGACTTTGGCGCGTCTACCCTACGCGCCGCCACGGAGACATCCCACATGAGACATTTGAAGATTGGCAAGATCAGCGGCGCGGCGGCCATGGCGCTGGGTTTGACGGCGTTCGGTGCGCAAGCCCAGGACAAATGCGGCCTGAGCAACGGCAAGAAAGCCAGCGGCGAGCCAATCCAGATCGGCGCGATCGTCGGCAAAACCGGGCCGGAGGACTTTTCGTCGTCGGCCCGTGCCGCCGATGCCTATTTCAAGTGCGTCAACGCCAACGGCGGCATCAACGGCCGACCAGTGGCCTACACCATCCAGGACGACACCTGGAACCCAGAAGTCGCCGGCCAGGCGGCCAGCAAGCTGGTCAAGGACACCAAGGTGGTCGGCATGGTCGGCTCGTCCAGCTTCGTCGAGTGCGGCGTCAACAACAAGCTCTACGAGACCGAGGGCGTGGCCGTGATCGGCGGCGTGGGCGTGCCCAAGGCCTGCTTCTTTGGCAAGAACTACGCCACCTTCAACGCCGGTCCGCGCCAGTCGACCGTCGGTGCGGCCCAGCACATCGCCGAGACCTACAAGCTCAAGAGCCTGACCTGCGTGGCCCCCGGCATCCCGGGCTTTGGCGAGTGGATCTGCGGCGGCACCGAGGCCTACGGCAAAAAGGCCGGCATCCCGGTCAAAACGGTGATCTTCGATCCGGGCCAGTTGGACGGCAACGCCATCGCCCTGCAGATCGCGGCCGCCAAGGGCGAGGGCGTGGTGCTGGGGATGGCGCGCGGCATGATGCTGCCGATCCTGACCGCCGCCGAGCAGCAGGACCTGGGCAAAAGCATGAAGTGGGGCCTGCCGACCAGCGCCTACCACGCTGACATGCCCAAGGCCGTGGGCAAGTACTGGGCCGGCAAGCTCTACATCCACATGGAGCTGCAGCCCATGGACGCGGACACGCCGGACATGAAGAACTGGAAAGCGGTGATGGACAAGTACGGCGACAAGAAGGATCCGCGCGACAGCTTCTCGCAGGCCGGCCACTTGGCTGCGCGTGCGGCCACCGACGCGCTGCTCAAGGTCAAGGGCAACATCGACCGCAAGGCGGCCTACGAGGCCTTCACCGGGATCAAGAACTTCCGCACCGACATGCTCTGCGCGCCCTGGTACTTTGGCGCCGGCGAGCGCCACCAGCCCAACCACGAAGGCCGCGCGGCCGACCTGGTGGCCGGCGGCTTCAAGACCGTGACGCAGTGCTACCGCTCCAAGGACGACGAGCTGGCCGACGTGCTGGCGCTGGAAGCCAAGGGCGGCCTGGTCAACTGACCGGGCAGCACCGCAGAGCCGGGTCCGCCGACGCCATGGACGCGCTGTTGCTGAGCTTGCCGGTGTTGATCGCCGGCCTGAGCGTGGGCGCGGTCTACGCACTCTCGGGCGTCGGCCTGGTGGTGCTGTACCGCGCCAGTGGCGTGGTCAACTTCGCCTACGGCGCGCTTGGCGGCCTGTCAGCGATGGTCTGCTGGCAGGTGCTGGACCTGGACTATGCCGACGGCTGGGGCATCGCCGCCGGGATCGCCAGCGCGACCCTGCTGTCCTGGTCGTACGGCCGCTACATCGCGCCCTCGCTGACCCACCAGGACCGCACTGTGCGGGCCATGGCCACGCTCGGCTTTGCCCTCATGATCATGGGTTTTGCCCAGTGGTACTGGGGCGACACGCCACGCCGCCTGGTCCTGCCGACCGACGGTGGCGGCTTTGATTTCAACGGCCAGCGCCTGATCGGCCACACCCGGATCGCGGCCCTGGTGTTTGCCAGCGCCGCCACCCTGGGCCTGGTCTGGCTGCTGGCCAAGACCCCGCTGGGGCTGCGCATGCGCGCGCTGCAAAGCAACCGGGTGCTCAGCGCCCTGGTGGGCGTGCGCGTCAAGCGGGTCGATACCTGGGCCTGGACACTGGCCGGCGTGCTGGCCGGGGTCAGCGGGCTGTTCCTGGGCAACATGGTCCGGCTCAACCCGACCGTGCTGACCTTTCTGGTGATCCCGATGATGGCCTCGGCCCTGGTCGGGCGTTTGAACTCGCTGCCGGCAACGGTGGCCGGCGGGCTGGTGATCGGCGTGATCGAGGCGCTGGCCACGGTCCAGCCGCATGTTCAGCGCTACAGCTCGGCCACCGCCTTCGTGGTCGCGATCCTGGCGGTGTTGTGGCAGCAGCGCGGCGGCATTGGCCTGACGCGCGACAACAGCCACGACGAATAGGCCGCAGCTCCAGTCCACCCACCATGGCGATCAAGGACAAGCCCGACACCCCGCCGCGCAGGCCGCTGCGGCGGATCGCGCCCATGCTCATCACCTTCGGCCTGGTCGCCCTGCTCGGGCCGTGGCTGCTGTCGGCGTACTGGCTCAACACCATGACCAGCGCCGCCTGCCTGGTGCTGCTGTGCGGCACGGTGGCGCTGCTGTACGGCCAACTGGGCATGGTCTCGCTGGCGCAGTTTGCGCTGGCCGGCGTGGGCGGCTGGGCCAGCCTGCGTTTGCTGCACGGGCTGGGCCTGCCGTTCGAATTTGGGCTGGTGTTCGGCGCCCTGGTGGCCGGGCTGTTCGGGCTGGTACTGGGCCTGCCGGCCTTGCGCATGCGCGGCCTGTACCTGGCGCTGCTGACGCTGATGATCGCCTCGGCGTTCCAGGTCGCGGTCAACGTGGTTGGCTTTCCCGACGGCGGCAGCGGCTGGGCCGGGCGGGTCGCTGACGGCGTGCGCAAGGCGGTGCAGCGGCCCTGGCTGGCGCGCAGCGACGGCGCCTATTTCCGCTACACCATGGTCTGGCTGGCGGCCGGCATGGCGCTGATCGAATGGCACCGCGCCAGCATGCCCGGGCGGGCCTGGGCGCTGATCCGCAAGAGCGAGGCTGCGGCCATCGCGGCCGGCGTCAGCGTGCTGCGCTACAAGGCCTGGGCCTTCACCCTGGGCGGCGGCCTGGCCGGTCTGGGCGGCGGCCTGCTGGCGGGCTTGAACGGCCAGCTCGACTACACCGGCTTTCCGGTCAGCCAATCGATCCTGCTCTACGCCCTGACCATCGTCGGCGGCGCTTACCACTGGATGGGTGCGGTGTTCGGCGCGCTGCTGATGCGCGCCTTGCCGGCCCTGCTCAACGACCATGGCGTGGACGGCAACCTGGCCAATGCGTTCTACGGCTTTGCCCTGCTGCTGTCGCTGATCCAGGGCCGCACCGGGCTGGCAGGTCAGCTCGCCGACTTCTACAGCCTGGTGCGGGTCAGCCGCATCATCGAGGGCAGCATCAGTTGGCTGCTGATCGCCGGCCTGGCCGGGGCGCTGAGCACGGCCAGCGGCGCCGCAGGCTTTGCCGGGGTGTTCTTCCTCGCCCTGATCGCGCTGCTGTTTCGCCAGGCGATTCCGGGCGTGTGCTGGCTGCTGCTGGGCTTCTTCGGCAAGGGCGTGCAGGACGCCGCCGAGGCGCTGGAAGGCCGGGCCTCGCTGGCGCTGGCGCGCTGGGTCGAGGCGCACGGCTGGCTGGCCGACCACCGCTTGCTCAAGCGCTGCCTCAACGTGCTGTTCATCGGCCTGTTTGTCGGCTGGATCGTCTGGGGCGTGTTCGAGCTGCCGTTCTGGCTGGCGCTGGGCGTGGTCTGGGGCGCGATCGCCGCCAAGGTGGTGCTGGAGTGGGCGCTGTACCCGCAGGTGCTGCCGCTGCGCGAGCGCATCGACCGGCGCTGGCCCAAGCCCCAGGCGGCCTACCGTTGATGCGGACCCGAGCATGATTGACATCCACGAGCTCAGTGTGCAGTTTGGCGGCGTCAAGCCCATCGACGGCCTGAGCGTCAAACTGACCAAGCCCATCGTCGGCCTGATCGGCCCCAACGGCGCGGGCAAGACCACCTTGCTCAATGTGCTGTCTGGGTTTGTCGTGCCGGTGCAGGGCAGCGTCAGCGTCGACGGCCGGCGCGTGACCGGCGTGGCGCCGCACGCGCGCACCGACATGGGCTTGCGCCGCAGCTTCCAGACCGACCAGATCGCCGATGACCTGAGCCTGCAGGAGAACGTCCAGGCCGCCGCCGACCACATCGCCTTCGACAGCCGGCAGGCGCGGCGCAACGCGGTGACGCAGGCAATCGGCTTCGTCGGCCTGGGCCACCGGCTGGACCGGCGCGGCAGCAAGCTCTCGACCGAGGAACGGCATCTGGCCGAGATCGCCAAGACCGTGCTCGGCAAGCCCAGGCTGGTGATGCTTGACGAGCCCGGTGCCGGCATGTCCGAGTCCGAGACCAGCCATTTGCAGCGCGTGATCCGGGCCATTCCCACCTTCTGCGGCGCGCAGGTGTTTTTGGTCGACCACGATGTGGCGCTGATCGCGGCGGTCTGCAACGAGACCATGGTGCTGGACTTCGGCAAGCTGCTGGCGCTGGGGCCGACCGAGGCGGTGCTGAACAAGCCCGAGGTGCGGCGCGCCTACCTCGGCGACTTCGACCATGCGGAGTCGCTGTGACGGCCACCGGCGCCCTGCAGATCAGCAACCTGGTGATGGTGCGCGGCACCAAGGCGGTGGTGCACGCCATCGAGCTGCACATCCCGGCGGCCAAGGTCACCGCCTTGATGGGCGCCAATGGCGCCGGCAAGACCAGCACCGTGATGGGCATCGCCGGGGTGATCGCGCCTGCCTTCGGCGAGGTCTGGCTGGACGGCGTCGACCTGGCCGGCCTGGACACCGAAGACATCCGCCGCCGCGGCATCGCCACCGTGCCCGAGGGCCACCAGGTGCTGCGCGACATGAGCGTGCGCGAGAACCTGGCGGTGGCCGGCGGCGACCTGCGCCGGGGCGAACTGGCGGCGGCGCTGGAGCGCACGCTGGCGCTGTTCCCCGAACTCAAGGACCGCTTGGGGCAGCGTGCGGGCGACCTCTCCGGCGGCCAGCAGCAGATGGTCGCGCTGGCCCAGGCGATGGTCGTGCGGCCGAAGTTCCTGGTCATAGACGAGCTCTCGTTCGGCCTGGCGCCGCTGATCGTGGCCCGGCTGGTGCCGGTGATCCGCAGCATCGCCGCCAGCGGCATCGGGGTGCTGCTGATCGAGCAGTTCACCCACCTGGCACTGGCCCTGGCCGACAACGCGGTGGTGATGTCGCGCGGCCGGGTCTCGTACGACGGCGACCCGGCCAAGCTGCGCGCCGACCCGGACATACTCCACCGCGCCTACTTCCCGGTCAATGACCGCGAGGCGGTCGGCCTGGGCAACCCTAGGACTCCCCATGGACACACGCGTCGTTAAGAAAAAACTCGGCCTCAAGGACCGCTACGCCGCCAACACCCGCGGCCTGCACTGGGAAACCAGCTACCAGCCGATGGACAAGGTGTTTCCCATGGACCGCTTCGAGGGCATCGTGATCCACGACTGGGACAAGTGGGAAGACCCGTTCCGTCTGACCATGGACGCCTACTGGAAGTACCAGTCCGAGAAGGACCGCAAGCTCTACGCCGTGATCGACGCCTTCGCCCAGAACCATGGCGATTTGGGCGTGACCGACGCCCGCTATGTCAACGCGCTCAAGCTGTTCCTGCAGGGCGTGACGCCGCTGGAGTACTACGCCCACCGCGGCTTTGCCCATGTCGGCCGCCAGTTCAGCGGCGCGGGCGCCCGGGTCGCGGCGCAGATGCAGGCGGTCGACGAGTTGCGCCACTTCCAGACCGAAACCCATGCCCTGAGCCACTACAACAAATACTTCAACGGCCTGCACAGCAACAACCACTGGTTTGACAACCTCTGGTACTGCTCGGTCCCCAAGAGCTTCTTCGAAGACGCCTATTCGGCCGGGCCATTCGAGTTCCTGACGGCGGTCAGTTTCTCGTTCGAATACGTGCTGACGAACCTGCTGTTCGTGCCCTTCATGAGCGGCGCGGCGCACAACGGCGACCTGTCCACCGTCACCTTTGGCTTCTCCGCACAGTCCGACGAATCCCGGCACATGACCCTGGGCATAGAGTGCATCAAGTTCATGCTGGAGCAGGACCCGGTCAACGTGCCCATCGTGCAGCGCTGGATCGACAAATGGTTCTGGCGTGGCTACCGCCTGCTGACCCTGGTGGCGATGATGCAGGACTACATGCTGCCCAAACGCGTGATGAGCTGGAAGGAGGCCTGGGAGATGTACGCCGAGGCCAGCGGCGGCGCCCTCTTTGCCGATCTGGCGCGCTATGGCATCCGTTTGCCCAAGGGCTGGGCCGACGCCTGCGAGGGCAAGGACCACATCAGCCACCAGGCCTGGTCCACCTTCTACCAATACGGCCACGCGGCGGCCTTCCACACCTGGCTGCCCAGTGCCGACGAGCAGGCCTGGCTGGCCGGCAAGTACCCCGACAGCTTCGACCAGCACTACCGGGCCCGCTTCGCCCATTGGCAGCGACACGCCGAGCACCAACCGCCCCAGACCGAGGCGGAGAAGGACGATCCGGCGCAGGGCCGCTGGTTCAACCAGTTTCTGCCGATGCTGTGCCAGGTCTGCCAGGTGCCGATGCTCTTCACTGAGCCCGGCGACGCCACCCGCATCTGCTTTCGCCAGACCGACTGGCGTGGCCAGCAATACCATTTCTGCTCCAGCCACTGCCAGGAAATCTTCGGCGACGAGCCCGAGAAACTCAGCCAGGCCTGGCTGCCGGTGCACCAGATCTACCAGGGCAATTGCTACCCCGAGGATGTCAACCCGGCCTCGCCCGGCGACAGCCCGGTGCGCGAGATGTTGCGCTACCTCGGCATCAATCCCGGCGAAGACAACGGCGACTTCGACACCAGCCGTGACCGCGCCAACTTTGCCAAGCGCAGCCAGCGCAAGGCGACGCAGGCCAAATGAGCCCCGCCCCGACCGCCGTGGCGCCGGCCAGCCAGTTGCGCAGCCTGGGCGCGTACCCACCGCGCCAGCAGGACGACGAGTCGCTGTTCTACGGCAAGCGGCTGATCTACATCTGCTGGGAAAACCACCTGATGTACGCCGCGCCGTTCTGCCTGCCCTTGCCGCCGACCCTGACCTTCGGTCTGCTCGTCGAGGCGGTGCTGCCCGAGTTGTACGGTGAGCACCCCGAGTTCGAGCAAATCGACTGGCAGCGGGTGCACTGGTTCAAGGGCCAGCGCCGTTTCCTGCCCGATTTCGGCAAATCGCTGACGCACCATGGCCTGGGCCACAAGTCGCTGATCCGCTTCATCACCCCGGCGCTGGAAGGCAGCCGGGCGCTGAGCGCCGACGGGCACCAAAGGTTCTGAGCAGCATGGCCCAACTCACCATCGAACCCCTGGGCGCGACGATCGAGGTCGAGGACGGCCAAACCCTGCTCGACGCCGCCCTGCGCCAGGGCATCTTCATCCCGCATGCCTGCGGACACGGCCTGTGCGGCACCTGCAAGGTACAGGTCTGCGACGGCGAGGTGGCGCATGGCGCGGCAAATCCTTTCGCGCTGATGGACTTTGAGCGCGAAGAGGGCAAGGCCCTGGCCTGCTGCGCCACCTTGCTGTCGGACGCCACGATTGAAGCCGACATCGAGGACGAGCCCGATGCCCGCATCATCCCGGTCCAGGATTTCGCCACCACGGTCAGCCGCATCGAGGATCTGACCCCGACCATCAAGGCGATATTTCTGCGCCTTGACGGCCCACTCGATTTCCAGGCCGGGCAATATGTCCAGGTCCATCTGCCCGGGATCGAAGGCGACCGCCCGTTCTCGATCGCTAATTCACCGGCGCAGGTCGCCGCGGCTGGCGAGATCGAACTCAACGTGCGCATCGTCAGCGGCGGCGCCGGCACCGCCTACCTCCACCAAAAACTCACCGCCGGCAGCCCGCTGAAGATATCCGGCCCCTATGGCCGATTCTTTGTGCGGACAGCGACAGATGCGCCGCTGCTGTTCATGGCCGGTGGCTCCGGTTTGTCCAGCCCGCGGGCGATGATCCTCGACCTGCTCGAACGCGGCTGGCAACAAGCCATCACCCTGGTTTATGGCCAGCGCCACCTCGCCGAGTTGTATTACGACTCCGAATTCAAGGCGTTGGCGGCCCGCCACCGCAATTTCAACTATGTGCCGGCCTTGTCCGACAGCGCAGCCGGCTTCGGCGGTTTCAGCGGTTTTGTGCACGACGCCGCCAAAGCCCATTTCAGGGGCGATTTCTCCGGCCACAAGGCCTACCTCTGCGGCCCGCCGCCGATGATCGAGGCCTGCTTGACCGCGCTGATGCAGGGCCGGTTGTACGAGCGCGACATCTACGCCGAGAAGTTCATCACCGCCGCCGACGCCGCCAAGCCGCGCAGCGCATTCTTCAAGCGGGTTTGACGCCAGCCGACCATGTACGACTTTCGGCCCAAGGTTCAGGTGACGATTCCGCAGACCGGCGAGAGTTACCCCTGCGCGATCGGTGAGAGCCTCTTGATGGGCATGCTCAAGCTCGGCCGCAAGGGTATCCCAGCGGGCTGCGTCAACGGTGGCTGCGGGGTTTGCCGGATCCGGATTCTGGAAGGCAAGATCAACCAGCTCGGCCCCATCAGCCGGGCCCATGTGAGCGCCGCCGAAGAGGCCCAAGGATACACACTCGCCTGCCGGGTGGGTGCGACGCAAAACGTGCGTCTGGAAGTGGCAGGGAAAATGGCTAGAACTTTCACCAAAGGGTTTGTTGGCCCGGCTTAATGGGACCATTCAAACCATTTTTAACCCCGTAGGAGAATTGCAATGGCAGTCATGCGTATTGGGCACGTGAGTATCAAGGTGATGGACATACAAGCGGCGGTGAAACATTACCGGGATATCATCGGAATGACCGTGACAATGGAAGACAAGGCCGGCAATGTCTACCTGAAGTGCTGGGACGAGTGGGACCGCTACTCGGTGATCCTGACCCCGTCGGACGCGGCCGGGATGAACCACGTGGCCTACAAGGTCGAGAAGGACGCGGACCTGGACACCCTGCAGGCCAAGATCGAGGCCTATGGCATCAAGACCACGATCCTGCCCGAGGGCACGCTGCCGGCAACCGGCCGGATGCTGCAGTACCGCCTGCCCAGCGGCCACGACATGCGCTTGTTCGCGCTCAAGGAATACGTCGGCACCGACGTCGGCTCGACTAACCCCGACCCCTGGCCCGACAGCGTCCACGGCGCCGGCGCACATTGGCTGGACCATGTGCTTCTGATGGCCGAGTTCAACCCCGAGACCGGCACCAACCACGTCGCCGACAACACCAAGTTCTTCATCGAGGTGCTCGACTTCTACCAGACCGAGCGCATCGTCGTCGGCCCGGAAGGCGCGTTCACCCTGGCCAGCTTTTTGACCATCAGCAACAAGGCCCACGACATCGCCTTCGTCGGCGGCCCGCGGCCGGGCATCCACCACCTGTCGTTCTACCTCGACTCCTGGCACGACGTGCTCAAGGCGGCCGACATCATGGGCAAGAAGAAGGTCAAGATCGATGTCGCCCCGACCCGCCACGGCGTGACCCGGGGCGAGACGATCTACTTCTTCGACCCCAGCGGCAACCGCAACGAGACCTTCGCCGGCATGGGCTATCTGGCCCAGCGCGACCGGCCGGTGACGACCTGGACCGAGGACCAGCTCTGGACCGGCATCTTCTTCCACACCGGCATGCCGCACGCGGCGTTCACCGAGGTCTACACCTGATCGGTTAACGAAAGGCAATCGACCATGGCCTCGCCACTTTTCGCCCCCAGCCTGGCCGGCGCCAACGTCAGCGCCGCTGCCGCCCATGCCGGCGTGGCGGCGGCGGTGGCGCATGCCGAGCAGCTCGGCGTGCGTATCAACGTGGCCGTGGTCGATGCCGGCGGCCATCTGGCGGCGTTCCTGCGCATGCCGGGCGCCTTTTTGCATTCGGTCGACATCGCCATCGACAAGGCCTACACCGCAGCCAGCTTTGGCTTTGCGACGGCGCAGTGGCGGGCGGTGTTTGGCAGCGACGAGCTGTTCAAGACCGCGCTGTCGCAGCGTCCGCGGCTGGTGGTGATCGACGGCGGCTTGCCGCTGCGCGACGGCGGACTGCTGATCGGCGGCATCGGCGTGTCCGGCGCCTCGGCCGCCCAGGACGAGGCCTGCGCCCAGGCCGGCATCGTGGCCATGGGCTTGACTTGATTGCTGGAGCAAGCGACTTGAAACAATTCCTCAATTTCATCAACGGCGAATTCGTCGCCACCGGCAAGACGTTCGACAAGCGCACGCCGACCACCAATGCCGTCATCGGCGCGGTCCACGAGGCCGGCCGGCCCGAGGTCGACGCGGCCGTGGCGGCGGCCAGGACGGCCTTGAGCGGGCCCTGGGGTCAGATCGGCGTGGTCAAGCGCACGGATCTGCTGCACAAGCTGGCCGACGCGATCAATGCCCGCTTCGACGAATTCCTGGCCGCCGAGCTGGCCGATACCGGCAAGCCGCACAGCCTGGCCTCGCATGTCGACATCCCGCGCGGCGCGGCCAACTTCAAGGTCTTTGCCGACATCGTCAAAAACGTGCCGACCGAGAGCTTCGAGATGGTCACGCCCGATGGCGGCAAGGCGATCAGCTACGGCCTGCGCACGCCTGTAGGCGTGGTTGCGGTGGTCTGCCCCTGGAACCTGCCGCTGCTGCTGATGACCTGGAAGATCGGCCCGGCGCTGGCCTGCGGCAACACCGTGGTGGTCAAGCCGTCCGAAGAAACCCCGGCCACCGCCACCTTGCTGGGCGAGGTGATGAACGCGGTTGGCATCCCCAAGGGCGTCTACAACGTGGTCCATGGCTTCGGCCCGGATTCGGCCGGCGAACTGCTGACCCGCCACCCCGGTGTCAACGCCATCACCTTCACCGGCGAGACCCGCACCGGCGAGGCCATCATGGCGGCGGCGGCCAAGGGTGTGCGCCCGGTCAGCTTTGAGCTCGGCGGCAAGAACGCCGGGATCGTGTTCGCGGATGCCGATTTCGACAAGGCCGTCGCCGGCATCCTGCGCAGCAGTTTTGAGAACTGCGGCCAGGTCTGCCTGGGCACGGAGCGGGTCTATGTCCAGCGCGCTATCTTCAACCGCTTCGTCGCCAGCCTCGCGGCCAAGGCGGCGGCGCTGAAGATCGGCCCGCCCGATCTGCCCGGGGTCGGCCTGGGCCCCTTGATCAGCGCCGAGCACAAGGCCAAGGTGCTGGGCTACTACGCCCGGGCTGCGGCCGAAGGCGCGACTGTGGTCACCGGCGGCGGCGTGCCCGCCATGCCGGCCGAATTGGCCGACGGCCATTGGGTCCAGCCCACCGTCTGGACCGGCCTGCCCGAGAGCGCCAGCGTGGTCCGCGACGAGGTCTTCGGCCCCTGCTGCCACATCGCCCCGTTCGACACCGAGGCCGAGGCCATCGCCCTGGCCAATGCCACCGACTACGGCCTATGCACCACCGTCTGGACCGGCGATTTGGGCACCGCCCACCGCGTCGCTGCAGCGATCGAGGTCGGCCTGTGCTGGATCAACAGTTGGTTCCTGCGCGACCTGCGCACTGCCTTCGGCGGCGCCAAGGCCAGCGGCCTAGGCCGCGAGGGCGGGGTCCACTCGCTGGAGTTCTACACCGAGTTGCGCAACGTCATGGTCAAGCTCTGACCGCCGGTTCTTCCACCCCCCTTTTCATTCATCGACCATGGACACCGCCCAGTACCAGCACCACGCCGACGCCCTGCACCAGGCCTGGCGCAGCCGCGAAACCATCGCCCCGCTGACCGACCGCGAGCCCGAGATCACGGTGGCCGACGCCTACCAGATCCAGTTGCGCATGATCCAGCACCGCCTCGACGCCGGCGAGCATGTCGTCGGCAAGAAGATCGGCGTGACCAGCAAGGTCGTGATGGACATGTTCAACGTCAAGACGCCGGACTTCGGCCACCTCTTGTCAGGCATGGTGCTGAGCGAGGGCGAACCGGTGCAGATGGGCCAGTTGATCGCGCCGCGCGCCGAGGCCGAGGTGGCGTTCGTGCTTGGCCGTGACCTGCAAGGCCCGGGCGTGACCGCAGCCGATGTGCTGCGCGCCACCGATTTCGTCATGCCCTGCTTCGAGATCGTCGACTCGCGCATCAGCCACTGGAAGATCAAGATCCAGGACACCGTCGCCGACAACGCCTCCTGCGGCGTGCTGCTGCTGGGCGGCACGCGCAAGAGCCCGCACCGCGTCGATCTGGCGCTGGCCGGCATGGTGCTGGAGAAGAACGGCGAGGTCATCAACACCACCGCCGGGGCTTCGGTGCAGGGCTCGCCGGTCAACGCCGTGGCCTGGCTGGCCAACACGCTGGGGCGCTTGGGGCTGGGCCTCAGGGCCGGCGACATCATCCTCTCGGGCTCGCAGTCGCCGCTGGTGCCGGTGGTGGCAGGCGACAGCCTGTATTGCAGCGTCGGTGGCCTGGGCGGCACCTCGGTCCGCTTCGTCGCCTGACCTCACTCTCACGAGAATCCGAAAAATGCCACTCGACAACGCCACCATCCAGGCCCTGGCCGAGCACCTGGAGAACGCCGAGCACACCGCCCGCGACGTGACCAAGATCACCGACGACCACCCCAGCATGGACTGGGACGACGCCTACCGGATCCAGGAAGCGCTGCAGGCCCGCAAGGAGGCCCGCGGGCAAAAGACGGTCGGCCTGAAATGCGGCCTGACCTCGCGCGCCAAGATGAAGCAGATGGGCGTGGACCTGCCCTGCTTCGGGTTTGTCAGCGACTACATGGCCAGTGCCGACGGCGCCGAGATCAAGATCGCCGAACTGATCCACCCCAAGGTCGAGGCCGAGATCTGCATCGTCACCAAAACCGATCTGCGCGGCCCCGGCTGCCACATCGCCCAGGTGCTGGCGGCCATCGACTTCGTCGTGCCGGGGGTCGAGGTCATCGACAGCCGTTACCGCGACTTCAAGTTCGACCTGAAGAGCGTTCTGGCCGACAACACCTCGGCCTCGCGCTTCGTCATCGGCGGGCGCTCGCGCCAGGCCGATGAACTCGACCTGCGCACCCTCGGCGTGGTGCTGGAGAAGAACGGCGAGATCGTCGCCATGGCGGCCGGCGCGGCGGTGATGGGCCACCCGGCGGCGGCGGTGGTGGCCCTGGTCAACCACCTGGCCTCGCGCGGCCGCGATCTGCCCGCCGGCAGCATGGTCATGACCGGTGGCGTGACCGAGGCGATCGCGGTCAAGGCCGGCGACAGCATCGCGGCGCGATTCCAGGATCTGGGCACGGTCTCGCTGCGCTTTGGCTGACGCGCTCCGCATCGCCATCGTCGGCGCCGAGAGTACCGGCAAGACCGCCTTGGCGCAGGCGCTGGTGGAGCGCCTGAGGCAGCTCACGCCGCTGCGCTGCACCTGGGTGCCCGAGCTGCTGCGCCAGTGGTGCGAGCGCCATCAGCGCACGCCCCTTGTCCACGAGCAGTGGCAGATTGCGACTCAGCAGCAGCGCCTGATCGATGACGCCGCCGCCGACCACGACCTGGTGGTGTGCGACACCACGCCGCTGATGACGGCCGTCTACAGCGCCTACCTGTTCAACGACTTGTCGCTCGACGACCAGGCGCTGGCCTGGCACCGCCAATGCGACCTGACGCTGCTGACGGCGCTCGACCTGCCCTGGGTCGCCGACGGCCTGCAGCGCACCGGGCCGCAGGTGTGCGAGCCGGTGGATGCGCGCATCCGCGCCCTGCTGCTCGAACACGGTCTGAACTGGTGCGTGGTGGCCGGCAGCGGCACGACACGGGTAGAAGCAGCGGTGGACGCGGTGACGCCGCTGCTGCGCCAGGCCGCCAGACCGGGCAGCGGCCTGTTCAGCCGGCTGGCGCAGCGCGAGGCGGCTGCCGCCCAATCGCACCGGCACTGGCGCTGCGAAAGCTGCGATGTGCCGGGCTGCGAGCACGCCCTGCTGCGCCAGGCAGCGGCGCCGTCAGGCGGTCACTGAAGTCCGACCGAGGCCGGCGGCTGGTCCTGCACCGGGGTGAACAGCCCGTCCACATCGACCGGGTCGAAGTGCTGCAAGGCGCCGCAGAAGTCGCAGCCGACCTCGACCTCGCCACGCTCGGCAATGATGCTGCGCACCTCCTCAGCACCCAAGCCACGCAGCATGTTGGCCACCCTCAGGCGCGAGCAACTGCAGGCAAAGCGCGGCGTCTGCGGCTCGAACACCCGCAGCGTCTCCTGCCAGAACAGGCGGTGCAGGATCGCCTCGGGCGCCAGGCTCAGGAGCTCGTCATGGCCCAGCGTCGCGGCCAGCAAGGCAATCCGCAGGTAGTCTTCGTTGCGTCCGATCTGATCCTCGTCGCGGGCAACAGCGGCCGAACTGCCGGCCAGGTTGGCCTGGCCACCCAGGGGCAGACGTTGGATCAGCAGGCCGGCGGCACAGTCATCACTGGCCGCCAGCACCAGCTTGGTGTCGAGCTGGGCCGACTGCAACATGTAGTGCTCCAGCACCTCGGACAGCCGCTGCAGCGGCTCGCGCTGGTCGCCGTGCAGCGGCACCACGCCCTGGTAGGGCTGCTGGCCTGGCAGCCGGTTGGCCGGGTCCAGGGTGATCGCACAGCGGCCCTGGCCAAGCGGGTTGAGCAACGCCTCCAGGCGGGCGTCCGGCGCCACCGGCGCCACCACCTTGGCGGTGACGCGAAAGCGCAGATCGGCCTGCGCCTCGGCCACTGCCAGCTTGACCGGGCCGTCGCCATGCAGTTGCAGGATCAGCGCGCCGTTGAAGCGCAGGTTGGCCTGCATCAGCAGACTGGCCGCAGCCATCTCGCCCAGCAGCGCGCGCACCGGCGGCGCAAAGGCGTGGCCACCGTCGCTGGCGCTGGCCCGGCGCGACAGCAGTTCGCGCCAGCCGGCATCGAGCCGAACCAGCATGCCGCGCACGGCAATGCCCTCGAACAGGAAACTGTGCAAGCTGTCCACCGGCCTTCAGTCGATTCTGCTGCGCTGCTGGCGGTGGCGCAGCGCCTGCTTCAGGTAGTACTCGGCCGTACCCTTGAGCCGGGCAATCTGCTCGGGCGTGAGGTCGCGCACCACCTTGGCGGGCGAGCCAACGATCAGCACCCCATCGGGGAATTCCTTGCCCTCGGTGACCAGGGCGCCGGCACCGACGATGCTGTTCTTGCCGATGCGGGCGGCGTTCAGCACCACACTGCCGATGCCGATCAGGCTGCCTTCGCCGATGGTGCAGCCATGCAGCATCACCTGGTGGCCGACCGTCACGTCGTCGCCCAAGGTCAGCGGATAGCCGGTGTCGGTGTGCAGCACGCTGGCGTCCTGAACGTTGCAGCGGGCGCCGAGGGTGATGGTGTCGTTGTCGCCACGCAGCACCGCGCCATACCAGACGCTGGCGCCATCACCCAGCACGACCTTGCCGATCACGGTGGCACTCTCCGCCACCCAGGCCGAGGCGGGGATTTTGGGGCTGTGGTTTTCGAGGCGGTAGACGGCCATGGCGGCTCCGAGCGATGCTGAGCCTATGATTCTAGGGATGGAGTTGCGATCCCTGGCGCTGGCCGCCCTGAGCCTGGCCGAGCCCGCCGCCAAGGTGCAGGCAACCCAGGCACTGGCAGCGGCGTTGCTGGCCGGCCAGGTCGAAATCGATGCCACCGCTGCCCTGGCCGACCCCGGCACGCTGCCAGGTCGACCCGCCCTGCCCAAGCTGGTGCCGGTGCAACAAGTACCGCGCCGCTCACCCGGCACCACGGCAGGCCGCGCCGCCTTGCTGCACGCCATCTGCCACATCGAATTCAATGCCATCAACCTGGCGCTGGACGCAATTTGGCGCTTTGCCGCCATGCCCGCCGACTACTACTGCGACTGGCTGCAAGTGGCCAGCGAGGAATCTTTGCACTTCAGCCTGTTGCGCGAACACCTGCGCAGCCTCGGCTTCGACTACGGCGATTTCGCTGCCCACGACGGGCTGTGGACGATGGCCCGGCGCACCGCCGACGACATCGTCGCCAGGATGGCGCTGGTGCCGCGCACGCTCGAGGCACGTGGCCTGGACGCGACGCCGCCGATCCAGGAAAAACTTCGCCGCGTCGGCGATGACCGCGCGGTGGCGATCCTGGACACCATCTTGCGCGACGAAATCGGCCACGTTGCGATTGGCAATCGCTGGTACCGCTGGCTGTGCGCGCAGCAGCAGCTTTCGCCTGAAGGCCACTACCCGGTGCTGGCCGCGCGCCACGGCGCCCCGCGGATGCAGCCGCCATTCAACCGCCAGGCGCGGCGAATGGCGGGCTTCCTCGAGGCCGAGATTGAGGCCTTAGACCAGGCTGCAGACTAGTTCAGCGGCCTGGTCGGCGGTGCTGCTGGCTTGGCGGTCAACCGCTTCCAGGCCTTGCGTGACAGGTGCCGGGTCAGCAGCAGCGGCGGCATGCGCAGCCAGTGCGCCCGCACATAGAGCATGAAGCGGGCGGTGTCGCTGCCGCGCCGTGGCGCCTCGGCGTCGGGGGTGGCCAGGCCCAGCCGCCAGGTGGCATGCATCAGCGGGCGCAACACCCCGCTGGGGGCTGCGGGCGCCAGTTCGACCCAGACATCGGCAGGCACCGGGCTGGCCAATGCCTGGTGGGCGGCCCACAGGCCGTAGTAGAGCGTGCGCAACATGTGCAGCGCGGCAGCGCGGGCCAACAGGCGCGGCCAGAAATCCGCCTCGACCGACTGGTCCCGCAGCATCAGGTCGATGTCCGAGAGATCGCGGACCGCGTGGCTCAGCTCATCGTTTTGCAGCAAGTGGGCCATGCTGTGCAGCAACATGTCCACCTCTTGCAGCGTGCAGGCGCCGGGCCAGTCGGCCAGCGGTCGGGCAGCCGCCAGCAACAGTGCCGCGTCGGGCGGCTGGCGCACCGTCAGCGGCAGGATGTTGTGGTGTACATCCAGCGCCGTCGCCCGGTGGATGTGCTGCATCGGCGGCAACTCGTGCATCCACTCGCGGTAGTAGCGCTGGTCGTAGTCGTCGTGTTTGACGCCCAGCCAGCCGGCCAGCATCAAACGGCCCTCGACCTCGGACAGGGCCGATCTGGGCACCAGGATGTCGATGTCCGCGCTCAGGCGCCCGACCGCCGGCGGGAAATGCCCGACCACATAGGCCGCGCCCTTGAGCAGCACAACCGGGATGGCCAGCCCGGACAGGGCGTCCAGGATGTGCCCGACCTCGCGGCGGACCTGCGCATGCTGGGCGTGCACGACCTTGAGTTCGCCCTCCAGGTGGCGGCGCGGTCCAGCCAGCACCTGCGCCAGCCGACCGGCCTGCTGCAATTGCGCGGCGACACGGCCCAGCACGTCGGCGCGGCGCAATTGCGGCAGCAAGCGGTCCCATTGCGGCGCGGACAGGCCAGCCAGCGAGACGGGGTCGCGCAGCGCCTGGCAGTCGAGTTCAGGCCAGGGCGGCGTCAAACGCAGTCGACCTCCACCGGCTGGCGTTGCGCCAGGCGGTCGAAGGCGGCTATCGCCTGGCTCAGACTGCTGTAGCTGAACTCGCTGCACTGGCTGGCCTCGACCAGATTGGCCAAGGCCTCGAACCCCTGGCCGCCCTGGACGTTGTAGTTGAATGCGTTCTCGATCAACCGCAGCAGCGTTCTGCCGCGGGAGACGGCGCTGAACTGGGCGGGGGCGCCGGCGGTGTACTTTGGGAACACCACCCAGCCCGGCGCCGCTGTCTCGCCCGAGCGCCGCACCGCCTCGGCAGGGGCGGCGAAGTGGCCGACCGTGCCCTTGACGGTGTCATGCACCAGCGATGCAAACTGCAATCGCCCGCCCGAGGCGCGCTGCATCAGTTCTATCGACGCATTCTTCAAGCTGACCGGCCGCGGCATCGGGATCAAGTGGCTGTCTTCCAGCCGTATCAAGGCCAGTTCATCCGACAACAGGCGCCAGCCGTTGAGCAGCAGCGCCGCGCAGAGGGTGCTCTTGCCCGAGCCCGACGGTGCCGGCATGACCAGGGCCAGGCCGTTGCGCTCCAGCACCGCCGCATGCAGCGTCAGAAAGTGCGGGTACAGCCCCGACACACACCAGTTCATGCCCCATTCGATCATCGGCAAGCCATGGCCGCCAGGCATGGGGGCGAACGGAAATGTGCCATCCAGGCCGAATTGCAGTTGCCGGCGAATCCAGCGCCTGACCCCGTTGACGCGACACACGCGGATGTGAAAGTCCGCAAATTGCCGGTCATCAACCACGCCATGCTCGGCGTACAGCGCGCTCAGGCCGCGGTGTACCTCGGGCACGTCTGAACGGATGCAGAAGGTCACCGGTCCGGTCTGCAAGCGCAGGCCTTCGTGGTGCAAGCGCCGGCTCAATTCGGCCGTGGGCAACTCGGCCAGCCTCAACTTGGCACTTCCGCAAGCAGGCCAATCTTGACCAGGCTGTCGACGAGCGAGGCCAGCGGCGCCGCCAGGTCCGACGCGGTGCTGGGGTCTGTCAGGTCGGGTGGCGCAGCCAGTTCGGCGTCATCGCCAGGCAGCGCAGGCGCCGCGAGCAGCGTGGCAAGGTCCATCGCCCGATCCTGGCCCTGTGCCTGGGCATGGGCCTGCAGGGTACGCAACAGCCAGGCAGCCGCCGGGCCGAGCAAATGGGTCTGGGCGCTGTCCGCGAGGAAGGCGACCAATTCGCCGTCAATGACGCGCCAACTGGCCTGGGACGAAATCACCACGCATCGGCTGAGCACCGTGCGGCGGCAATCAAGGCGCCATCAAGGACTGCAACCACGCCAGCGCGGTAGCCTCGGACCAGGAGGCAGGGATGAAGAGGCTGGCACCACCGGCCCTGAAACGTTGCCAGACGGCGATCGCCTGCGCGGGCGTCATCGGGAAACCGCTGATTGTCCGGGCATTCAAATAGCCGGCAATCGCGTACTTGGTGAAGGCCGAGACACTGCCGTTCTGCAGCACGTTCACCAGCAGCATGCTTGCGGTGATGACACCGCCGTCGCCACCTGAGCCGGCGGTGCCAAACAGCGCGGCATCGACGAACGGCACGGTCTGCAAGTTCGGCGGCGGCGAACTGGGGTACTGGCTCGCCGTCAGACTGGCGTAGAAGGTCGGCCCACGGTCGCTGCAGGGCGCCACGCCGGGGTGGCGGCTGAGGAAGGTGTTCTGCGAGATGAACCCGGACGGCGTCAGGCACTCCCCTGCGCCGCGTGAATAGACCGGCCCGCTGGCGACCGACAGGATGATGGGCGACGCCGCGCCCAAGCCCCCCAGCCCCTTCAACAACAGGCGGCGAGAGTTCGCGGCCGAGGTCATAGCCGCTGGCGGCAAGGCCGGGTTCGACTCGCCACCCAATTCAGGTACTTCGCTGTTCGACATGCAATTGCTCCCAGGGCGCAGCATGGGCACCCGGCTTCTGCTGTGGATTGTAGGCAATCGACTGCGCAAGCACCGCCTTGGATTGCCCCGCATTCCGGGGGTCAGGCGTGTGAATTTGGCGGAGCAATGCCGATTGGCCAGTGCCCGAGGCCGTTCGGCCAGTGCCCGACGCCGTTCGGCTAGTGCCCGACGCCCAGGTAGGCGGCCTTGACCGCAGGGTCGTCGCGCAGTTGCGCGGCCGGGCCGTGCAAGGAGATGCGGCCGTTCTCCAGCACATAGCCGTAATCGGCCACTGCCAGAGCGGCGGCGGCGAACTGCTCGACCAGCAGCATCGTCACGCCCTCGGATTTGAGCCTGGCGATGATGCGAAAGACCTCGTCGACCAGGATTGGCGCCAGGCCCATCGACGGCTCGTCGAGCAGCACCACCTCGGGGTTGAGCATGGTCGCGCGGGCCATTGCCAGCATCTGTTGCTCGCCGCCGGACAAGGTGCCGGCGAGTTGTTCGCGCCGCTCCTTGAGGCGAGGGAACAGCTCCATCGCGCGTTCCAGGTCGGCCGCCACGTCGCCCTTGGGTCGGGCCCCGGTGTAGCGCGGGAACGCACCCAGGCGGAGGTTGTCGCTCACGGTCATGGTCGCAAACACGCGCCGGCCTTCGGGGCTGTGGGCCAGGCCACGGCGGGCGATGTGGTACGACTCGCGGCCGTCGATGCGCTCGCCGTTGAGGCTGATCTGGCCGGCGGTCGGGGCGATCATGCCGCTGACCGCGCGCATCGTGGTGGTCTTGCCGGCACCATTGGAGCCGATCAGCGTCACCACCTTGCCACGCGGCACCTCGATCGAGATGCCGTGCAGGACTTCGACCTTGCCGTAGCCGGCCTTGAGGTTTTGAATCGTCAACACGTCGGTTTCCTCAAGCTGCCTGGCCGCCGAGATAGGCTTCGATGACCTTGGGATCGGCCTGCACCTGGGCCGGTTTGCCCTCGGCGATCTTCTGCCCAAAGTCCAGCACCGAGACGGTGTCGCAGACCGACATCACCACGTCCATGTGGTGCTCGATCAGGATCACGGTGATGCCGTGGTCGCGGATCTTGCCGATGATGGCGATCAGCGTCTTGATGTCGGGCGCGGTCAGGCCGGCGGCGGGCTCGTCGAGCAGCAGCAGTTGCGGGTCGAGCGCCAGCGCCCGGGCGATTTCCAGCGAGCGCTGCTGGCCATAGGGCAGGTTGCGCGCCTCTTCATGGGCCAGGTCGGCCAGGCCGACAAACTGCAGCAGGCCGAGCGCCCGGGCGGTGGCGGCAGCGTCCTCGCGCTTGTAGCGCGGCGTGTGCAGGGACACATCGACGAGGTTGCTGTCGAAGCTGTGGTGCAGGCCGACCATGACGTTCTGCAGCGCCGTCATTTCGCCAAACAACTGCACGTTCTGGAAGGTTCGGGCGATGCCCGAGAGCGCGATATCCGACGAACTGCGGCCAACCAGCGAGCGCCCGGCAAACTCCAGCGTGCCAGCGGTGGGCACATAGATGCCGGTGATGACGTTCATCATCGTGCTCTTGCCCGAGCCGTTGGGCCCGATCAGGCCGTGGATGGTGCCGCGCTTGACGTTCAGCGCCACATCGTTGAGCGCCTTGAGGCCACCGAACTGCATCAGCACGTTGCTGGCGACCAGCAACTCGGCCGGCGCGTTGCTGCTGGCCGACGAGACCGCGTCGCCACGCATCGCCTCTACCTCGGCCTCGTCGAACGCTTCGCCCTGCGGCTTGAGGTTGAAGGCCGCACGGACGAAGCCGACGATGCCGTCCTGCAGGTAGTAGACGACGAACAGCGTGATCAGGCCAAAGATCGACAGCCGCCAGTCGGTCATGGTCTGCAACACAAACGACACCCCGGCCAGGGCAATGCTGCCGACCACCGGAACCGCCGCCGAGCGCCACTCGGTCTTGCCACGCTGCACCGCGACCGCGCTGCCGATGGTCACCAGCACTGCCAGCGCCACCGCGACGCTGCGGAACAAGTCCAGGTCATCGAGCAACTTGGGCAGCAGCACGATGATGGTCGCGCCCAGCAGCGCGCCGGTACGGGTCTTGCGGCCGCCCATGATGATGGCCAGCAGGAACAGCACCGTCAGCTCGAAGTTGTAGGTGTTGGGGCTGATGTACTGCTCGGAGTAGGCGTACAGCGAGCCCGCCAGGCCGGCCAGGCCGGCCGAGACCACGAAGGCATAGACCTTGTAACGGTAGACCGACACGCCCATGCAGTCCGAGGCCACCGGGCTGCCGCGCAGCGCCTCGAAGGCCCGGCCCAGGTGCGAACGCAGGATGCGGTGCACCACCACCAACGCCAGCACCAGCATCACCAGCACCAGCCAATAGAACTCGCGCTCGCCGAGCTTGACACCGAACAGGCTGGGTTTGGCCAGCTTGATGCCGAGCGGGCCTTCGGTCAGGAAGGTCATTTCGTTGATCAGGATCTGGATGATGGTGCCGAAGGCCAGCGTCACCATCGCCAGGTAGGGGCCGGTCACGCGCAGCGCCGGCAGCGCCAGCAGCGCACCGAAGCCGGCCGTGACCAGCACCGCCACCGGCAGGGTGATCCACAGCGGCGCGGCGAGTTTCATCACCAGCACCCCGGCGGCATAGGCGCCGATGCCGAACAGGCCGGAATGGCCGAGCGAGACCTGGCCGGTGTAGCCGACCACGATGTCCAGGCCGAACAGCACGATCGCGTAGATCATGATGGTCTCGACCAGGTGGATGTAGTACGGGTTGTGTACCGCCAGTGGCAGGCCAGCCACCAGGGCGATCGCAACCAGGGAGATCAGCAACGTGTTGCGGTTCATGCGGGTCACACCTTCTTGATCGCGGTCTTGCCGAACAGGCCGGCGGGCTTGACCGCCAACACGATCAGCAGCAGCACCAGACCGGGCACGTCTTTGTAGCCGGTGGACAGGTAGAAGCCGGTGGTGGTCTCGGCCACGCCCAGGATGATCCCGCCCAGGATGATGCCCATGCCGCTGGTCAGGCCGCCGATGATGGCCACCGCGAAAGCCTTCAAGCCCAGCACCGCGCCCATGGTCGCGCCGGTCAGCGTCAGCGGCGCGATCAGCACGCCGGCAAACGCCGCCGACAACGACGACAGGGCGTAGCTGAACGTGATCACCAGGCCGGTGTTGATGCCCATCAGCTTGGCCGCATCGCGGTCGTTGAAAGTTGCTACCACCGCCTTGCCATAGATCGACTTGCGGTTGAACACTTCGACCGCCAGCATCATGCCGACCGCGCCGACCACGACCAGGATCTCCATCGGCAGCACGTTGGCGCCGAGCAGGTGCAGCGGCGACTCCGGCAGGGGCGACGGGAACCTCAGGTCATCGCGGCCCCAGACGTTCTCGGCCACGTTCTTGAAGATGATGCCCAGGGCGATGGTCGACATGATCCAGCCGAACTCGCTCTTGATCTTGATCGCCGGCCGCACGCCGATGCGCTCGACCAGCGCCCCCTGCAGCGCCCCGAACACACACACCAGCGGGATCATCAGCCAGTAGTTCAGCCCCAGGCCGACCAGGGTCAGGCCGACCAGGGCGCCCAGCATCAGCGCATCACCCTGGCCGAAGTTCAGCGTGTCGCTGGTGGCAAAGGTGAGCTGGTAGCCGAAGGCGATGACGGCGTAGATCATGCCCAGGGCGATGCCGCTGAACACGAGTTGGGTGAAGATCTGCATGGTGTGGCTGTCCGGGTCGCCAGAAGAAATGACCGCCGGGGCTCTGGCCCCAGGCGGTCATGGCCGAAGCGAGAGAGTGTCGCTTACTTCTTGGCGGCTGCCGGCGCGCCCTTGGCGCTGGCGTCCTTGACCCGCACGTCGGAGGCTTTCTTCTGGTCGTCGGCATAGGCATAGACGACGCGCTGGCCCTTGACCTCGCCGAACACCGGGACGTTGGCGGTGATCGCGTCATGGTCCTTGGCGCTGAAGGGCTTGTTGTAGCTGGTGACCACGCCGTCGACCGGGGTCTTCAGATCCTCAAGCGCGGCCTTGACCTTGGGGCCGTCGGTCGTCCCGGCCTGCTTGATCGCAGCGGCCAGCAGGTAGATCGAGTCGTAGCCCTGCGCCGCCGAGACCGGCGAGTCGATGCGCGCGTTCTTCGGGTTGAAGGTCTTGAGGTAATTGATGATGAACGACTGGCGCTTGGGCGTGGTCGGCTCCTGGATGAAGGTCTGCGGCATGCGCGCGCCCTCGCCGCCGGGGCCGGCGTTGTCGATGAAGTTGGCCATAGACAGGGTCCATGAGCCGATCATCGGCACCTTCCAGCCGAGCTTGGTCATGCCGTTGGCGATCTGCGCCAGCTCCGGGCCGATGCCGTAGGTCAGCACCACTTCGGCGCCGGCCTCCTTGGCTTTGAGCAACTGCGGCGTCATGTCCACATCCTTGATGTTGAACTTCTCGACCGCCACAGCCTTGATGTTCTTCTGCGCCAGCGCCTTCTCCAGGTCCTCGCGGCCGAGCTGGCCGTAGTTGGTCGAGTCGGCCAAGATCGCGACCTTCTTGAAGCCGCGGCGGGTGATCGCCTCTTCGACCACCATCGGCGCCTGGATGCTGTCGTGTGCGGAGTTGCGGAAGACGTAGTTCTCGGGCTGGTCGTCGAACTG
>JANXYH010000034.1 GCA_025350145.1 Burkholderiales bacterium | reverse complement strand
CCGGACGTCTATTACAGGTTACCTCATGATCATATACAAGAGGCACTGGAGCGCTGCATCGCACGGGCACGGGGCTACGGCCTGTCTAGCGAATTCCCTATTATGCGCTTTGTTGACTACATAGTGATGCTGGGGTGGACGTTCGATACAAGCGAAAGCCATCAATGGATTGTTCGAATCTTGAATGACAACGAGCGCTCCGAGTCGCGCCGCATTGCCGACATCGACATAATTCTGTTCGGTGGCGCGCTGGAGGAAGCGTTTCATGACTAAACCTGTGAAACCGGTGACCGGTGTCCCACCAGATACCAAGGACGCAAATAGGCAAATGCAGGTCATACTAATTGAGCGCCTCTCAAAGCTTGATCAGGCGGAGAAGGACCTAGACAAGAAACTCAAAGACAGAGCCTATTCCACGCCAGAACAACAGGCCGCCCTCAATCAGGCGAAGACTGACATCGGCAGCGCGTGTGCCGTGCTGCAGAAGGAGCAGGAACTTAGGAAAAGCCTTGACACAGCACTCGGGCCACCAGAGGATATCTCCGCCTCCAAGGCTGCCCTGAGCCGATTGGATGAGCATCGCAAGAAGTCATATCCAAAGTTTTATACAAACGGGGCGAGAGTTGGTAACCCGTGCATGCCCTGCCTTAAAAAACATATCGATAGCGTTAGGCCCGCGTTTCAACCCGCTGACGCAGAGCAGATGGCGGAAACTGTAACCGGTATATTTGAGGGGGGCAGCCCAGCTACTGTACCCTGGCCGATAAGCCAAATGATCTAGGAAAGTTGAGTTATGGAAAGCATCAAGCATCCGAGACATCCGGCAATTTGAAGGAAATGCTCGGGCGTTACTCTGCTAGCGTGTCGCCTGCTCCATCTGAAGCCCTTAAAACTGTAATCGATAGGCATCTTGCGAAATTCTCAAAAGACGGTATGAACTACGATGGGAGTGATACCGAACGCACCGCATTTAAAGATGCGTTGCGCCAAGCATGCAAGGATCCAGCAATGCAGCGAGCGCAGGATGATTACTTCAGACTAAACTTCTGGGAGCCCGCCATGACCAAGGCCACCACTTACGGAGTCACGTCTGCGCTTGGGAAAGCCATGTACTACGACATGGAAATACAAGGGCCGGCCCTAGTTGACGGTTTTTCGAATAGGGCGCTCAAGAAATGGAGCGACAGCAACGGAATAACGCCATCTGCGACAGCGTGCAAACCGGCGGACCCGAACGGTCCAGGCGAAAAGGAGTACTTATACTTAGTTAATGCCGAGCGCAGAAGCAAAATGGCGGGCTCATCCAACGATCTCTATAAGTCAACGGTCTATCGACCAGATGGGTTTGACCGCCTGCTCGACCAAGATAATATGTCAATGAGCAAAGACTTCTCGTTGCGCGAGCAACAGATCAAGGGTTTACCGTAGCTGCCGGCCGCTTGAGGCATAGTCTAACGGAATCTAAATGGCGCCTCTATTTGATTATTGAAAGGAGCGCTCTTGATGGCTATTTGAGCGTTAATCCGTGATACCCACCCTGCCCCAGCGCCAAAGCCGGCATAGGCGCCGAATTCATTCGGCGTTTGCTGGCGTGCTCGAGCGCATGAAGCCAGCCGAGATAGCTTTGCAGGTAGTCGGTGGCTACGCCCCGGAACCTGGCGATCCAGGTCTTCAGGCCTGCGTGGTAGGCGTTTGCGTTCTGGATGTGCCAGGGACCGCGTACCCGCTGACCGGCGCTGCGGTTGCACGCCTCATGCCGCACACCCATGTCCTGGGCGGCAGCAGCCAGGGCGGCCGAGCCATCGGTGCACAGCATCGCATCGCCGTGGACGCGAGGATTGAGTGCCTGGCTCAAGCAGGCCTTGGACACCGCATCGAGCGAAGGAACGTCCGCCGTCGCCCCCGAGCGGTCACGTGCCACCAGGATCGAATTCAGCTCGGTGCCGCGATCCTTGCGCGACGCGCGCCCGCCGTACTTGAGAGGCCAGCGAGGCTTGCAGCCCAGGCGTTGGCCTTTGCTCGAGCGTACGAAAAGCGCCTCGTGGGCCTCGACAACGTCGGCGAGTTTTGGCGCCTTGACTGGCTGGACCAGTTGCAGCAAGCGATGGCGCCAGCGGGCTGCCGTGGCGGTAGCAAGCACTGGCGTGGCGGCTGCCATGTTCATGATCGTGCCGACCAACAAGCTGCGCTGGATTTACCTCCCGCCCTACAGCCCAGGAATCC
Source organism: Burkholderiales bacterium (assembly GCA_025350145.1). Taxonomy (GTDB): domain Bacteria; phylum Pseudomonadota; class Gammaproteobacteria; order Burkholderiales; family Burkholderiaceae_C; genus Pseudaquabacterium. Next base: position 7,058 of record JANXYH010000034.1, on the reverse strand, counting down.
ACCCTGCTGAACTCCTGGGCGAAGCCGCGCGTGAAAGCTGCCTTGCCAACCACGCCTTCGCCGACCTCGATGCCGTCTAAGCGACCCGCACCAACGGGGCTCGTGGCACTGGAGTCCAACCCCGCCTGAGCCCAATTCGTGGCAGGCTTCAGTTGGACTGCTTCTATGGCTTTGAATGCGAAGCGGGCTCAGGCCGCCGCGCTGGGCCGGGACTTCATCCGCGCATGGTGGGCGCAGACATGGCTCAGGGCCGGGTTCAGCGGCTGGCCGGCGGCTGAGGCGAAGTCGATCATGCCGAAGAGATGGATGTCGGCCAGGCTGAAGCGCGCGCCGCAGATCCATTCCTGGCCGGCGATCTGGCCGTCCAGCCAGGCCAGTTGTTCCTGCGCCAGCAGCTTCAGGTCGGCGGCGGCCTGCGGCATGCAGCGGACCCGGGTCTTGAAGCGCTCCAGCGCGTCGGAGTAGCGAAAACCGTTGAGCATGGGCTCGGCGATCTGCAGGTCAACCAGGCGCGTCCACATCCGGGTCTGGGCCCGCTCGACCGGGTTGGCGCCGATCAGCGAGGGCCCGTCGGCCGCCGTCTCGTCCAGGTACTCGCAGATGGCGGTGATTTGGGTCAGCACCGTGCCGTCGTCCAGCGCCAGCGCCGGGGTCTGGCCCAGCGGGTTGATCGCCAGGTAGGCACTCTGGCGGTTCTCACCGGCGCGGGTGTCGACCGCCACCAGCGGCAGCGTGATGCCGCGCTCGGCAGCGAACATGCGCACGATGCGCGGGTTGGGGCCTAGCGAGTTGTACAGGCGCATGGTGGGCTGATAGGGTGGTGAAGGTCGGGGTGGTGAAGGTCGGCACGGCGGGCAGCGCCGATCATGCCGCATGGGCGCAATTCTCAGAGCCTGTGGGTCCGGTCACCCTGGCTAAAACCGATCAGCTCGGCAGCGCAGCCGCGGCCCAGGGCGATGACCTTGAACAGCTCGCCCATCTCATGCTCGGCGATCAGCCGCTGGGCCATCACCTGCTCGGGCAGGCTGGCGGCCTGGAGCAGGCCCGCCAGGCCGCAGTTGATCAGGAAGCGGCCCTGCGAGGTATAGCCCAGCACCGCCAGGCCGCTGTCCTGCGCGGCCAGCGCGATGGCGCTGAAATCGATGTGGCTGGTGATGTCCTTGCGCCCCAGGGCGACCAGCGGATCGGTGTCGGCGCGGTGCGCCCGGTGGCACATCAGGGTGCCGGCGCTGCGCTGTGGGTGGTAGTACTCGGCCTCGGGGAAACCGTAGTCGATCAGCAGCACCAGGCCGCGCCGCAGGCGCTCGGCCAGGCTGCGGACGAAGGCCTGGGCCTGGGGCTGGATCTCGGTCACAGCGCCTGCGCCAAAGGCCGGCTCCAGCGGCGGGCGCAGGTCGGTCGCCCGGTCGGCCCAGCCCAGCCCAGCGCCACGGGCGACGACACCGCGTTCGGACCAGGCCGCGCCGTCCCAGGCCAGCAGTTTGACCGGCATCGCGTCCAGCAGCTCGTTGCCTATGACCACGCCGTCGATCACCTCGGGCAACCGGTCTAACCAGCGCACCCGCGGGCCGAACCGCGCCAGCCGGGCCTGCTGGCGTTGGCGCAGCTCGGCCGAGAGCTCGATGATCTGGTAGCTGGCCGGCGCTGCGCCGGTCTTGGCCCCGGCGTCGAGGGAGTCCAGCAGTTGCTCGGCCAGCGCCCCCGAGCCGGCACCGAACTCGGTCACGCAGGCACTGGCGCAGGCGCTCAAGCCCTGCGCCACCTGCGCCGCCAGGCAGCGGCCGAACAGCGGCGAGAGCTCGGGCGCGGTGACGAAATCGCTGCCCGAACTGGGCATCAGGCCGAACTTGGGCGTGGCGTTGGCGTAGTAGCCCAGGCCGGGGGCGTAGAGCACCAGCGCCATGAAGGCGTCGAAAGGCAGCCAGCCGCCAGCGGCATGGATGCGCTGCCGGACCAAGGCGGCCAGCTCGGGCAGATCGTCGGGCAAATCGTCGGGCGTCAGGTCGGCGGGCGCGGGCTTCACCGGGCGAATTGTAAAAACCCAGGGACGCAGGCCAGGGCGACAATGCGCGCCGTGTCCAGCGTGCTTGTCGACCCCGCCCAAGCCGCCCGTCTGGCGGCGTGCCGGCGGCTGTTTTTGCGCAACTACGAGGTGATGGTCAGCATCGGCGTCTACGCCTTCGAGAAGAAGGGCGAGCAGCGGCTGCTCATCAACGTCGACCTGTACGTGCCGCTGGCCGCGACCACGCCGCAGCACGACCGGCTGCACGAGGTGCTGGACTACGACTTCATCCGCGGCACGGTTGCCGCGCGCATGGCGAAAGGCCATATCCACCTGCAAGAGACCCTGGTCGACGACCTGCTGCACGCGCTGCTGGCCCACCCCCAGGTCTGCGCCGCGCGGGTCTCGGCCGAAAAGCCCGACGCCTACGCCGATTGCGACGCCATCGGGGTCGAGGTGTTCGGCTTCCGGCCGGCCTGAAACCACTGCCACCATGAACCTTGCCGAATCCCCCCACATCGCCCTGGCGGACCCGCGCAAACCGGCCTTCGAGGCCAACAAGCTGAGCAAGCGATTGCACCGCCAGGTTGGCCAGGCGATCAGCGACTTCGCGATGATCGGCGAGGGCGACAAGGTGATGGTCTGCGTCTCCGGCGGCAAGGACAGCTACGCCCTGCTCGACATCCTGTTGTCGCTGCGCCAGCGCGCGCCGGTGCACTTCGACATCGTCGCGGTCAACCTCGACCAGAAGCAGCCAGGCTTCCCGGCCGAGGTGCTGCCCAAGTACCTGGCCGGCCTGGGGGTGGACTTCCACATCGAGGACCAGGACACCTACAGCATCGTCAAGCGCCTGATCCCCGAGGGCGGGACGATGTGCTCGCTGTGCTCGCGGCTGCGCCGCGGCATCCTCTACCGTGTCGCTGGCGAGTTGGGCGCGACCAAGATCGCGCTCGGCCACCACCGCGACGACATGGTGGTGACGATGCTGATGAACATGTTCTTCGGCGGGCGGCTCAAGGGCATGCCGGCCAAATTGGTCAGCGACGACGGGCGCAACACCGTGATCCGGCCGCTGGCCTATGTCGCCGAGGACGACCTGGAGCGCTGGGCGGCGCACCGCCAGTTCCCGATCATCCCCTGCACCCTCTGCGGCAGCCAGGCCAACCTGCAGCGCGCCCAGATCAAGCAGATGCTGCAGGGCTGGGAGCGCGAATACCCCGGCCGCAGCGACAACATGCTGCGGGCGATGGGCCATGTCAGCCTGTCGCACCTGATGGACCGAAAACTTTTCCCGTTCGAGACACTCCAACCGGCCGGCCAGCGCAACCCTGAGGGCGACAAGGCCTTCGACGAGGATGATGATGCGGGTTGCGCCACGCCGGAGTCGGCAGCCGGCGTCAGCCCGCTGCGCTTCGTCGAGCGCAGACCGGCCTGAGGATTGCTGCGTGCCGACCGCGCTGGCCAGTGTCTGGCCGAATCGAGGTGCCACATGACCAATCTCGCCCAAGCTGTCTGCCGCCGTGCGGCGCTGGCCAGCGCCCTGCTCGCCGCACTGGCCATGGCCGGCTGCGCCGCGCCGACCACCTACTCGGCTGCTGTCGCCAGCTTCGGCCAGTGGCCGGGTGGCCGCGCCGCCGGCAGCTACGCCTTCGAGCGCCTGCCATCGCAGGCGCTGCGGGCTGAGTTTCAGCAGCAACTCGAAGACGCCGCCCGGCCGGCGCTGGAGCGCGCCGGTTTCCGCCTCGCCAGCGGCAGCGACAAGCCCGATGTGCTGGTGCAACTCGGCGCCAGGCTGTCGCAGGCCGAGACCTCGCCCTGGGACGACCCGCTGTGGTGGCATGGCGGCATCGGCCTCTGGCGCCATGGCCCATGGCCGGGACGCGCGGGCTGGCGCTACCCCTGGGGCTACCCGAGCAGCACCGACTACCGGCGCTACGAGCGCGAGGTGGCGCTGTTGATCCGCGACCGTGACGCCAGCGGCACGCCGCTGTACGAGGCCCGCGCCAGCAGCCAGGGCGTGCAGGGCAACCTGGCGGCCCAACTCGGGCCGCTGTTCGCCGCAGCACTGCACGAATTTCCGAACACCCAGCCGGCGCCGCACGACGTGACGGTGACGCTGGCCGGATCCGGTTTGCCGCGCTGACGCCAGCCGCATCGGGCCGCCGCCACGGCGCTCCGCTGGCCTGCCCGCTCAGCGCGGATTCGGCGCCGCCAGCGCCCGGGCATCGTCTTCCCATTCCTGCAGCTTGGCCTGCAGGTGGCGCCGCTGGCCAGGCGTGGTGGCGTTGTGCAGGCTGGCGACATGCTCGCAACTGGCCAGCGTCACTTGCCGGCTGTAGTCGCGGTAGTCGGGCCGGGGCGAGGTGAATGACTGCTCGACCATGCCGCGCAGGCCGGCCAGGGTGCTGCCCGGGTCGGGCCGCTCGGCCACCAGGCGGCGCAGCGCCTGGACCATCTCGCTCTGGCGTTGGCGCCGCTCGGCGAGCATGCGGTCGAGGTCGAAGGGCGACTCGGCCAGCGCCGCCGCCACCTGCTGGCGCTGGGCCGGATCAAGCGTGCCGTAGAAGGTCTCGTAGCGCTCGACATTGCGCTTGAGCTGCTCGCGGCGGCGCTCGGCCGGGTCGGCCTGCAGGTACTCCTTGGACGACTCCTCGCGGCTCTTGGTCAGGCGCTTGTCCAGCTCGTCGATCTGGCCCGGGGTGGCCTTGGCGACCACCGCCACCGCGCCGGGCAGGGCCTGCAGGTACCAGGCCAGGAGGCGCTGCTGGACAGTGTCGGCGGTACGGCAGAGCTGCGCCGCCGTGACCTTGTCGGCAGCCTGCTGGCGGACATCGGCCAGCAGACCGGCCACGTCGGGCAACTGCGTGGCACGATGCCAGGTGAACCAGTCGTCGAGCGCGGCCTTGACCAGCGGCTTCTGCGCGGCGTTGAAGTCGGCCTGGTTGTCCAGCCAGAACCAGGCCAGGGTGCTGCCCTGGTTGTAGCTCAGCCGGGTGGCGCTGCAACCGGCCAGGGTAGCCAGGGCGATGGCGATAATCCAAACCTCTGGCCGCAGCGACCGCAGGCTGCGCCAAACATCAAAACGCAAGGCTCGGGACATCATGGCTTTGGACATCGTGATCATGGCTGCCGGCAAGGGTACGCGGATGAAGTCGGGCCTGCCCAAGGTGCTGCACCGGCTGGCCGGGCGCAGTCTCTTGGACCATGTGCTGGACACGACCGCGACGCTGGGCCCAGAGCGTACCCTGGTAGTCACTGGCCATGGCGCCGAGCAGGTTGATCGGGTGGTTGCGGCGCATGGCGCGCAGGCGGTGCTGCAATCGCCGCAGCTCGGCACCGGCCACGCCATCCAGCAGGTGGTGCCGCAGTTGGGCGAGGCCGGCACGACCTTGATCCTCAACGGCGACGTGCCGCTGATCGAGGCCGCCACCGCCAGCGCCCTGGCCCAGGCCTGTGGCGACGCGCAGTTGGCGCTGCTGACGATCATCCTGCCCGACGCCAGCGGCTACGGCCGCATCCTCAGGGCCCCCGACGGGGCGGTGCTGGGCATCGTTGAGCACAAGGACGCCAGCCCGGCGCAGCGCCAGATCCGCGAGGTCTACACCGGCATGATGGCCGCGCCCACCGCCCTGCTCAAGCGCTGGGTGATGGCGCTGCGCAACGACAACGCCCAGGGCGAGTTCTACCTGACCGACATCGTCGCGATGGCGGTGGCGCAGGGCGTGCCGGTGGTCGCCAGCCCCGCGCCCGACGAGACCGGTGTGCTGGGCGTCAACAGCCCGCTGCAACTCGCCGATCTGGAACGCCGGCTGCAACGCCGCCGCGCCGAGGCGCTGCTCGAAGCCGGGGTGCGCCTGGCCGACCCGGCGCGCTTTGACCTGCGCGGCACGCTCAGCCATGGCCAGGATGTGGAGATCGACGTCGGCTGCGTGTTCGAGGGCCAGGTGCATCTGGGCGAGGGGGTGCGCATCGGCGCGCACTGCGTGCTGCGCAACGCCAGCTTGGCGGCCGGGGTGGTGATCCAGCCCTTCACCCACATCGATGGCGCGACATTGGGCGCCGGCACCCAGGTCGGGCCGTTCGCCCGGCTGCGGCCCGGCGCGGCATTGGCCGAGGACGTGCACATCGGCAATTTCGTCGAGGTCAAGAACTCCACCCTGGCCAGGGGCGCCAAGGCCAATCACCTGGCCTACCTGGGCGACGCCAGCGTCGGCGAGCGGGTCAACTACGGCGCCGGCAGCATCACCGCCAACTATGACGGCGCCAACAAGCACCTGACCGTGATCGAGGCCGACGTGCACATCGGCTCGAACTGCGTGCTGGTCGCCCCGGTGACGATTCGGGCCGGCGGAACCGTCGGCGGCGGCAGCACCATCACCCGCGCCACCGAGGCCGGCAAGCTGACCGTGGCACGCGGCAAGCAGGTGACGATTCCCGGCTGGAAACGGCCGGTCAAGGCCAAGCGGCCCTAGGTGGCTGGCCCGGTCTGCGCCTCGGCCACGGTCGCTGCCAGGCACAGATCGGCCCAGGCCCGGCCCTTGTCGGCCGGTGTCCGCAGCAGATAGGCCGGGTGGTAAGTGACCACCAGGGGCACGCCTGCCCAGGCGTGGACCCGGCCGCGCAACTGGCCTATGGGCTGGTCGCTGGCCAGCAGCGACTGCACCGCGAAGCGCCCCATCGCCAGGATCACGCGGGGTTGCACCAGCGCCACCTGGCGCTCCAGGAACGGCTGGCAGCGTTGCAGTTCGTCGGGGCTGGGGTTGCGGTTGGCGGGCGGTCGGCATTTCAGGGTGTTGGCGATGTAGACCTGGCGTTGCGGGTCGGCATCGCTGCGGGTCAGGCCCAGCGCCGCCAGCATTTTGTCGAGCAACTGGCCGCTGGCGCCGACAAAGGGCTCGCCCTGCCTGTCCTCCTGCTCGCCCGGCGCCTCGCCGACCACCATCCAATGCGCCCGCGGGTGGCCCAGCCCGAACACCGTCTGGCGCCGGCTCTGGCAGAGCGTGCAGGCCCGGCAATCGACCACCGCCTGGTGCAGCGCCGGCCAGTCCAGCGAGGC
>JANXYH010000042.1 GCA_025350145.1 Burkholderiales bacterium | reverse complement strand
GATCGTCGTCTCCGGGGATCGGCATTTGCTGTCGATGGGCGGCCACCAGGGCATAGGTATCGTCAACGCGGCCGAGGCTGTGCGGTGCGTCGAGGATGCAAGAAGCAAGACCTGACCCCGAGGCTGACCCCGAGGCGGCAGAACCGCCGCAGCGGGCGCCGCAGGTGGGCGCGCGTCACTTCAGGCGCGCCAGCACCGGGTGCTCGAACACCAGAGCGCCGGCGCGGCGGGCGCCCTCGGGCGTGAAGTGCTCGCCGTCGAAAGTCAGCAGTTCGCCAGCGGGCGTGAAGATGCGGCAGCGACCGCGCCCGGCGCACAGCATCGGCTGCATGTCGACAAACGTCCCTGCCGGCAAGACCTTGCGCAGCGCGTCGTTGACCAGGGCGTTCCCGGCCGGGACGGCGTTCTCGAACTCGCGGCGCTGGGCCTCGCTCATTTCAAGGTAAGCCATCGGCGCGACGGGGCCGAAATCCTTGCGGCCGACGACCACCAAGGTTTGCGAGGGCGCGAGACCCAGCGCCTCCAGCGTCTCGCCGATTCGCTCGGCCTCCCAGGCGCGCCACTGGCTGGCCAGGATCACGACGTCGGCTGCGCGCATCAGCGGGATCGCATCGCGCAGGTTGCTCTGGCTGCGGCAGTACTCGGCGTCGAGTCGCTCCACGTCCAGGGCATAGAGCCTTGCGACGTCGGCCGTGCCGATGTACTTTGGACAGCGCGCAGCGAGCCCGTAGGTGACGATCTGGGCCGACTTCAGATAGCCGTTTTCCCCGATCATGTTGGCGATATCCTGGGCATAGCTGTCACCGATGATCGCGACACGGAGCTGCGGTCCGGCGGGGTCGAAACGCCTGCCTTCCAGTGCGCGGAACCGGCGCTCGGTGTAGCGCCCCAGTTCGGTCGGATTGACCGACAGTAGGTACTGGTCTTTGGCTGGGAAGCGGCTGAAGAATCCGTCCGTGATCACTATCGGTATTGCCAGCAGCGACGCCGCCAAGCTGGCCACGACAGCGCAGACCAGCACCTGTCGGCGGCTGACGACTGCGCGGTCCCGGAAAGGCTGCTCCACATACCGTCAGGTCAGCCAGCCCAGCACCAGCGTGGCAACGATCAGGCCGCAAAACAGCAGTTGGCGCTGCGACGGCTCGGGCTTGGCCAGGCGCGCGAACGCGTACAGCGGCTGGTGCCACAGGTAGGCGCTGTAGCTGATCAGACCGATCGCAACCACGGGCCTCAAGGACAACAGGCGGCGCGCGCCGCCCGGCGCACTGCCGCACAGGATCACAAGTGCCGTGCCGAGCGTAGGCACCAGCGCCAGCAGCCCGGGAAACGGCGTGCTGCGGTCGAAGCGGAACACACCGTACAGGATCAGGCCCAGGCCCAGCACAGACGCGGCTGCGGCCGCGCGGCCGACCGGCGCCGGACGCTGCAGCAACCAGATGCCAACCAACGCGCCGATCAGCAGCTCCCAGGCGCGCGTGGGCATCAGGTAGAAATTGGCAACGACGATGCCCTTGAAGGAGGCCCATTCGGCCAGTCCCAGGCTGGCGGTCGCGACGATCACCAGCAGCGCAGTCAAGGGCCGCAGCCCGAAGCGCCAGACTGCCATGATGACCAGCGGCAGAACGACGTAGAACTGCTCCTCGATCGCCAGGCTCCAGGTATGCAACAGCGGCTTGAGCTCGGTCGCGGCGGCGAAGTAGCCCGACTCCCGCCAGAACAGGATGTTTGACGAAAACGTCAGCACCGCCAGCACGCTTTTCGCGAAGTCCTTGAACTGGTACGGCAGCATCAAATGCCAGGCCAGCGGCAGGCAGGCCGCGAGCACGACGAACAGCGCCGGCAGGATGCGCCGGGCGCGCCGCTCGTAGAAGCGCAGAAGCGAGCCGCGGCCCTGCATCTGCTCAGTGACGAGGATCGTCGTGATCAAGTAGCCGCTGATGACGAAGAAGACATCGACGCCGACGTAACCGCCCGGAATCCAGGTGAAGCCGGCATGGAACAGGATCACCGACACAACTGCGACGGCCCTGAGCCCGTCCACCTCTCGACGATAGATCATCAGCTTCGCTCTCGTCAGTTCGAATCTGGAAGGGCGGGCCGGTATTCGCCGACCGCGTCGGCCAAGCGTGCGCGCACTTCCTTGCCCGATTGGGCCGCAGCCTCGCGGGCGCAGGCCAGCAGTGCGGGCAAAGCGTCGGCCCGGCTGTCCAGCCTGGCCACGCGCAGCCGAGGAACTGCCGTCGGCAAGGTCGCGTCGGTGTCGGCGAGCAACTCCTCGAACAGCTTCTCGCCCGCCCGCAGGCCCGAGAACACGATCGCGATGTCGTCCTGGTGGTGGCCCGACAGCCGAATCAGGTCGCGCGCCAGGTCGACGATGCGCACCGGCTCGCCCATGTCCAGCACCAGCACCTGGCCGCTCTGGCCGATGGCGGCCGCCTGCAGCACCAGCCTGGCGGCCTCGGGGATGGTCATGAAGTAGCGAATGATCTCGGGGTGGGTGACGGTGACCGGGCCGCCACGGGCGATCTGCTCCTTGAACTTGGGGATGACGCTGCCGCTGGAGCCCAGCACGTTGCCAAAGCGCACCGCCATGAAGCGGGTGGCGGGATGCTCGGCAGCCATGGCCGAGACCACCATCTCGGCGGCGCGCTTGCTGGCACCCATCACGCTGGTCGGGTTGACCGCCTTGTCGGTGCTGATCAGCACGAAGCGCTCGGCGCCGACCTCGGCCGCAGCCCGCGCCGCATGCCAGGTGCCGAGGGTGTTGTTGCGCAGCGCCGCCCAGGCGTTGGCGTCTTCCTCCATCAGCGGCACATGCTTGAACGCTGCGGCATGGAAGACCACCTGCGGCCGCCAGCGGGCGCAGGCCTGTTGCAGGTGGGCCAGGTCTTTGACATCGCCGATCAATCGGACCAGGGGCAGCGCCGGAAAGCGCAGGCCCAGGTCCTGGTCGATGCTGTAGAGGTTGAACTCGCTGGCCTCGTAGAGCACGATCCGCGCCGGCAGGTAGCGCGCCACCTGGCGGCACAGCTCGCTGCCGATCGAGCCACCGGCGCCGGTGATCAGCACGGTCTTGCCGGCCAACGATTCGGCGATGCCGGTCTCGTCCAATTGCACCGGCTCGCGGCCCAGCAGGTCCTCGGGTTCGATGTCGCGCAGCCGCTCGACCGCGCCGCCGGCCTCGCGCAGTTCGTCGGCCGAGGGCACGGTCAGCACCGGCAGGCCGAAAGGCGCGGCCAAGTCCAGCGCCCGCCGACGCTGCGCCGGACTGGCCGCCGGCAGGGCGACGATGACATGGCTGGCGGCGCCGCGCACCGCCTTGTCGGCAATCGCCGCCAGCGGCCCCAGCACCGGCACGCCGGCAATCCGCGCGCCATGCTTGGCGGGGTTGTCGTCGAGCAGGCCCAGCACCGTCCAGCCCTGCTGGTGGATGCCGGCCAGCAGCCGCCTGGCGGCCTGGCCGGCGCCCATGACGATGGCGCGGCGGATCTCGGTGTCGCCGCCGGTGATGCGCGAGCGGGCATGCTCGTAGACCATGCGGTAGGCCAGCCGCACCAGCGCCAGGCCCATCAGCGCGACAAACGGGTGCAGGGCCAGCACCGCCCGCGGCACCTGGGCGAGTTGCAGCATCAGCACGGCCACGGCGCTGCCCAGGCCGGCCAGGCCACAGGCGATGGCGATGCGCTGCACCTCGCCAAAGCCGGTGAAGCGCCACATCCCCTGCGGCACGCGCAGCGCCGCAAAGGCCAGGCCGTAGACCAGCACCACGCCGGCCATCACCCAGGCGTCATAGTCCGGCCGGGCGCTGAGCCAGCGCTCGAAGCCCAGGCGGAACAGGTAGGTGGTGTTCCAGGCCAGGGCGACGATGGCGCAATCGATGGCCAGCGACAGCGGCTCGCGCTGCGGCCGCAGGCGCGCCAGGAAGCGGTCGAGGCGGTGCCAGATGGTCAACATGGTCGGTGTCGGCGTCGGTGTCGGCGTCTCTGCCTCAGGCCCGCTGCGCGGCGCGGCGGCGCCGGCCCAGCAGGGCACGCAGGGTGCGCAGCAGCACGCCCAGGTCAGACCAGAGGGTGGCCCGCGCCGCGTAGTCGGCCTGCAGGCGCAGCTTGGTGGGCAGGATGCGCTCGATGTAGGCCTGCTCGGGGTCGGCGGCGCCGGCCAGCAGCGCCGCCTCGTCAAGGTGGGCGATAGCGGCGGGGTCGGTCAGCCCGGGCCGCACCGAGAGCACGGCGGCGCGCAGCGCCTCGGGGTAGTGGGCGACGAATCGCGGCAGCTCCGGCCTCGGGCCGACCAGGCTCATGTGGCCCTGCAGCACGTCGAGCAACTGCGGCAGTTCATCGAGCCGGCAGCGGCGCAGGAGCCGGCCGCAGCGGGTGACGCGGGCGTCGTCGGCCAGGGTGAGCTTCGGCCCGGCGGCGGCCGGGTCGTCCACCATGCTGCGAAATTTGCGGATCCGGAACAGCACCCCGTGGCGGCCGACGCGGGCCTGGCGGAACAGCACCGGCCCTGCGGAGTCGAGCTTGATCCACAGCGCCAGCGCCAGCAGCAGCGGCCACAGCAGCAGCAATGCCAGCGCCGCGGCGCAGAGGTCGAAGCTGCGCTTGGCCATGCGCCGGGTTCACACCAAAGTGACCATGTGCTGCGCGGTCGCTCCCGGAACGCAGCGCAGTTCCACCCGTCGGTCAAACGTTACAAATCGCCCGCCGTGGGCCACCGCAAGCGCGAGCAAGTAGGCGTCGGTGACTTGGCGATGACCCAGCACGGCCGACCATTGGACGTGCCGGGCATCCAAGAGGCTGATGTCATCGGCCCAGAACTCATGCACGGGCTGCGCAGCCGCCTCGGCCAGCCGTTGGGCAACTTCGACCGCTGGCAGCGGGCTCGGATAGCGTGGTTGCGAGAGGATGCGGATACAGCCGTTTTGCGTCATCGGCGATGACGACCAGCCGTCGCCGATGTGCTCAGTCAGCCAGTGGAGTGCCAATCCATGGTGCACATGCGCAGCATCCAGCAAGGCGATCAGCACGTTGACGTCGAGCAGGGCGCGCATGAAACTAGGTTCAAACCCCGTCGCGGTCACGCAGTGCGTCGATCAAGGCGTCGGTCACGACGACGCCACGGCTGGCGAAGGGCCGGAAGCCTCCCACTGCGGCCGCCACCACCACTTGATCTCCCACAGCGCCTGGTTGCAGACCGGTAAGCGCCTGCCGAGCCAACCGCGACAGCACTCCACCGGCAGAACTGCGTTCGCTGCGCGCCAATTCCTTGGCCGCTGCGAGCACGTCTTCGTCAATGTCTAGGGTGGTTCGCATGGGGACCGTTGTCGGTAATTGACGCGTCGCATCGTAGCATCAGCGCATCATCACATCAACCGGCGCAGCGCGTCGACCACCCGGCTCACGTCGGCCTCGGTCATGCGGGTGTAGATCGGCAGGCTGAGCATGCGCTCGTAGGCGCGCTGGCTGTGCGGAAAATCCTCGGCGCGCAGGCCATGGCGGTCGCGCCAATAGGGCTGCTGGTGCAGCGGGATGTAGTGCACGCTGACGCCTATGCCGGCGGCGAACAAGCGCTCGATCAGGCTGTCGCGGTGGATCGCTGCGGCGTCGCTCAGGCGGACGGGAAAGAGGTGCCAGGCATGCTGCTGGCCGGCCGGCGGCTGCGGCGCGGTGGTCAATGGCAAGTCGGCCAGCTCGGCGCGGTAGCGGGCGGCAATGACGGCGCGCTGCGCGGCAAAGCGGTGCGCCTTGCGGAGCTGGTGGATGCCCAGCGCGGCGGCGATGTCGGTCAGGTTGTACTTGAAGCCCGGGGCGACGATCTCGTAGTACCAGCTCGGCACCGTGGCGGTGAAGCGGTCGAAAGCGTCGCGGCTCATGCCGTGCAGGCGCATCACCCGGGCCCGGCTGGCCAGCGCCGGATCGCGGCAGACCAGCATGCCGCCCTCGCCGGTGGTCATGGTCTTGTTGGCGTAGAAGCTGAACACCGTGGCGTCGCTGTCGAGCGTGCCGACCAGCCGACCCGCGCTGCTGCTGGGCAGGGCGTGGGCGGCGTCCTCGACCACCTTCAGGCCATGCCGACGGGCAATCGCCAGGATCGCCGGCATGTCGGCCGCCAGACCGCCGTAGTGCACCGGCAGGATCGCCTTGGTCCGGGGCGTGATCGCCGCCTCGACTAGGGCCGGATCGAGGTTGAGCGTGGCCGGATCAATGTCCACCAGCCGCACCTCGGCACCCAGGTAGCGCACCACCTCGGCGGTGGCGGTGAAGGTGTGGGTGGTGGTGATGACCTCGTCGCCCGGGCCTATGCCCAGCGCCTCCAGCGCCAGGTGCAGGCCGGCGGTGGCGGAATTGACGGCGATGCAGTGCAGCTCGCTGCTGGCCACGGCCGATGGGCCGCCCGCAGCGTCGGCCAGCCAGGCGGCGAAGTCGGCCTCGAAGCGCTTGGCCTTGGGCCCGGTGGTGACCCAGCCGCTGCGCAGCGTGTCCACCACCTCGGCGATCTCTTCCTCGCCGATGTCGGGCAGGGCAAATGGCAGGAAGGGCAGGAAAGGCAGGTCGGGCGCTGGGGTGGACATGGGGATCGGCTCTGCGGCCACGGCCGCCGGGCCAGGCAATCTGTCAATTTTACCGGCCGAGGTGGCCGACAATCGCAGCCTGAAGGTACGCGCCATGGGTCTGCCACTGCAACTGATGAGCCTCGAAGATTTTCTGGCCTGGGAAAACGCCCAGCCGGAACGGCACGAGTTCTACCGGGGTGAGGTGTTCGCCATGACTGGCGGCCGGCGAACGCATGGCCGGACGGTTTCCAACCTGAACCGGCGCATCGGCGAGAGGCTGGACGGCTCGCCCTGCCAGGTCTTCGCCGAGTCGATGAAGATCCAAGTCGGCAGGGACACCATCCTCTACCCCGACATCTTCGTCACCTGCGACAAGGCCGATCTGGCCACCGACATGGTGTTCCGCGCGCCCCGCCTCGTGGTCGAGGTGTTGTCGCCCAGCACCCAGGCCTATGACCGCAGCCAGAAGTTCGCGCTCTACCGCCGACTGGCGTCCCTGCAGGAATACATCCTGGTCGACCCAGAGACGCGGCGGATTGAGTCGTTCAGGCGCAGCGCCGACGACCAATGGCTGTTCCATGACATGAGCCAGGATCAGGCAATGACCGTGGCCTGCCTGGACTTGAGCATCCCGCTGGCCCAGGTGTTTGAGGGCATGGACCCGGCGGCCGAACCAGCCGAGCAGCCGACGCTGGCCTGAGCTGCGAACCCGCTTGGCCCGACATTTTTCCGACAGGGCCGGTTGACAATCCCAGCCCGGAGGTAAGCGCCATGGGCATGCCCTTGCAGTTGCTGGGCCTGGACGATTTTCTGGCCTGGGAGAACGCCCAGCCGGACAGGCACGAGTTCTACCGTGGCGAGGTGTTCGCGATGACCGGCGGCCGGCGCACCCATGGCCGGGCGGTTGTCAATCTGGCGTTCGAGTTGAAGTCGCGGCTGGCCGGTTCGCGCTGCCAGGTCTTCACCGAATCGATGAAGATCCAGATCGGCCAGGACACCATCCTTTATCCCGATGTCTTCGTCACCTGCGACCGGGCCGATCTGGCCACCGAGATGGTGTTCCGCTCGCCCAGCCTGGTGGTCGAGGTGCTCTCGCCCAGCACCCAGGCTTACGACCGCAGCCAGAAGTTCGCGCTCTACCGCCAATTGGCGTCGCTCCGGGAATACATCCTGGTCGACCCGGAGACGCGCCGGGTCGAGTCTTTCCAGCGCAATGCCGACGACCAATGGCTGTTCCATGACATGAGCCAGGACCCGGTGATGCGGGTGGCCTGCCTGGACTTGAGCATCCCGCTGGCCCAGGTGTTTGAGGGCATGGACCCGGCGCCAGAACAAGCCGAACCGCCAGTGCCGGCCTGACCCGCGCCCGGCCGGCCTGCGCTCAGGGCTTGGCCAGCCAGACCAGCAAATGGGTGCGCAGCGGCAGCAGGGCGTTGAGCCAGGGGTACAGCGCCGGCGTCAACCGGCAGGCCAGACGCGCCAGCGGCGGCGCCAGGGTCAGCCGCCGGGCTACAAGCTGCGCCTGCGGGAACAGCGCCCGGATGCGCCGCAGCGGCAGGCCGCGCACATCGGGATTGCGCGGGTTGTTGTACCGCATGTCGTACCACAGCACCCCGCCGCCGGGCGCCACCCAGGACCACATCGCCTCGGCCAGGCGCTGCTGGAAGGCGTCGTCCAGCAGCGATGAGAAAACCGTCGATTGCAGCACCAGTTGGCGGCTGGCCGGGGCGATGGGCGCGGCGCAGGCGTCGCCGGCCAGCAGGCTGACGCTGGACGGCAGCACCGCGCGGGCCTGGGCCAGGCGCTCGGGCAGCAGCTCGATGCCGCACAAACGCTGCGGCGCAAAGCCCAGGCGCAGCAACTCCAGCAGATTGCCGCCGGCGCCGCAGCCCACTTCCAGCGCGTCCATGGCCGACAAGTCCGTCCAGCCCAGGCGGTTGAACAAGGCCAGCATCGCCCGCTGGCGCTCCTGCACCGATTGCCAGACATCGGGCTGGAGCATGCTGTAGCGGTCGGGCCGGCCGGCCTGCGCGGCGGCGCGGCGGGCGTAGCGCTGACCGACGGCGTCGGGCTCGTGTCGACCGACGGCGTCGGGCTCGTGTTGACCGACGGCGTCAGGCTCGTTCATGCGCTCAGCGCCTGGATGAAGCGCTGCGCCAGCACCGGGTAGCTGTGCTGCGCCAGCACATAGGCGCGGCCGCGCTGGCCCATGGCGCGGCGCTGCTCGGGCGTCAGCGCGGCCAGCGCCAGCAGGCCGTCGGCCACCGCCTGCGCGGATTCGGGCGCCACACTCAGGCCGCAGCCGCTGTCGGCGACCGGGTCGTTGCCGGCCTCGACCGAGTGCAGCACCGCGCAGCCGGCCATCATGTAGTCCATGAGCTTGTTCGGGGCGATGCCGAAGCGGTAGATCGGCACCCGCAGCCAGCCGATGTAGGCGATGTCGATTTGCGCCAAAAAGGACTGCACCTGCGCCTTGGGGATGGGCGGCAGCAGCCTGACCTGGGTCAGCCGCTCGTCGGCGATGCGTTGCGCCAGCCGCGCCCGCTCATGGCCATCGCCGACCAGCAGCAGCGCAATCTTGGCCGAGCCCAGCCGTTTGACCGCGTCCAGCAGCACGTCCAGCGCGTTCGGCAGGCCCATCGAGCCCGCGTAGCCGACGAGGGTGTGGCCGGCGGCGCGCTGTTCGGCCAGCGCCTGGGCGAGGTCGGGGCGCAGCGCTGGCGGGCTGGCCAGCCAGTCGTCGGGGGCGATGCCGTTGGGCACGACCGACAGCCGGCGCAAATCCAGGCCACGCCCGGCCATGTGCTGCTGCACCTTGGGCAGCATCGACACCACCGCGTCGGCGTCGCGGTAGGCGGTGTCCTCGGCCCATTGGCAGAGGCGGATGAAGGGGTGGCGCGGCGACATGCCCGAGAGCTCGATGGGCGACAGCGGCCAGAGGTCGTGGACCTCGTAGACCAGCTTGGCGCCGGCCAGCCTGGCGATGCGCCGGGCGACCCAGATGTCCATCGGGTAGGTGGACGAGGCGATCACCGCGTCGGGCTGGAACTCGGTCGCCAGCCGCCGCGCCTGGCGCCAGAGCTGGCTCAAAAATCGCCAGATGTTCCAGACCCGGCCCAGGCCGTTGCCGCGGTAGGCCGGCGTGGCCAGCCAGCGGTAGGCGATGCCGGCGACCCGCTCGTCGCCCGGCTCGGGCTGGTGCGCGCGCACATGCGAGAACGTCGCGCCGACGATTTGCACCCGGTGGCCCAGCCGCAGCCACTCGCGCGCCAGGAAGTAGGGCCGGAACTCCATGCCCAGCGCCGGGCTGCCGGCGTAATGGTTGATCAGCAGGATGTTCATGGCCGGCGCTGGCCTTGCAGTTCGGCCAGCCGTGCGACGAAACGCTCGACCGCCGGCCCGAACAGCGCATGTTCGGCGACCCAGGCGCGGTTGGCGCGGGCAATGGCCTCGGCGCGGTCGGCCAGCGGCGCCAGCATGTCCGCGCTGGGCAGGGCGGCGTCGGCCAGGATCAGGCCGTTATCGCCGTCGCGCACCAGCTCGCGGTTGGCCGGCAGATCGGACAGGATCGGAATGCAGCCGTGGGCCATCGCCTCCAGCACCGAGACCGAGACCGAATCGCTGGCCGGCAGGCTCAGGTACCAGCGCGCCTGGGCATATTCCCGGGCCTGCGCCTGGGCGTCGAGCCGGCCGACGAAGCGCACCCGCCGCGCCAGCCCGGCCGCCGCCGCCTGGGCCTGCAGCGCCGGCAGCAGCGAGCCCTGGTGGGCGACCACCAGTTCGGCCACGGGCCAGGCCCGGGCCATCGCGCCAAAGGCCGCCAGCACCCGCTGCGGCGCGTAGATGGGCTCCAGGCCGCGGTTGGCAAAGAAGCGGTAGGGCAGTGCTTGAGTCGTCCGCTCGGGCAGTGCCTCCAGGCCGAAGGGAAAGCACATCACCTCGCCCGCGCCCAGGGCACGCATGCGCTGCGCCATGTGCTGCGAATCGCTGGTGGTCAGGGCACAGGCGCGCAGCACCCGCCGGGTCAGCCAGCGCATCGCCAGGCTGCGCTCGGGCGTGACCAGGATGTCCGAGCCCCAGGCCGAGCCGACGATGCGCGCCGGCAGCCGCCACAGCCGGCGCGCCAGCCAGGCCAGGCTGCCGTGCGAGCTGAGGTAGTGGGCATGCAGCCAATCCGGCTGGACCGCGTCCAGCCAGGCGGCGACGCGCGGCAGGCAGCGCAGCAGCGCCGCGTTGCCGCCGGCAAAGCGCGGCGCGGTGTTCAGCGCCAGGCGCCGCGCGGCCGGCACGGCGGCGTCGAAGCCGGGCAGAAAGCCACGCGACGAGACCGCGTAGAGGCTGACCCTGGGCGCCAGCGCCAGCGCCCACTTGAGCAGATGCGGGCTGTCGCCGTCGCCGATCAGCACCAGCTTCATCACCGCTCCGGCGCGGCAAGCTGGCCGGCCCAGGCGTCATAGCCGGCGCGCAACTCGGGGTAGCGCGCCAGCCAAGCGGCGTCGGCTGCTCGCGCGTCGCCGACCACCACCGCCGGGTTGCCGGCCAGCACCGCGTGGTCGGGGAACTGGCCGCGCACCACGCTGCCGGCGCGCACCAGGCTGCCCTTGCCAAGCACGCTGCCGGCCTCGATCAGGCTGTGCGGGCCGATGAAGCTGTAGGCGCCCACCACCACCGGCGCGCTGACCCAGCCCGGGCGCGGCCCTTGCCAGTCGACATAGCGCGGCCCGAGCAGGCGCTGCGCCCGGTGCGAGCTGTGGCTGACGATGCTGGCGTGGTGGCTGATCTGCACGCCCTCGCCCAGGCGCACCCCGGCGCTGGCCTCGATGAAGTTGTACGGGCCGATGAAGACATGGTCGCCCAGCTCCAGCCGGTCTTCATGCTCGATGCAGGTCGAGGGCGCGATCCGGCTGTGCGGCCGCCAGCGGCCCTGCGAACGCTCGCCGAACAGCATGCGGTGCCAGAGCAGCCGGGCCAACCAGCGGCGCAGGCGGTTGACGGCGGCGCGCAGGGCCAGGCTCATGCGGCGGGCTCCGCCGCTGGCGTGGTGCTCGGCCCCGCAGCCAGCGGCCAGGTCGCCAGTTTCCAGAAGTAGTAGCCGAAGTACAGCGCGGTCGCGGCCGAGACCGCCCAGCCGGCGGCGGCCAGGTCGCCCAGGCTCAGGCCCAGCGCCAGCGCGGCGACGAAGCCGATCTGCCCGACCAGGGCCAGGCGCAGCGCCCAGGCCTGCGCCTGCCAGGCCATGGTCACCACCGCCAGCGGCGAGGCGACGAAATGCAGGCCGACGTACAGCGCCAGCGCCCGGGCCAGTTCACCGGCGTCGCGCCAAGCCGCGCCGAAGGCCCAGGCGAAGGCCTCGGGCGCCCAGCCCAGCAGCAGCGCCACCAGCGGGGCGGCGATCAGGGCCAGGCTCAGCATGGCGCGGCGGACGACGGCGCGCGAGGCCGCGGTCGGGCCGGCGCCGGATTGCGCCAGGCTCGGGTACAGCGCCTGCGACAGGGCGCCCCCGACCAGCGTGGCCGGCGCCTTGAGGTAGCGCATCGCCAGGCCCCAGGCGCCGGCCGCGCCCGCGCCCAGGCTGGCCGCCACCAGCGCCAGCGTCAGGCTGTCCTGGAGCGCGCCCAAAAAGGCGTGGGGGGTGTTGAGCAGCGGGAATTCGCGCCAGCGCCGGGCGGTGGCGATCAAATCACCGGCGCTAGCGTGGGCCGCCGGGCTGGGTGCGGTGCGCAGCAGGGCCCAGGCGGCGGCGGCGGCGGCGATGGGCGCGGCGATCAGGCCATGCAGGCCCAGTTGCGACAGCCCGGCCAGCACCTGCGCCACCGCCGCGCCGCCGTGCTGGGCGACGCGGGCACCGGCCAGTGCGGCAAAGGCTTGGGCGCGGGTGGCCTGCAGCGTGGCCAATGACAGCCCGCCGAGCACGCCCACGGCCAGCGGCAGCCACAGCGGCCAGCGCTGGCCTGACAGCAGCGACCAGGCCAATCCGGCGCAGGCGCTCAGGCCCACCGCCAGGGCCAGGATGCGCAGGCACAGGCGGCGCAGCAGGTCCGCCTCGTGGCCATCGGCGGCCAGCGGCAGGGCGAACTCGTAGCGCGCGCAGGCGACCACACCGAGATTGGCCGCGACCGCAGCAAAGAGGTGGTATTGGCCGAACTCGGCCGGGCTGTACAGCCGCGTCAGCCAAGGCCCGAGCAGCAGCGGCAGGGCCTGCGCCAGTGCGCCGCCGCCGAGCAAGGTCAGGGTGGCGCGCAGCAGCCCGCCGGTGGGGGCGGGGTTGGGCCTGAGCTTGGCGGCGGCCATGCGTGACGGGCCGCCGGGCTCAGACCGTCACGGGCTGGGCGCTGGCGGCAGATTCGACCGCCGCGACCAAGGCGGCCACCACCCGGTCCTGGTCGGCCTCGCTCAGGTCGGCGCTCATCGGCAGGCTCAGCACCCGCTGCGCAGCGCGGATGCTGTGCGGGTGAGCGGCCGGGTCGTGGCCGGCGGCAAATGCCGGCTGGTGGTGCAGCGGCTTGGGGTAATGCACGGCGCTGGGGATGGCGGCGGCGTGCAGCGCTTGCTGCACCGCCGCCCGGTGGTCGAGCACCACGGTGTACTGGGCCCAGACGCAATCGCGGTCGGGCCGCAGCCCCAGCAATTCGATCGGCGCGCCACTGGCGGCGATCAATTGGCCATAGCGCGTGCCCAGCGCCCGTCGCCGCTCCAGCTCCCAGTCAAAGCGTTGCAGCTTGGCCAGCACCACCGCGCATTGCAGGGTGTCCATGCGCCCGCCGACGCCGATGCGGGTGTGGTGGTAGCGGCCCGATTGGCCGTGGACACGGATCTCGCGCGCCGCCCGGGCCAGGCCCGAGTCGGCGGTGAACAGCGCCCCGCCGTCGCCATAGCAGCCCAGCGGCTTGCTCGGGAAGAAGCTGGTGCAGGCGAGGGTCGAGAGGTTGCCGCTGCGCCGACCCTGGTAGCTGGCGCCCAGGCTCTGCGCCGCGTCTTCGACCACGATCAGGCCGTGGCGACCGGCGATGGCATTGAGCTCGGCCATGTCGGCGACCTGGCCGTAGAGGCTGACCGGCATGATCGCCCGGGTGCGCGGGCTGATTGCCGCCTCGACCAGGCTGGCGTCGATGTTGCAGGTGTCGGGCTCGATGTCCACGTACACCGGCACGCCGCCGAGCAGGGCGATGACTTCGGCGGTGGCGGCGAAGGTGAAGGGCGTGGTGATGACCTCGTCGCCGGGCTTCAGGCCAATCGCCAGCAGCGCGATCAGCAAGGCCTCGGTGCCGCTGGCCACGGCCACGCAGTGCGGCGCGCC
Source organism: Burkholderiales bacterium (assembly GCA_025350145.1). Classification (GTDB taxonomy): domain Bacteria; phylum Pseudomonadota; class Gammaproteobacteria; order Burkholderiales; family Burkholderiaceae_C; genus Pseudaquabacterium. The sequence goes on along the minus strand of JANXYH010000042.1, from coordinate 31,706 downwards.
GGTCAAGCCCGCCAGCGCCGATTCCATCTCGGCGACCTCGGGGCCCATGATGTACTGGCCATGGTCGAGGACACGCTGGATGCGGGCGTCGATGGCGGTCTTCAGCGCCGCGTACTGGGCCTTCAAGTCGGTGAATTGCATGGGCTTCAGTCGAGCAGGCTGAGGCGGTCGCCGCTCAAGCGGTAACGCTCGGCGGTGGCCGGGCAGACCGCCTCGGCCTGGCCAGACGCGGGCAGGGCCAGGCGCTGGCCATGCCGGCTCATCCAGCCGACCCGCCGCGCCGGCACGCCCAGCACCAGGGCGAAGGCCGGCACATCGCGGCTGACGACCGCGCCGGCACCGACGAAGGCGTATTCACCGACGGTGCTGCCGCAGACGATGGTGCAGTTGGCGCCCAGCGTCGCCCCGCGGCGCACCAGGGTGCGCCGGTATTCGGCCTTGCGCAGCACCGCCGCACGCGGGTTGTGGACATTGGTGAAGACCATGCTCGGGCCGCAGAACACGTCGTCTTCGAGCGTCACCGCGTCGTAGACCGAGACGTTGTTCTGGACCTTGACGTTGGCGCCGATCTGCACGTCGTTGCCGACGTACACGCCCTGGCCGAAGGAGCAGCCCGGGCCGATGCGGGCACCGGCGCTGATGTGGGCGAAGTGCCAGACCCGGCAGCCGTCGCCGAGCTGCGCGCCTGCGTCGACGATGGCCGAGGGGTGGATGCTGGCGCCCACGCTCAATAGTCCAGCGGCAGGTTGACCTTGGCGCCATCGCGCGCGGAGCGGTACATCGCCACCAGCAGCTCCAGGCTTTTCAGGCCCTCGCGGCCATCGGTGTCGGGCTCGCACTGGCCGCGCAGGGTGCGCAGCACGTTGTCGTAGTACAGCGGGTGGCCGTGGCCGTAGACCGAGGCGGTGGCGTAACTGGCGGCGTCGCGCTCGGCGTCCATCGCATGGCCCTGGGCAAACTCCCAGTGCTCGATGCGGTTGACCGCGACGCCGGCTATGCGCACCGTGCCCTGCTCGCCCAGCACCGTGATCGAGCCTTCGAAGTTCTTCGGGTGGGCCAGCATGGTGACGTTGACCGAGCCCATCGCGCCGTTGCGCCAGCGCAGCGCCGCCACCCCGGTGTCCTCGACCTCGATGTGCCGGGCCAGCGTGCCGGTGTAGGCCATCACGCTCTCGACCGGGCCGATCAGCCAGTCCAGCAGGTCGATGTAGTGGCTGGCCTGGTTCATGAACGCGCCGCCGTCGAACTCCCAGGTGCCACGCCAGGCGGCCGAGTCGTAGTAGCTCTGCGGCCGGGCCCAGAAAACATTCACCGTGACCATGTAGATGCGGCCGAAGCGCCCGGCCTGGATCGCCCGGCGCAGCAACTGCAAGCTGCGGTTGTGGCGGTTCTGCTTGACCACGAACAGCCGCACCCCGGCCTCGTCGCAGGCCTTGACCATCGCCAGGCCGTCGGCCCAGCGCGTGGCCATGGGCTTTTCAGTCATGACATGCAGACCGGCGCCGGCCGCGTCTATCGCTTGCTGGGGGTGCAGGCCGCTGGGCGTGGTCAGGACCACGCAGTCGATGCCGCCCAGATCGGCGGCGGCGGCCAGCATCTGGCCGTAGGCGGCGAAACCGCTGGCGCCGCTGCGCTCGGTCATGGCCGCCAGCGCCACCGGATCGGGGTCGCAGGCGGCGACCAGTTCGACGTTCTCGGCATGCTCGACCATCGCCTGCCAATGGTTCGTTGCGATGCGCCCGCATCCGGCCAGGGCGAAGCGCAGCTTGCGGTCGATGACGGGGGCGTGACGCAGGTACATAGAGCGGTGCGGAAGGTGGAAGGGCAAGGCCGAGTCGAGGCCGAATTATCGGCCAAGCCCTGCCTACAATTCGCGGTTTGCCGCCGCAGCGCTGGCCTGTGGCTGCGCCCCTGAGATGACCGCCCACCCCACCGACACCCCCAGCCCCGCCCCTGCGGCCGACGACCACAAGCTGGTCGCCGAGCGGCGCGACAAGCTCGCCGCGATCCGTGCCCAGGGCCCGGCATTTCCCAACGACTTCAAGCCCAGCCACCACGCCGCCGACCTGCAGCACCGCTACGCCGAGACCGACAACGCCGAGTTGGAGCCGCAGCAGATCAGCGTCGCGCTGGCCGGGCGGATGATGCTCAAGCGGGTGATGGGCAAGGCCAGCTTCGCCACCCTGCAGGACGGTTCATTGGGCAAGACCCATGGCCGGATCCAGCTCTTCATCAGCAAGGAACTGGTCGGGCAGGCGGTCTACGAGGCCTTCAAGCGCTGGGACCTGGGCGATATCGTCGCCGCCAGCGGCGCGCTGTTCAAGACCAAGACCGGCGAGCTGTCGCTGCGGGTCAGCCAACTGCGGCTGTTGACCAAGAGCCTGCGCCCCTTGCCCGACAAGTTCCACGGCCTGGCCGACCAGGAGCAGAAGTACCGTCAGCGCTATGTCGACCTGATCACCGACGACGCCGCACGCAGCCGCTTCGTCGCCCGCAGCAAGGTCTTGAGCGCGATCCGCAGCTTCATGGTCGAGCATGCGTTTCTTGAGGTCGAGACGCCGATGCTGCACCCGATCCCCGGCGGCGCCAACGCCAAGCCCTTCAGCACCCACCACAACGCGCTCGACCAGCAGATGTTCCTGCGGATCGCGCCCGAGCTTTACCTCAAGCGGCTGATCGTCGGCGGCTTTGAGCGGGTGTTCGAGATCAACCGCAGTTTTCGCAACGAGGGGATTTCGGTTCGCCACAACCCCGAGTTCACGATGATGGAGTTCTATGCCGCCTACTGGAACTACCACGACCTGATGGACTTCACCGAGACGGTGCTGCGCCACGCCGCGCGCATCGCCACCGGCTCGGCGCAACTCAGCTACGCCGGCCGGCCGGTCGCCCTGGACCAGCCCTTTGCCCGCCTCTCGGTGCGCCAGTCGCTGCTGCGCTATGCCGGCCTGAGCGAGCCCCAGGCCGACGACGCTGTGGTCCTGCGCGAGCGCATCCTGGCCGCCGGCCAGCCGGTGCCGGCGCACTGGACGCTGGCCGAGTTGCAGTTCGGGCTGTTCGAGGCGGTGGTCGAGGCCCAGCTCTGGGACCCGACCTATATCGTCGACTATCCCGTCGAGGTCAGCCCGCTGGCGCGCGCCTCGGACGCCAACCCGCAGGTCACCGAGCGCTTCGAGCTGTTCATCACCGGCCGCGAGTACGCCAATGGTTTCTCCGAGCTCAACGACGCCGAGGACCAGGCCGCACGCTTTCGCGCCCAGGCGGCGAACAAGGAGGCTGGCGATGAGGAGGCGATGTACTACGACGCCGACTTCATCCGCGCGCTCGAATACGGCATGCCGCCGACCGGCGGCTGCGGCATCGGCATCGACCGGCTGACCATGCTGCTGACCGACAGCCCCAGCATCCGCGACGTGATCTTGTTTCCAGCGCTGCGCCACGAGGCCTGACACCAGGGCTGACACCAGGGCTGAAAGGCATCGCCGGCTGCGGCTTCAGCGGTGCTTGAAGGCCGGCTTGCGCTTGTGCACGAAGGCGTCCATGCCTTCCTTGCTGTCCTCGCTGGCAAAGGCGGCGTGGAACAGCCGGCGCTCGAACAGCACGCCGTCCGACAGGCCGGTCTCGAAGGCGCGGTTGACGCTTTCCTTGGCCATCATCGCGATCGGCAGGCTGAGGGCGCAGATCGCGGCAGCCACGCTCAGGGCCTCGTCCATCAGGCTGGCCGCCGGCACCACCCGCGAGACCAGGCCCGAGGCCTCGGCCTCGACCGCGCCGACCAGGCGTGAGGTCAGGACCATGTCCATCGCCTTGGCCTTGCCGATGGCGCGCGGCAGGCGCTGGGTGCCGCCGGCACCGGGGATCAGGCCGAGCTTGATCTCGGGCTGGCCGAACTTGGCGTTGTCGGCGGCGATCACGATGTCGCACATCATCGCCAGCTCGCAGCCGCCGCCCAGGGCAAAACCGGCCACCGCCGCGATCACCGGCTTGCGGATCTGGCGGATGTGCTCCCAGTTGCGGCTGACGTAGCCGCGCTTGTAGACATCCATGAAACCGTAGTCCTTCATCGCCCCGATGTCGGCGCCGGCCGCAAAGGCCTTGTCGCTGCCGGTGATGACGATGCAGCCGATGGCGTCGTCGGCGTCGAAGCCGGCCAGCGCGGCGCCGAGTTCGTCCATCAACTGGTCGTTGAGGGCGTTGAGCTGCTTCGGCCGGTGGAGCGTGATCAGGCCGGTGCGCAGGGCGCTGGCGTCGCCAAGGGTGTCGGTGAGGATGGTTTCGTAAGTCATGGCGGCTTTCGGTGGAGTGGTCAGGGCAATCAGCGCTCGGCCTGGAGTGGCGGCTTGTCAAGTGTCAGGTCGATCCAACTGTCGGCGTCCTGGCGTACCAGGATGCGCACCGGCAGGGTCTGCAGCGACGGGGCGAACCAGATTTCGGCCGTCATCACGCCGTTGCCGGCCTCGCGCCGCGGCTTGACATGGAAGGTGCTGACCTGGCCGAACGGCAACTGCAGCGTCTCCAGGCCGACGACATCGTAGGTCCAGAGGTCCACCCGCCGGTTCAGCGCCAGCGGCAGTTCGACCGATTTGCCCACCTGCAACAACTCGGGCTGGGTGGTGAACAGCCAGGTCAGTTGGACAAACTGGCTGGCCTCGTCCTGGGTGCCGGGCAAGGCGGCGACATCCCTGCCATCGGCCAGCGTGATGCGCTCGGGGGTGAAGCGCTGGCCCCAGCGCCGGGTGGCGCGGAACAGCAGGCTTTGCTCGCCGTCGAAGCGTTGCGGCGCCAGGCCCTGCGGCGTCAACAGGCCCTGGCTGGTGATGTGGCGCGACAGCACCGGCCCCAGTGAGGTCTCCAGGTGCACCTGGTAGCGGCTGCCGTCGAGCAACCAATCGACCTGGGCCGAGCCATGCAGCGGACCGCGGTAATGGCCGAGCAGCTTGAAGCGCAAGCGGGTCGACGGCGGCCAACTGAAATCGGCCGCCGCGCTTGACTCCGTTGGGCTGCTTGCCCCGGCTGAACCAGCCACCGGTGGCAGCGCTGGCTGGGGCAGTGTGGCCGCAGGCGGGGCCGCCAGCGGCGCTGCCGGCGCCAGCTCAGTCGCCACCGGCGCAGCCTGGGCCAGCTCGACCTGGGCGACGGCGGCAGCTTCGGCCGCAGGCTCGGCAGGCTCGGCCGGCGTCGGCGCGGCCGGCAAGGGCTGCGGCCCCGGCGCGGACGCGGCCGGGCCGGCCGGCAGGGCGGATCGGCCGCTGTGGCGGCGCTGGGCTGGGGCTGGCGGCGGCGTTGGCGCTGCCTGGGCCAGCTCTTTGACGAAGCTGACGGCGATCCGCGGCGGCGCCTGCGTGCCCATGCCCCAGCCGATTTGCGCCTCGCCCAACTGCTCCATCGCCAGCCCGTGCAGCAGCATCACGGCAAGGGTCAGCGCCAGCCACGCCGCACGGCGGGCGACCGGCCGGCGCGGCCAGGACTGGGTCGGTGGCTGGGCCGGCGGGTGGGCGATCAGCGGGCGCATGGCCAGCTTGCAGAGCGATGCAGCGATCCAGCCGCGATCAGGCCGCGATCCAGGCCATGCGGCGGTCGCGCATCGCCTTGCCCGGCCGGTCCAAAAGACTCAGCGTCGGCAGTTGGGCCAGCGCGCCGGCCGGTTGGGGCTGGATGCGCAAATGGGTGATGCGCTGGTCGCGCACCGCCAGCAGTTCGAAGCTGGCCCCGGGGCGCAGCCAGGCCAGCGCATCGTCAAGGCGCCGCAGCCGCCAACCGTCGATCGCCAGCAACTCGTCGCCGGCCGAAACGCCCGCCACCGCCGCCGCGCTGCCGGCCAGCACGCCGCGCACCGTGATGCCGCTGACCGGCCCTTCTGCCAGGCGCAGGCCCAGGCTGGCGGCCAGTCCGGCACGCTCCTGGCCGCAGACCACGCCGAACTCGGCCAGCAGGCCGGCCAGCGGCAATTCGCCCCGGCCATGCACCCAGGCGGCCAGCTCGGGCGCGAACGAGCGCTTGCCGGCAGCCTGCAGCGCTGCCGCGATATCGGCTTCGCTGATCGGCCCGCCGCCGGTCTGCTGCCAGAGTGCGCGCATCACCTCGTCCAGGCTGCCGCCCGCGCGGCGCAGGCTCAGGTCCAGTGCCAAGGCCACCAGGCTGCCCTTTTGGTAGTAGCTGACGGTGGCGTTGGGCGTGTTCTCGTCGGCCCGGTAGTACTTGTTCCAGGCGTCGAAACTGGCCTCGGCGACGCTCTGCAACTGCCGCCCTGGCGTGGCCGCGACCGCCGCCATGGCCTTGGCCAACAGCTTGAGGTAGCGCGGCGCATCGATCAGCCCGGCGCGGCGCAGCAGCAGGTCGTCGTAGTAGCTGGTGAAACCCTCGAAGAACCACAACAGCGCGGTGTAGTTCTCGCCGCTGTAGTCGATCCGGGTGAACTCCGCCGGCTTTAGCCGCTTGACGTTCCAACTGTGGAAGTACTCGTGGCAGATCAGGCCCAGCAGCGTCGCCTGGCTGTCGCTCATGGCCTGGGGCTTGGCGTCGCCGGCCAGCCGCGGCAGATCGCGCCGGGCCGCGATCAGGGCGGTGCTGGCGCGGTGCTCCAGCCCGCCGTAGCCGTCCTCGACCGCGTTGAGCAAAAACAGGTAACGCGACATCGGCGGCGGGCCGCCGGCCTGGCCATGCCAGAACGCGATCGCCGCCTCGCAAATGCGTTGGCTGTCGGCCAGCAGGCGCTGCCCGTCGAACCCCGGCAGGGCGCCGGCAACGACAAACTGGTGGGGCACGCCGCCGGCCTGAAATTGGCCGCGCCAGAACGCGCCCAGCTCAACCGGATGGTCGACCAGTTCGTCGTAGTCGGCGGCCTCGAACTCGACCGCGCTGCCGGCCCGGGGCGCCATCGCCGTGGCGATCTGCCACTGCGCTGGCAGCTTGCCTATCCTCAGCCGCTGGACCTGGGCCTCGCGGCCATGCACCCGCAGCAGCAGGCTGGTGCCGTTGAAGAAGCCGCGCCGGCTGTCGAGGAAGGCCGCCCGCACCGAGGGGTCGAAGGCATAGACGCGGTAGCGCAGGGTCAGCGCCCGGGCGCCCTGGCAGTCCAGCAGCCAGCGGGTCTTGTCGAGTTGCCTGGGTTGGATTGGCCGGCCGCCCTGGCTGGCCTGCAGGCCGCTGAGGTGGCGGGCGAACTCACGCACCATGTAGCTGCCGGGAATCCAGACCGGCAAGGACACGGTCTGCTGCCCGTCCGGCTGCAGGACCGTGACCGTGACCTCAAAGTGGTGGCTGTGCAGGTCGGCGATATCGACGCGGTAGCGAATCATCCTGGTCCTGCCCTCAAGCCCCGGCGGCACCGAGGAAACAGCTCAACATCGCCACCCCGGTCATGCGAAAGCGCAGCGTCAGCCAATGCGCCTGGCCCTGCGCCGGATAGACCTTGCGGTCGACCAAGTAGCAGGCCAGCAGCAGCAACGCATCGATCACCAGCCCGGCGTGGGCCGGCATCATCACCGCGAACCAGGCCAGCAGTGCCGGCACCACGCCCCAGACCAGCATCGCCTCGGGCGGCGTGCTGCGGCGCATCGCCAGGCCCCAATGGATGCCGCCCAGGAACGAGATCACCAAGGCCGCGTAGGCCGCCAGGGCCAGGCTGACATAGGGGTGGGCCTGCGGGTTGACGATCCAGACCAGGGCCGCGCCGACGACGAAGGGCAGCAGGCCGGCGTTGGCCAGGCGGCGGGCGATCTCGGGGACTGCGGGCGGGACTGTCAGCGGCAGGGACAGCGGTAATGCGGGCGGCAATGCAGGCGGCGCAGCGGTCTGCGGCGCGGCAAGGGGTTCTGGAGGCTCGGGCATGGCCGCAGATTGTCGCTGCGGCACTGCGCCGGCAGGCTCAACTGCGCTTGGTCGCTGCGCTGATGCGCTGCTCGATCTGCGCCGCCGGGATCGCCCCGGGGGCGCGCGTGCCGTCCTCGAACACCACCGCAGGCGTGCCCTGGACCTTGTACTTCTGCCCCAGCGCGACGTTGCGCTCCAGCACCGTGGTGTCGCACCCGGCCACCGCCTTGGCCGGCATCAGGCCGTCGACCATCCAGTTGCGCCAGGCCTTGCCCGGGTCCTTGGCGCACCAGATGTCCTTGGATTTGACGCCCGAGTCCGGCCCGAGGATGGGGTAGAGGAAGGTGTAGATCGAGACATCTTTGAGCGTCAGCAGGTCGCGCTCGATGCGTTTGCAGTAGCCGCAGTTCGGGTCGGCGAAGACCACCAGTTTGCGCACGCCGGTGCCCTGCTTGATCAGCATCGCGTCCTTCAACGGCAGGGCGGCAAAGTCCACCGCCGTGAGCTTGTCAATGCGCGCCTGGGTCAGGTCGGTGCGGGTGCGGGTGTCGATGATCGCGCCCTGGATCAGGTGGTTGCCGGCCTCGTCGGCGTAGAACAGATCGCTGCCGACGCGGACCTCGAAGATGCCCGGGATAGCGGTCTTGCTGACCTCGTCGATCTTGGGGAAGTTGGGCAGCCTCTCGGCCAGCACCTTGCGGATCACCGCCTCGTCGGCCCGCACGCTGCCGGCGCCGAGTGCAGTCGCCAGCACGGTCGCCAGTGCGGCAGCCTGGGCCAGGCAGAGGGCGCCACGGCGCAGGTTGGATCGCTCGGTCATGGGTAGCTTTCAGGCAGAACGTGGGTAGGTAGAGGTGGGCTCAGGCGTCCATCGCCCTGGCGGTCAAGGCGCGCTTGAGCGGCGCCAATCGGTTGAGCAGAGTCATGCCGCGGTTGCGAAGTTCCCGCACCAGCGGCTGCTCGGCGGCGAACAGGTGCAGGAGCGAATCCGTGACCCAGGCCATGGCCTGGGTCGGCAACGCCCGGGCGCGGGCATAGCGGCGCAGCAGTGTCTCGTCGCCCAGGGCGCGCCAGGGCTCGCGCTCGGCGATCACCCGGCTCAGCGCCGCAACATCGGCCAGCCCCAGGTTCAGCCCCTGACCGGCCAGCGGGTGGATGGTGTGCGCCGCGTCGCCGACCAGCGCCCAGCCGGGGCCGCAGACCGGCTCGGCCCGGGCCAGCGCCAACGGCCAGGCGCTGCGCTCGCTGGCCAGCCTCAGCCCGCCGAAGCCAGCACCGCAGACGGCGTTCAGCGCTGCCTCGAATTCGGCCTGGGGCTGTTGCCGCAGTTGCTCGGCGCGCTCGCTGGGCATCGACCAGACCAGGGCGTAGCTGGTGTCCGGCGCGGGCCGGTCCAGCGGCAGCAAGGCCAGCACGGCGGGCGACGCAAACCACTGGCAGGCGGTGTTGGCGTGGGGCTGGCCAGCCACCAGCCGCGCCGCCAAGGCGCTGTGGCCATAGGCCTGCGGCTGCCAGGCCACGCCATGGGCGCGCCGGCCGGCCGAATCCCGGCCCTCGGCCAGCACCGTCAATTCGGCGTCGGCAGTTTCGCCGTCGGCCTCGGCCAGGGCCTGGACATGCGGCGCAAAGCGCAGCACGGTGCGCAAGGCGTTGTCGAGCTCAGCGGCGTCGACGATCCAGGCCAGCGCCGCCACGCCTTGCTGCCAGGCCGAGAAATCGATCCGCCCCGATGCCGCGTCACCGACCACGCACATGTCGTCGACCGCCGTGACCGCGTCCGCCGGCAAGGCGTCCCAGACCTTGAGCGCCGTCAGCAGCGACCGTGAGGCGCTGTTGAGGGCGTAGGCCCGGACGTCGCCGCGCCCACCTTCGGCGCTGGCCCGCAGCGCGTCGCCCGGCAGGCCCACGCGCAAGCCCTGGCGTGACAGCGCCAGCGCCAGGGTCATGCCGACCACGCCTGTGCCGCGAACTGCGACTTGAACCTGTGCCATGGGCCGGCATTGTAGGAATCGCTGCGCCGGCCGGGCCGATAAAATCGCTCACCGTCAGCGCTCGGCTGCTGCGCTGCACGCGCCGATCACCCCTTTCCCTGGCGCCCCGGCCAGCCCCTCCCAAAGAAGACACGCCATGAGCCTCCAGTGCGGCATCGTGGGCTTGCCCAATGTCGGCAAGTCCACCCTTTTCAATGCCTTGACCCAGGCCGGGATCGCGGCCGAGAACTACCCGTTCTGCACGATCGAGCCCAATGTCGGCGTGGTCGAGCTGCCCGACCTGCGGCTGGCCCGCCTGGCCGAGATCGTCAAGCCCGAACGGGTCGTCCCGGCGATCGTCGAGTTCGTCGATATCGCCGGCCTGGTGGCGGGCGCGAGCAAGGGCGAGGGCCTGGGCAACCAGTTCCTCAGCCACATCCGCGAGACCGACGCGATCGTCAACGTGGTGCGCTGCTTCGAGGACGACAACGTCATCCACGTCGCCGGCAAGATCGACCCGATCAACGACATCGAGGTGATCCAGACCGAGCTCTGCCTGGCCGACCTGGCCACGGTCGAGAAAAGCCTGCACCGCTACGTCAAGGCCGCGCGCTCTGGCAACGACAAGGAGGCCGCTGCCCTGGTCAAGGTGCTGGAGAAATGCCAGGCGGCGCTGGACCAGGCCAGGCCGGTGCGCGGCATCGATTTCAGCAAGGAGGAGTGGCTGATCCTCAAGCCGCTGTGCCTGATCACGGCCAAGCCGGCGATGTTCGTCGCCAACGTCGCCGAGGACGGTTTCAGCGACAACCCCTTCCTCGACCGGCTGGCCGAATACGCTGCGGCGCAGAACGCCCCGGTGGTGGCGATCTGTGCCAAGACCGAGGCCGAATTGGCCGACATGGACGACGCCGACCGGCTGCTGTTCTTGCAGGAGATGGGCCAGGACGAACCCGGGCTGAACCGCTTGATCCGCGCCGGCTTCAAGCTGCTGGGCCTGCAGACCTACTTCACCGCCGGGGTCAAGGAGGTGCGCGCCTGGACCATCCACATCGGCGACACCGGCCCCAAGGCGGCCGGCGTGATCCACACCGATTTCGAGAAGGGCTACATCCGCGCCCAGACCATCGCCTTCGACGACTACATCGCCTGCAAGGGCGAGCAAGGTGCCAAGGACGCCGGCAAGATGCGCGCCGAGGGCAAGGACTACGTCGTCAAGGACGGCGACGTGATGAACTTCCTGTTCAGCAGTTGACTGCCAGCCGGCGGCGCCGGTTTGGCACTCCCAACCCAGGAGTGCTAATATTTCGGGAACCAAGTGACCTCGGGTTACTCCCAGTACGCCATGAACCTGTCAACTTCCACCTCGCTGTCTTTGCGTGACCCCTGGGCGATGGTGCCCTCGCTGGGCAATCTCGACGCCTACATCTCGTCGGTCAACCGGCTGCCGATGCTGACGCAGGACGAAGAATCCTCCTACGCCCGGCGGCTGCGCGACGCGGGCGACCTTTCCGCCGCCGGCCGGCTGGTGCTCTCGCACCTGCGCCTGGTGGTATCGGTGTCGCGCCAGTACCTGGGCTATGGCCTGCCGCACGGCGACCTGATCCAGGAGGGCAATGTCGGGCTGATGAAGGCCGTCAAGCGCTTCGACCCGGACCAGGGCGTGCGCCTGGTGAGCTACGCGCTGTACTGGATCAAGGCCGAGATCCACGAGTACATCCTGCGCAACTGGCGCATGGTCAAGCTGGCCACGACCAAGGCGCAGCGCAAACTGTTCTTCAACCTGCGCTCGATGAAGCAGCGCCTCAAGCGCGACGCCAGCGACGCCGACGCGCACCGCAACACCCTCTCGCCCGGCGAAGTCGAGCATGTGGCGCGGACGCTGAACGTCAAGCCCGACGAGGTGATCGAGATGGAGACCCGGCTGTCGGGCGGAGATGTGGCGCTGGAGCCGCAGACCGACGACGGCGAAGAGTCGTTCGCACCGATCGCCTACCTGGCCGACGACCGCGGCGAGCCGACTCAGGTGCTGGAGTCGCGGCGCCGCGACGCGCTGGCCGGCGAAGGCCTGCTGCAGGCGCTGGAAGTGCTGGACAGCCGCAGCCGGCGGATCGTCGAGGAGCGCTGGCTCAAGGTTAACGACGACAACTCCGGCGGCATGACGCTACACGATCTGGCGGCCGAATACGGCGTCAGCGCCGAGCGCATCCGCCAGATCGAGGTGGCGGCGATGAAGAAGATGCGCAAGGCGATGGAGGCAGCGGCCGCCTGAGCGTTTTTCAGCCGCCCTCATCGACGGCGCCTGCGGGCGCCGTTTTTGCGGGTGCGCTCAGGCCTTCTCGGCCAGCAGGATCTTCAGGTCCTCGGCAAGGAACTTGGCGCCGCTGCCATAGCGGCTGAACAGGCGCACCTTGCCCTGGGCATCGAAGATGTAGCTGCCCGCCGTGTGGTCGACGGTGTAGCTGTTCTCGGTCTTGCCGGGCACCTTGGCGTAGAAGACCTTGAACTCCTTGGCGGCGGCCTGAACCTGCTCGGGTGTGCCGCGCAGGCCGACGAAGTCGGCGCCGAAATTGGCCATGTAGGCCTTGAGCAACTCGGCCGTGTCGCGCTCGGGGTCAACGCTGACGAAGACAGCGACCACGCGCGCGCCGTCTGCGCCCAGCGCGCGCTTGACCTCGGCCAATTCGGCCATGGTGGTCGGGCAGGCGTCGGGGCACTGGGTGTAGCCGAAGAACACCACCGGCAGCTTGCCTTTGAAGTCGGCCAGGGTGCGCGCCTGGCCGTTGAAGTCAGGCAAGTTCAGGGTGCGGGCGTACTCGGCGCCGGTGATGTCGACGCTGTGGAAGGACGGCTTCTCGACGCCCGGTCGGCTCATGTCGCAGGCGCTGAGTGCGGACAAGGCGGCGCCCATCAGCCAGCGCCGTCGAAGCCAATTCACAGTGGCAGCCATGGTGTCAGGTAGTGGTCCAGCAGCAGCGCAGTGAACAACAGCGCCAGGTAGTAGAGCGAGAAGCGGAAGGTCTTGCGCGCCAGCGCGTCGCTGTACGAACGCCACAGCGCGAAGCCGTAGCCGATGAAACCGGCGCCGAGCAGCACCGCCGCCAGCAGGTAGGGCCAGCCGCTCATGCCGGTGATGAACGGCAGCAAGCCGGCAGCGAACAGCACCAGGGTGTAGAGCAGCACGTTGAGCCGGGTGAATTCATTGCCATGGGTGACGGGCAGCATCGGCAGGCCGGAGCGGCGGTAATCCTCGACCCGGTACAGCGCCAGTGCCCAGAAGTGCGGCGGTGTCCAGAGGAAGATGATCAGGAACATCATCAGCGCCTCGGGCCCGACCTCGCCGCGCATCGCCGCCCAGCCCAGTACCGGCGGCATCGCCCCCGAGGCGCCACCGATGACGATGTTCTGTGGCGTCAGCGGCTTCAGGATCACGGTGTAGACGACGGCGTAGCCGACAAAGGTGGCAATGGTCAGCCACATCGTCAGCGGGTTGACCCACCACCACAGCAGCATGCCACCGGCGCCGGCGAGCAGGGCCGAGAACACCAGCGCCTGGCGCGTGTTGAGCTCGCCTTTGGCGGTCGGCCGCCAGGCAGTGCGGGCCATCTTGCGGTCAATCTGCTGCTCGACCAGGCAGTTGAACGCCGCCGCCGCGCTCGCCACCAACCAGATGCCGACGGTGGCGGCGGCCGTCAGGCCAAGGTCCGGCAGGCCGGGCACGGCCAGCAGCATGCCGATCACGGCGCAGAACACGATCAACTGCACCACCCGCGGCTTGGTCAGCGCGCTGTATTGCCGCCAGCGGCTGCTGCGGGGTGACGGGGCGACGATGGTCGTGGTCGTGGTCATGGCTGGGTCGCCGCTGGCCATGGGGCGACGCGGCCGGGCCCGGGAGTGTGCGCCTGCACGGACGGGCCCCAAGCTTGCCCAGCGATGCGGCGGCGCCAGGCCAGGCTGGTCAGCAGGCCGACCAACGCAGCAGCACCTGCGCTGTGGCCCAGCGCCGCCGCCAGCGGCCAGCCCAGCACCACGTTGGAGACGCCGCTGGCGAGTTGCAGCAGCAGCAAAGCGGCCAGGATTGCGCCAGCCCGCCGCGCCTGGGCATCAGCGCCACGGCGCAGCGCCCAGGCCAACCAGGCCAGCGCCAGCAGCACCACCAGGGCGGCGCCCCGGTGCGCCAGATGGATCGCTACCAGCGCTTGGGCCGGCAGGAAACCGCCCTCGCCGCTGCGCCCCAGCTCGCGCAGCAAGCTGAAGCCCTGCGCCGCGTCCATCGCCGGCCACCATTGGCCATTGCAGCGCGGAAAGCCCTGACAGGCCAGCACCGCGTTGTTGCTGCTGACCCAGCCGCCCAGGGCAATTTGCCCCAGCACCAGGGCCAGCACCGCCCAAATCGCCCGGCCCGAGACAGCCGTCGCCAGCAGGGGCCGCCCGCGCAGGCTGCTGTACTGCAGGGCCAGCAGCGCCAACAGCAGCATGGCGCCCAGCAGGTGGGCGCTGACAACCGCCGGGTACAGCTTCAGCGTGACGGTGTAGCGACCGAACAGGCCCTGCACGATGACCCAGCCCAGCGTGGCGACGGCCCACCAAGGTGAATGCGGCAGCCAGCGCCGCGCCCGCCAGCAAACCGCCGCCAGCACCGCGATCAAGACGCCGACGGTCATCGCCAGGTAGCGGTGGACCATCTCGATCCAGGCCTTGGTGTGGCTGACCGGGCCGCTGGGCAAGGCAGCCTGGGCCCGGGCGATGTCGGCGTGCGCCGCCATCGGGCTGGCCTGGCTGTAGCAGCCGGGCCAGTCGGGGCAGCCCAGGCCGGAATCCGACAGCCGGGTGTAGGCGCCGAAGACGATCAGGTCAAAGGTCAGAAAAAGGGTCAGCGCCAGCAATGCGGCCAAGCGCCTGCGCTGATCCGCCCCGCGCTGGCGCAGCCACCACCAGGCCAGCGGCAGCAGCGCCAGCAGCAGCACCGCCAGCGCCATCCGCAGCAAGGGCAGCAAAGGGTCTGCGGCCTCGGCCATGCTCATGGCGCGCTGGCGCCCGGCGACGCCGACGCGCCTCGGCCGGGCAGGTCCCAGCCAGCCGAGGCGCGCAGCAGCCGTTCCAGGTCGCGCTTGAGCTTGGACGGATCGGCGTTGGCGGGCGCACGCATCATCCATTCGCCGAGCGGATCGACGATGTAGAGGTGATCCTCCAGGCGCTGGCCCTGGGCCGGTTTCAACCAGGCGGCCACCTGCTCGCGCGGCAGGCGCAGGATCAGCATGCCCGGGCTGGCCAGCAGCGCGGCTTGCAAGGCCGGCGCCAGCGCTGCGTCGTCCAACACCAGCCAAACCTTGTCGAGGCGGTCGCGCTCGCGGCCCAGCATGTCGCGCAACTGGCGCTGGGTGTACAGCAGCCGCTCGCAGGCGCTGTCGCAGATGCCACCATGGGCCAGCACCAGCAGCCATTGGCCGGTCAGCGAGCGCAGCGCTACGGTCGTGCCATCAAGGCGCTTGGCCGACAGCGCCGGCAGCGCCTGGCTGGGCTGGATCAGGCTCGAATAGGCGGTGCTGCCGCCCGGTCGCCAGACGAAGTAGGTGAGGTAGCTGGCCAGCACCGGCGCAAAGCAGACCGCCGCCACCAGCAGCATGCGCCAGCGACCGCCGCGGGTGCGCTGTGCCGCCCGCCCGTCGACCGTGGCCTCGGCCACGTCCAGGCGCGGCGCGGGCAACTCATGCACGGTCAGGCTCAGCGGTTCAGCGTCGGCGGTCACGGCGGTGGGAACGGTAAGGGCGGATCAGTTGAAACCAGACGGCCAGGCCGATCACCAGGGCGCAGAGCGCGAACCATTGGAAGGCATAGCCATTGTGCTTGCCGACGTCCAGCGCCGGCACCGGCCAATCGCGCACCAGGCCGTCACTGGCAGCCCCGGCAGCGGTCAGTTGCACCGACAGCGGCCGCAATGGCACCCGGATCTCGCGCGCGAAGCTGGCGATGTCGAGATTTTGCCGGATCAGACCGCCGCCCACCGCGTCGAATTCGTAGAGCTTGGACGGCGGTGGCGCGATCCGGCCGTCGACGCTGACTTCACCCACCGGCGTGTCCAGCGGCGCCAGCAGGGTCCGGTCGATCTGGTGGCGTGGCGACCAACCGCGTTGCACCAGCAGCGCGTCACCCTCGGCCAGCAGCAGCGGGGTGACGACGATGAAACCGGCGCGACCATTCATCGCCCGGTTGTCGAGGTAGACGCTGCGCTCGGCCAGCCAGCGGCCATGCAATTGGACCCGGCGGTAGTGCTGAGCTTGGGCGATAACCTCGTCGCGGGCAATCTCGGCCTGGGGCAATGGCGGCAGCGCCGCGCGGGCCAGGATGCGCTCTTGCAGCGCGGTCTTCTGCCCCGCCCGGTCGAGTTGCCAAAAGCCCAGGCGCGCCGTCAGGGCCGCTGCCAGAACTGCCGCCAGCCACACCGTCGCCCGGCGCGCGGTCAGCGTAGCCACGGTCCCGGCCGATAATCCCGGCCCATGAAAATTGTCCTGGTCGTGTTGTTGATCCTGGTGTTGGTGGCGCTGGCCAGCGGCGGCTTGTTCATGTTGCGCAAGGGCAGCAACCCGAAGGAGCGCGACGCCCGCATGGCGCGCGCGCTGGCGATCCGGGTGGCGCTGAGCATTGGCCTGTTCCTGCTGATCATGCTGAGCTGGAAAATGGGCTGGATCGCGCCGACCGGCCTGCCGACCGGGCGCTGACGGCTGCGCTCCATTGACCAGCCGCCGCCTCTGCGGCGCCAGGTTCAGCGGCGCTGCCGGTTTGGCCTCAGAGCCAATACACCAGGAAGTACAGACCCAGCCAGACCACGTCGACGAAGTGCCAGTACCAGGCCGCGCCCTCGAAGCCGAAATGGCGCTCGGGGCTGAAGTGGCCGGAGTGCAGGCGCAGGGTGATGAAGGTCAGCATCAGCATGCCCAGGAACACATGGAAACCGTGGAAACCGGTGAGCATGAAGAAGGTCGAGCCGTAAATGCCCGAGCTGAGCTTGAGGTTGAGCTCGTGGTAGGCATGGATGTACTCGTAGGCCTGGAAACCGACGAAGGTGATGCCCAGCACGACCGTGATCCACATCCAGCCAATCGTCTTGGCGCGGTTGCCGGCCAGCAGCGCATGGTGGGCAATCGTCAGCGTCAGGCCCGAGGTCAGCAGGATCGCGGTGTTGATCGTCGGGATCGGCCAGGGGCCCATCGTGGTGAACGGCTCTACCGTGTCCGCCGGCGACGCCGTCAGCCCGACACCACCGGTCGGCCAGACCGCCTTGAAGTCGGGCCAGAGCAGTTGGTGGTCGAGATTGCCGAGCATCGGCAAGGCATGGGCCCGGGCCCAGTACAGCGCGCCGAAGAAGCCGGCGAAGAACATCACCTCGGAAAAGATGAACCAACTCATGCTCCAGCGGAACGAGACATCGACCCGCTCGGAGTACATGCCGCTTTCGCTCTCGGCGATCGCATCGCGGAACCAGACGAACAAGGTCGACAGCCAGATCAGCGTGCCCAACAGCAGCGACCACTTGCCCCAGCCATGGCCGTTGACCCATTGACCGGCACCCAGCACCACGAAGAACAGGCCGAGTGCAGCCATCGCCGGATGGCGCGACGGTGCGGGGATGAAGTAGTACGGGGTGGCCCCGGTGGGCGCTGCGGCGGACATCTGCGTGTTGCTCCTCGAAGACTTAAGTATTGGAATGGACTTGCTGGGCGGCGCGGCTCAAGCGGCCACGCCCGAGCTGACGACCCAGGACACCAGCATGAGCAGCGCAGCGACAAACACGGCGGCGCCGATCAGGCCGGCAATCACGACATGCAAGGGGTTGAGCTGGATCATGTCCTGCTGCGAGCCGGCCGAGCGGCGGATACCGAAGAACGACCAGGCCACGGCGCGCATGGTCTGCACGAACGAGCCTTTGCGCTGCACTGCGGATTCGCTCACGATGCCTTCGCCCTGCCTGCATTGACCGCGCCCGCACCCTTGCCGGCGACCTCGAAGAAGGTGTAGGACAGCGTGATCGTGGTCACGTCCCTTGGCAACTTGACGTCGACGTAAAACACCACCGGCCACTGCTTGCGCTCGCCCGGCTTGAGGGTGTATTCGTTGAAGCAGAAGCACTCCAGCTTGTTGAAGTGCGCCATTGCCTGCATCGGCGCGTAGCTCGGAATGGCCTGCGCCGACAGGCTGCGGTTCTGCACGTTCTGGAACTCGTACATCACGGTCGTCAGTTCGCCCGGGTGGACCTGCATCGACCGCACCGCCGGCTTGAACTCGAACGGCCCGCGCCCGTTGGCGTCGAACTCGATGGTGATGCTGCGGCTCAGGTCGACCTGGGTGTTGGCGTTGTGCTTGGCGGCCACGCCCGCGCCGGTCCGCACATCACTGAGTGCCAGCACGTTGATGCCCAGGGCTTGACAGATCGTGCGGTACAGCGGCACCAGCGCATAGCCGAAACCGAACATCGCCAGCACCACCACGGCCAGCTTGACCGTCATGCGGCGGTTGTCCAGGCTCAGGGCCAGACGCAGTGGATTGGCGACCATGGCAGTCGGCTGCTCAGCCGCCCAGGACCATCAACTTGGCAACCAGCCCGAGCGCGAACACCAGCGCCACCGAGGCCAGGATCAGGCCCAGCCTGAGATTGGCCTTGCGTTGACGTTCGTCCAGCGCCATGGTGCTTGTCGCGGCTTGCAAGTTCAGGCCAGCACGCGGGTGGCGCTGGCATCAAGCTTGGGCGGGTTCTCGAAGGTGTGGTATGGCACCGGCGAGGGCAATTCCCACTCCAGTCCTTCGGCCGATTCCCAGGGCCGCTGCGGCGCCGGCGCGCCCTGGCCACGCATCATCGGCACGACCACGAAGACGAAGAAGTAGACCTGCATCAGGCCGAAGCCGAACGCGCCTACGGTCGCCAGCGCATTGAAATCGGCGAACTGCATCGGGTAGTCGGCGTAGCGCCGCGGCATGCCGGCCAGGCCGAGGAAGTGCATCGGGAAGAAGGTGACGTTGAAGAAGATCAGCGACAGCCAAAAATGGATCTTGCCGCGGGTCTCGGAGTACATCACCCCGGTCCACTTCGGGCCCCAGAAATAGATTCCGGCGAACAGCGCGTAGAGCGAACCGGCGACCAGCACGTAGTGGAAGTGGGCCACGACGTAGTAGGTGTCCTGGAGCTGCATGTCGATCGGCGCCATCGCCAGGATCAGGCCGGTGAAGCCGCCCATGGTGAAGACGAAGATGAAGCCGACCGCCCAGAGCATTGGCGTCTCGAAGGTCATCGAACCGCGCCACATCGTGGCAATCCAGTTGAACACCTTGACCCCGGTCGGCACCGCGATCAGCATGGTCGAGTACATGAAGAACAACTGCCCCGTCACCGGCATGCCGGTGGTGTACATGTGGTGGGCCCAGACGATGAACGAGAGGATCGCGATCGACGCGGTGGCATAGACCATCGAGGTGTAGCCGAACAGGCGCTTGCGGGCGAAGGTCGGCACGATCGCGCTGACGATGCCGAACGCCGGCAAGATCATGATGTAGACCTCGGGGTGGCCGAAGAACCAGAAGATGTGCTGGTACATCACTGGGTCACCGCCGCCCGAGGGGGTGAAGAAGCTGGTGCCGAAATGGCGATCCGTCAGCGTCATCGTGATCGCGCCGGCCAGCACCGGCATGACCGCGATCAGCAGGTAGGCCGTGATCAGCCAGGTCCAGGCGAACAGCGGCATCTTCATCAGCGTCATGCCAGGGGCGCGCATGTTCAGGATGGTGACGATGATGTTGATCGAGCCCATGATGGACGAGGCGCCCATGATGTGCAGCGAGAAGATGCCGGCGTCCATCGACGCGCCCATCTGCAGGGTCAGCGGGGCGTACAGAGTCCAGCCCGCAGCCGGCGCGCCACCGGGGAAGAAGAACGACGCCACCAGCATGGTGGCGGCCGGGATCAGCAGCCAAAAGCTGAGGTTGTTCATCCGCGCAAACGCCATGTCGGCGGCGCCGACCTGGAGCGGGATCAACCAGTTCGCGAAACCGACGAAGGCCGGCATGATCGCGCCGAAGACCATGATCAGGCCGTGCATCGTGGTGAACGAATTGAACAGCTCGGGGTTGAAGAACTGCAGCCCGGGCTGGAACAACTCGGCGCGGATGCACAGCGCCAGCACCCCGCCGATCATCAGCATGGTGAACGAGAACAACAAGTACATCGTGCCGATGTCCTTGTGGTTGGTGGCGAACAACCAGCGCCGCCAGCCCTTGACCGGGCCGTGGTCGTGGTGGTCGTCGTGGGCATCATGGCCACCGTGGCCGGCGTGGCCGTGGGAGTCGAGGACAGCGCTCATGGACTTGCCTTTGCAGCGATCAATTCAAACGAGTGGGAGTCAAGAATCACTTGCGCGCCGCGACCACGTCGGACGGCTGCACAAGCTGCCCGGTCTTGTTCGACCAGGTGTTCTTGGTATAGGTGACGATGGCCGCGATCTCGGTATCTGACAGCGTCTTCCACGACGGCATCGCCCCGTTCAGGCGGCCGTTGAGCAGCACCTCGATCTGCTTGGCCTTGTCGGCGTCCTGCACCACGGCCGAGCCGTCCAGCGCCTTGATCGGGCCGGCACCCTTGCCGTCTGGCTTGTGGCAGACCGCGCAATTGGTGTTGTAGCCCTTCTCGCCACGCGCCACCAGGTCGGGCAGGGTCCAGACCTTGGCCGGATCGTCGGCCTTGGCGGCCATTTCTTTCTTCTTGCCCTCGACCCAGGCGCTGTAGTCCTTGGCCGACAGCACCTTGACGTGAATCGGCATGTAGGCGTGCTCCTTGCCGCAGAGCTCGACGCATTGGCCGTAGAAGTCGCCGGTCTGGTTGGCGCGGAACCAGGTGTCACGAACGAATCCCGGGATCGCGTCCTGCTTGACGGCGAAAGCCGGCACCATCCACGAATGGATCACGTCGGCAGCGGTCAGCACGATCCGCACCTTTTTGTCCACCGGCACGACCAGCGGGTAGTCGACCTTGAGCAGATAGTCGTCGCCCTCGGGCTTGCCGGCATCGGACATCTGCCGCTGCTTGACGTCCAGGGTCGAGAGGATGGCGATGCCCTCGCCCTCGCCCTTGATGTAGTCGTAGCCCCACTTCCACTGGTAACCCGTGGTCTTGATCGTCAGGTCGGCGTTGGTCGTGTCCTTCATCGCCACCACCGACTTGGTGGCCAGCAGCCCCATCCCCATCACGATCACCAGGGGCACCACGGTCCAGGCAATTTCGACGCCGACACTCTCGTGGAAATTGGCCGCTTTGAA
Source organism: Burkholderiales bacterium (assembly GCA_025350145.1). Classification (GTDB taxonomy): domain Bacteria; phylum Pseudomonadota; class Gammaproteobacteria; order Burkholderiales; family Burkholderiaceae_C; genus Pseudaquabacterium. The sequence goes on along the minus strand of JANXYH010000042.1, from coordinate 10,626 downwards.
ACCCTTGGACTTGCGGTGCTTGAGGATCGAATAAAACATCACGCCAAACACTGCGATGAAGATCACCAGGCAGATCACCAGCATGATGTTGTGCAGCCACTGCACATCGCTGGCCATCTTCGAGGCTGCGGGGTGCAGGTCGAGCTGGTTGATCGCCGGGCCACCGGGCAAATCCTTCAGCGCCCAGGCGGCGGGTGCCGCGAACGTGGCCGCCAGAGCCAGGACCACGCCCGCCATGCTGCGCCCATGCTGTGTTTTCGTCGTCATCGTCGTCATGCTTTGAAGTTCGTGTTCAGTGATCTGATTCATGGGCCGGGGTGGATCCGCCGTCAACTGCGCAGTGCCCGGCGCAATTCGTCAGCCAGTGCGGCGCGCAACTCCGGCCGCACATGGCGGCCGACGCGGACGCTGCGCCCCTGGCCGGACAACTCCACCAGCGAGCCGACACCCGCCGCCGGCTCGACCCGTACCCACTCGGCACGAAAGGCAATCCGCTCCACCGTCGGGCCGACAAACTGCTCGACCGCCAGCTCGCGGCCAAGCAGGGTAATGCTTTCGCGGTCGGTGGCATGCCGCGCCACCACCACCATCGCCAGGCCCACGGCCAGCAGCTCCAGTCCGGTGAACAGGCCGACGACACGCACGCCCTGCCACCAGAATCCGGCCGCCACCGCCAGCGACAGCGCGCAGACCAGGCCATAGGCCAGCAACAGTTGGCGCGGGGTCAGGCTGACATTGCGCCGCAAATCAAAGTTCAGCCCGCCATCCAGGGCCAATTCGCGGGCAAAACGCCAGCCAGCCTCATGCCGCGCGGCCGCGTTCGGGTACGCGGGTTGCGGCCAGGGGCTGGGGACAAATGTCGCGGTCATGGTTGGGATGGCTGAAACCGGGCGTGGCGGTGCTGAACGCGCTCGCCGCACCGCAGCAAAATCAACCTCTGATTCTACCGGACCGGCACTCAAGCCGAATCCGGCTTCGGCCTGCGAGCGGCTGTCAGGCCCAGCGATTCGCGCACCGATTGCAGCGGAATCACGGTCTGGCCATGCCGATCCGGCTTGGGCAAGGCTTTGAAGGCATGGCCGTAGACAAGCTCGAAGCCGAGCGTGATTCGGCCGTCGGCGCCGCGTCGGCGGGCCAGCGCCGCCAACAAGCGCGCCCGCCAGCGCGGCGTGCGCAGCCCGGTGAAACGGTCCAGGCCGATGTGCCCGCCGAGGCTGCGCAGTTCGGCCAAGACGGCCTCGGGCGACGACCAATGCAGTTGGATCGTCTCCTGGTCCATCACCGGATCGGCAAAACCCGCCTGCACCAGCATGTCGCCGAGGTCGTGCATGTCGGTGAACGGCGGGTGCGGCGGCGGCGCGCCGAGATCGGCATAGACCTCGCGCAGGCCACGCAAGGTGTCCGGGCCGAGGCTGGAAAACATCACAAAGCCATCGCCAGCCAGGACCCGGTGCCAGCGCGCCAGGGTTGCGGTCTCGTCCGGCACGGCGTGCAACATCATGTTCGCCCAGACCATCTGCGCGCTGCCGTCCTGCACCTCGGACAAGGCCAGCACCTGGGCGCCGCCGGCCCTGCCGCGCAGACGCGCCTTGGCCTGCGACCACCAGCCCGCGCCAGCCGGCGCGGCGCTGCGGGCACGCAGTGCGGGCGTGGGTTCGGCCACCAGGCGGATGGCGTCGGGCCAGACCGCCCGGACGGATTCCCCGCCACCGCCAAGAAATCCCCACCAGTCTAGCCAGCGCTGTGGCGCCTGCCGGATCACGGCCAAGCGCTGGGCCATCCGCCGCGCCACCTCCTGGTGCAGCCAGGGCGCACTCTCGGCGCGCGCCAGGCGGTCCAGATGCCGGGTGATGGCCCGGGCATCCTTACGTGGCGCGGGCGGCGTAAGCGATGACGGTAGCGGCGGCGGGTCCGGCATGGGCGCGGCAGTATATTGAGCCGATGGCCTGGGCGATGAAGTTTGGCGCGGCTTGGCAACGCGCGGCCGTCGCGATCCGCGAGCGCAGCACCACGCCACTGCCGCGCCAGTGCGAAATCTGCCTCGCCTGGTCGGCCACCAGCCTGTGTGGCGACTGCCTGCAGCGCTTCGTGCCTGCGACCCTGCGCTGCGGTGGCTGTGCCTTGCCATGGAATGGCCAGTCAGCCGGCGACCTGCGTTGTGGCGCCTGCCTGCGCCAAGCGCCGCCTTGGGATGGCTGCATTGCCGCCGTCGACTATGGTTTTCCTTGGGACGGACTGATAGGACGCTTCAAGTTCGGCCAGCGCAGTGACTTGGCCGTGCCCCTGGCCGGCGTCCTGCGCCGGGCCTTGCCTCAAGTCAGGACGACCGGGACGGCCGGGGCGCTGGTGACCGCGGTCCCGCTGAGCGAACAACGCCTGGCCGAGCGCGGCTACAACCAGGCCTGGGAGCTGGCACGGCGGGTCGCCCAAGCGGTTGGCATGAGCGCCGATCCGGCATTGCTGCTGCGCTGCCGCGACACCCCGCACCAGGTCGGGCTGGATCGCAAAGCCCGCCAGCGCAACCTGCGCCAGGCCCTGCTGGCCAACCCGGACAAGCTGAAGTCGATTGCCGGCCAGGAAATCATCGTGGTCGACGACGTAATGACCACCGGCATGACGGCCGAGGCGGTGACGCTGGCGCTGCGCCAGGCCGGCGCCCGTTCGGTCCGGTTCTGGGTGCTGGCGCGGACCCTGCCGGCCGGCGGATGACGCCGGCCCGGGCGCCACGACAATCCACCGCACCATGTTCCAGATCGTGCTGGTGTACCCCGAGATTCCGCCGAACACCGGCAACGTGATCCGCCTGGCGGCCAACACCGGCTGCCAGTTGCACCTGGTCGAGCCACTCGGCTTCGCGATGCAGGACAAGCTCTTGCGCCGCGCCGGACTCGATTACCACGAGTTCACCGCCGTGCGCCGCCACGCCGACTGGCCGGCCTTGCGCGCTGCCCAGCAGGCCATTGGCGGCAGGATGCTGGCCTTCAGCACGCGCAGCGCGCAGCCACTCTCGGCGCTGGCCTTCCAGGCCGGCGACTGGCTGGTGTTCGGCAACGAAACAGCCGGCCTGCCGCCGCAGGTGCTGGACGAGTTTGCGCCGCAACAACGGGTACGGCTGCCGATGCTGCCGCAGCAGCGCAGCCTGAACCTGAGCAACGCCGTGGCGGTCGCGGTGTTCGAGGCTTGGCGGCAACAGGGTTACGCCGGCGGCGCCTGAGCCGTGCCGACTCTCGGTCCCCGGCCGGCCACGCGCTGCCGGCCTAGCGCTCCGGCCTTGCCTGCCGCCCCATCAACTGCGGCACGGCCTGCTGCGGCGTCATTCGGCCATCGAGCACCGCCACCACCGCCGCCGTGATCGGCATCTCCACGCCCAGCCGCTGCGCGCGGCTGGCCAGCAGCGGCGCGGTATGCACACCCTCGGCGACATGGCCCAGGCGCAGCAGGATGCTCGGCAGGTCGTGGCCCGCCGCCAGTTGCAGCCCGACCTGGCGGTTGCGCGACAGGTTGCCGGTGGTCGTCAGCACCAGATCACCGAGTCCCGACAGGCCCATGAAGGTTTCGGCCCGCGCCCCCAGTGCCAGACCGAGTCGGCTGATCTCGGCCAGACCGCGGGTGATCAAGGCGGCGCGGGCATTCAAGCCAAGGCCCAGGCCGTCGGCAATGCCGGTAGCGATCGCCATCACGTTCTTGACCGCGCCGCCGACCTCGACGCCGACCGGGTCGGCGCTGGTGTAGATGCGCAGGTTGTCGCTGTGGAAGGCCTGCACCGCCAGCGCCGCCAGAGCCGGGTCGAGGCTGGCAGCCACCAGCGCGGTCGGCAGGCCCTGGGCGACTTCGAGCGCAAAGCTCGGGCCACAGAGCACACCGACGCGGCCATGGGGCAGGAGCCGGGCCGCCAGCTCATGGCCAAACTCGCCGCCGTCCGTGTCCATGCCCTTGCACAGCCAGACCACGCTGGCCTGGGCGGGCAGGGCCCGCAGCCGCTGCGCCAGTCCGCCCATGGTCGAGGCGATGACCAGCAGGCCCGGGTTCTCGGCCTGGCCCACCCAGGCCAGGGCCTGGGCATGGTCGGCGCTGACCCTCAGGGCCTCGGGCAGGGCCAGCTCGGCCAGGTAGCGGCGGTTGCGCCGCTCAGCCTGGATCGCGCTCGCCTGCGCCGGATCGCGCGCCCAAAGCAGCACCTCGTGGCGCCTGGCGGCGGCCGCAGCCAGGGCCGTGCCCCAGGCGCCTGCACCAAGTACCGCGATGCGCATGGCCTGCGGCCGGTGCTGACGCGGACCCGTCTGCGCTCAGTTGACCGCGACTGAACCGTTGCCAGCCTGTTGCGCCTGCTGGGCCTCGAACATGGCCTGGAAATTGACCTCGGTCAACATGATCGGCGGGAAGCCGGCACGGGTGCAGACATCGGAAACGATGGCCCGCAGGTAGGGGTAGATCATCTGCGGGCAGACGATGCTGAGGATGCCCTGCAGTTGCTCCTGCGGCACATTGCGGATCTCGAAGATGCCGGCCTGCTTGGCCTCGATCAGGAACAGGGTGCGGTCGCCGACCTTGGTGGTGACGGTGGCGGTTACGCTGACCTCGAAGATGCCCTCGGAGACGCCGCCGGCAGCCATCGCCAGATTGATGTCGACCTGTGGCTGCTGCTGCTCCAGCAGGATCGCGGGCGAATTGGGCTGCTCCAGCGACAAGTCCTTGAGGTACATGCGCTGGATCTGGAAGATGGGGCTTTGGTCTTGGTCGGCCATGGCAGGTCTTGCGGTTGATTGTGGGCGGTGCGAAAAGCACGCAGCCCGCTCGGGTCAGCGGGCTGCGGGATGGTCGTCGGATCGTGCGGGCCGGATTATGGCGCCGCCGACCTCAAGCCAGTAACGCCGCCAGCGGCGGACTCAGGCTGCGGCCAGCAGCGGCGTCAGGCCACCGCTTCGGTCGAGGGCAATCAGGTCATCGCAACCGCCGACATAAGTCTGGCCGATGAAGATCTGCGGCACGGTGCGGCGCCCGGTCAACTCGACCATGCGGTCACGCTCGACCGGGTCCAGATCGATCCGCACCTCGTCAATTTGTGCCACGCCGCGTTGTTTGAGCAAGGCCTTGGCGCGCAGGCAAAACGGACAGACCAAGGTGGTGTACATGCGTACGGCAGACATGGCGGTCATGGATCTCGGCTCGAGATTGGGCTGTGACCGGATTGTGACAAGCGGCCGAAAGCCTTGCCCCGATCAGGCCATGAACTGGGTCACGCGGCCTGGCTGCGCTCGACCGGCAGGCCGGCCTCGCGCCAGGCCTTGGTTCCGCCAGCCACCGCCGTGGCGGCGTCGTAGCCGGCCTTGCGCAACTGCGCCGCCGCTCGGCCGGCGCGCGCGCCGTTGGGGCAGAGCAGCAGCAGCGGCAGGGTCTTGTTGCTCGGCAGACCCTTGGCCGCACCCAGCGTGTCCAGCGGGATGTGGCGTGCCCCGACGGCATGGCCGGCGGCAAATTCGGCGGCTTCGCTGACATCGATCAGCACGCCCTTCTCGCGGTTGATCATGCGCACCGCTTCGGCGGTGCCGACGCCGCCGCCGCGGGTCTTCTGCTGCGCCTGCCAGAACAGGCCGGTGCCCGAGGCCAGCGCGATCAGGATCAGCGCCCAGTTGTAGTTCTCGAGGATGAAATTCACGCGCTGCTTTCGACGGCCGGAGACCAAATCCGCGAATTATAGAATTTGCCCTTTGCCTGCCCGGCCTGGATTCGCCATGCACAAACTCGTTCTGATCCGCCATGGCGAATCAACCTGGAACCTGGAAAACCGCTTCACCGGCTGGACCGATGTCGAGCTGACCGCCACCGGCGTGGCCCAGGCCCAGCAGGCCGGCCGCCTGCTTAAGGCCGCCGGGATGGAATTCGACTGCGCCTACAGCTCGGTGCTCAAGCGCTCGATCTGGACGCTCTGGCACTGCCTGGACGCCCTGGATCGGACCTGGGTGCCCGTGGTCAACGACTGGCGTCTGAACGAGCGCCACTATGGCGCCCTGCAGGGTCTGAACAAGGCCGACATGGCGCGCCAATATGGCGACGCGCAGGTGCTGGTCTGGCGCCGCAGCTACGACACGCCGCCGCCACCGCTGGACCGCGACGATCCACGCAGCGAGCGCAGCGACCCGCGCTACGCCGCGCTGGCGCCGGGGCAGGTGCCGCTGGCCGAGTGCCTGAAAGACACGGTCGAGCGGGTGCTGCCGATGTGGGACCAGGTGCTGGCGCCGGCGATCCGCAGCGGCCAGCGCCTGCTGGTGGCCGCGCATGGCAATTCGATCCGCGCCCTGGTCAAGCACCTCGACGGGATCGCCGACGCCGACATCGTCGGCCTGAACATTCCCAACGGCGTGCCGCTGGTCTACGAGCTGGACTCAGGGTTGAGACCGATCCGCCGCGACTACCTGGGCGACGCCGAGTCGATCGCCCGCGCAGCGGCAGCGGTCGCTAACCAGGGCAAGGCCTGAGCGGGCGCCACAGCCACGGCCCGGCCTGGCCCGAAGCCGAACCGGCAGCTACAGCGCCAGGCCGTAAACCCGCTCGGGCGGCAGCCGCAACAGCAGGTCGGACACCGGCAGCATCGCCTTGATCGCATAGCTCGCCTGGGCGGTGTCGCGGCGCGGGGTCTGCAGCACCGGCATCCCCTTGCGGTCGGTGAGAGCGGCGGCCAAGGGGGTGTGGGCGGTGCTGCCGCGGCGGATCACCACTGCCTGCTCGCCCGAGGCCAGGCGGACGAAGTTGCCCGGCGGGTAAATGCCGTATTCCTTGATGATCGCCGCCGCCGCCGGGCTGCCCTTGGAGTCGTTGAACATCTGCCGCGCCGCCTCCTGGATAGACAGGCTGGCACGTTCGGCGCGCGGGCTGATTTTGGCCATGAAGACGTCAGCCATGCGCAGCACGGCAGCGGGCTCGCCGAGTTCGCTGAGGTTCTGCGGATAGCCACCACCGCCGGGCTGTTCATGGTGCTCCAGCACCGCCTGCAACCAGTCCGGATCGGTCACGCCGGCTGCCACCAGCCGGTCATGGGCCTGCTGCGGATGGCCGCGGATGAGCTCGAGCTGGGCTTCCGTCAAACGGCCCAGGGCGGCAAAGCGGCCCTGGATGTCGACGATCGCCAGGTTCATGGTCAGCGCCGACTTGACCAGCATGGCGGTGCGTGGCGCGGGCCAGTCCAGCCGCGCCGCCAGCAGTTGGCACAGCAGCGCCACATGCAGTGAGTGGGTCAGACCGTAGAGGTGCAGCCGGCGCGGATCCTGGCGCACCGAGATGTAGATGGCGATGTCCGGATCACGCTGGATCAGCCCGATCAACTGCAGCGCAAAGGCATGGCAGCGGTCACCAAAGCCGGGCTCGTCGATGCTCTTGTACAGCCGCTCCAGGCGCCATATCGCCTGCTCCCAGAGGTCGAACAGGGAAACCTTATGCCGCTCGACATCGGCGCTGCGGCCGTCCCTGATCGCCTGGATTTCCTCGACATCAACGTACAGGCCACGCGCCAGCAGGCTGGCCAGTTGGTTGTTGCTGTCGATCATCTGGCCGCGCGCCAGCAGCAATTTCCCGCCCTCGTCGCGCACGCTGAACGGCAATGGCGCGCCAACCTTGACCTGGGACGTGACCAGGCGCAGCAGCTCAATGGCCATCGTCGCCACCGTTGACAGGCGGGCGCAGTCCGCGCAGGCCGGCGCCGGCCTTGGCAATGGCCGGGTTGTGGTTGGCCGCGATGAGGATGGCCGACGATGTCAATTCCGCTGTCCTTGGCGCCAGGGTCGAGCGCCGGTTGCCGACTGTGCACCCTGCCGAAAACATCCATTCGCTGGAATAGCGGGCCTAAGGCCTGACTGCTGCGGCTTCAGGGCACCACCTCGCTCAGCACGGCCGCCAGGCGTTGCTGGAGTTGGCGGGCCAGGCTGCGCCGGTCCATCCCGGCTGGATCGATCAGCGGCAGCAAGGTCAGGTGGACGCAGAGCCCGCGCGCCAGCGCCAGCCCCCAGATGCTGCCGCCCAGGCTGTCGTCGCCGATCCAGGCGGCGGTGCGGCTGAAGCCCCGCCCGGGCTCGCTGTAGCGCAGCACCACGGCTTGTATCGGCACGCCGCTGGTCAGGGCCGATTGCAGCAAATTGGCATGAAAGGGCAGCGGCACCGGGCCATCGCCGGTCGTGCCTTCGGGAAAAACCGCCACCGTCTGGCCCTGCGCCAGCGCCTGCGCCATGCTGTGCAGCACCCGGACCGCGTCGCGTTTGTGCCGGCGCTCGATGAACAGCGTGTCGACCGCAGCGATCAGCCAACCCAGCACCGGCCATTGGCGAACGTCGGACTTGGCGACGAAGCGGGCACGCGGCAGCACCGCGTGAATCGCCAGGATGTCCAGCCACGAGACATGGTTGGACACCACCAACACCGCCCCTGGCGCGGCCAGGCCCTGGACTTGCAGGCGCAAACCCAGCCTGAACAGCAGGCCGCGCGCCCACCAGGCGATGCGCCGCTGGCGGCTGGCCGCATCGCGCCAGCGCCAGCTCAGGGCCACCACCGCCACGCCGTGCAGCAGGTGCAGCAGCGTGGCCGCCACGCGCCATACCGCCGGCAGCCAGCGCAACATGCTCAGGTGGCGTCGAACGCGACCGTGCCCGCGACCAGGGTCATGCGCACCTGCCCCGGCAGCGCCGTGGCGGTGGCATCAAAGGCGAACGGCGTGTGCTTGCCCTGGCTGCGCAGCACGCCGGGCGTGACGCGCCAGACCGCCTCGGGGTCGAAGACGCAGACATCGGCGACGCCGCCCACCACCAGTTGCCCGGCGCTGTCGGACAGCGATCCGAGCGCGTTGCCCAGTACACGCAACGGATCGCAGGTGACCTTGGCCAGCGTCGCGGGCAGGCTCAGGCCGCTGTCGGCGCCCCATTTCAGGGCCAGGCTGAGCAACAACTCCAGGCCGGTGGCACCGGGCTCGGCCTCACCGAAGGGCAGGGTCTTGGCGTCGCTGTCCACGGGCGTGTGGTCCGACACCAGCGCGTCCAGGGTGCCGTCGGCCAGCGCCGCGCGCAGGGCAGCACGGTCGCCACCCTGGCGCAGCGGCGGCGTCAGGCGCATGGCGGCATTGAAGTAGCCGATGTCGACATCCGTCAGGTGCAGGGAGTTGATGCTCACGTCGGCGGTGATCGGCAGGCCCTCGGCCTTGGCGCGGCGCAACAGGGCAACGCCGGCGGCGCTGGAGAGCCGGCACAGGTGGACCCGCGCGCCGGTCACGCGGACCAGCTCGATCAGGGTGTGCAGCGCGATCGTCTCGGCCACCACCGGCACGCCCGACAACCCCAGCCGGGTCGCGACCGCGCCGCTGGCGGCCACGCCCTTGCCCAGCCAGACATCCTGGGGCCGCAGCCAGACGCTGTAGCCGAACGTGGCGGCGTACTGCAGCGCCCGCATCAGCAATTGGGTGTCGGCCAGGCCGGCCTCGGCCTGCGAAAAACCAACGCAGCCGCTCTCGCTCAGCTCGGCCATCTCGGTCAGCACCTCGCCGGCCAGACCACGGGTCAGCGCGCCGAGCGGAAACAGCCGGCACAGCGAGAGCTTGCGGGCGCGGAACTTGAGCATGTCGACCAGCCCCGGCTCGTCCAGCGGCGGATCGGTGTCGGGTGGGCAGACCAGGCTGGTGACACCACCGGCGGCCGCCGCGTTGAGCTCACTCTCAAGCATGCCCTCGTGTTCATGCCCCGGCTCGCGCAGCCTGGCCGCGAGATCGACCAGCCCGGGCGCGACCACCAGGCCACGCGCATCGACCCGGCGCTCGGCAGCGAAGTCGAGCGGCACCGCGCCGATGGCGACGATGCAGCCGTCGGCGATGGCGACATCGCCAAGCGCGTCGTGGCCCGAGGCCGGATCGATCACGCGGCCGCCGTGGATCAGGATCTTCATGCCTCGTTCCCCGCAATGATCGACATCACGGCCATCCGCACCGCGATGCCAAAGGTCACCTGCGGCAGGATCACGCTGCGCGAGCCATCGGCCACATTCGAGGCAATCTCGACGCCGCGGTTGATCGGCCCGGGGTGCATCACGATCGCGTCCGGCTTGGCCAGCGCCAGCTTGTCGGCCGTCAGCCCGTAGTGCTTGAAGAATTCACCCGCGCTGGGCAGCATGCCGCCGCTCATGCGCTCGTTCTGCAGCCGCAGCATGATGACCACGTCGGCGCCGCGGATGCCCTCGGCCATGTCGTGGCAGACGCGCACCCCCATCGCGCCCAGGTCACCTGGCACCAGCGTCTTGGGGCCGACCGCGCGGATGTCAGGCACGCCCAGGGTGGTCAGGGCATGGATGTCGGAGCGGGCCACGCGCGAGTGGACGATGTCGCCGACGATGGCCACCGAGAGCTGGCGGAAATCGTGCTTGAAGTGCCGGATCGTGTACATGTCCAGCAGCCCCTGGGTCGGGTGGGCATGGCGGCCATCGCCGGCATTGACGACATGGACATGCGGCGCACAGTGCTGGGCGATCAGGTAGGGCGCGCCGCTCTCGCTGTGGCGCACCACGAACATGTCGGCATGCATCGCCGAGAGGTTGGCGATGGTGTCCAGCAGGCTCTCGCCCTTGGCCGTGGACGAGCGCGCGATGTCGAGGTTGATGACA
>JANXYH010000028.1 GCA_025350145.1 Burkholderiales bacterium | reverse complement strand
GAGTTCTGCGCTGGCCTGCGGCCATCGCGTCCGCTCCTCATTGCGCTTCGCGCAATGCGGGCCTGCTGCGCAGCCCCGAGCCTGCCACCTGCGGTGTCAGGCGAGTTCTGCGCTGGCCTGCGGCCATCGCGTCCGCTCCTCATTGCGCTTCGCGCAATGCGGGCCTGCTGCGCAGCCCCGAGCCTGCCACCTGCGGTGTCAGGCGAGCTTCTCTTTGATACGCGCGGATTTGCCGCTGCGGTCGCGGAGGTAGTACAGCTTGGCGCGGCGGACATCGCCGCGGCGCTTGATTTCGATCGAGGCCAGCAGCGGGCTGTAGGTCTGGAAGGTGCGCTCTACGCCTTCGCCGCTGGAGATCTTGCGGACGATGAAACTGCTGTTCAGGCCACGGTTGCGCTTGGCGATGACCACGCCTTCGTAGGCCTGAACGCGCTTGCGGGTGCCTTCGACGACGTTGACGCTGACGATCACGGTGTCGCCGGGGGCGAATGCCGGAATGGTTCGACCCAGGCGGGCAATTTCTTCTTTTTCGAGGGTTTGGATCAGGTCCACTGAGGTTCTCCGAGGGGCGATCTTGGCGGCGCTGGTATGAAGTGCGGCTGGGCTGAAAAACTGCGCAGTCTGGGTTATGCCCGCCAGAGGATCGAAAAGCCTTTGATTATAGCTTCAAGGTGTGCAGATAGGCCTCGTCGGCGCTGCTGAGTCGGCCTGCGGCACGTGCCGCAGCGATCAACTCGGGGCGCCGCCTGGCCGTCAACGCCAGCGACTGCTCGCGTCGCCAGCGCGCGATCCGGGCATGGTGGCCCGACAGCAGGACCGGCGGAACCGGTACATCGCCGTCGGCCGACGGCAGCAGCTCGGGCCGGCTGTAGTGCGGGCAATCGAGCAGGCCCTCGGAAAAGCTGTCCTGCTGGTGCGAGGCCGGGCTCAGAACCTCGGGTTGCAAGCGCGCCACGGCATCGAGCAGGGCCAGTGCCGGCAGCTCGCCACCCGAGAGCACGAAATCGCCCAGGCTCAACTCCTCGGTGACGTGGCGGTCGATGAACCGCTGGTCGATGCCCTCGTAGCGGCCGCACAGCAACACCGCGCCGGCGCCGACGGCGAAATCCTGTACCCGGGCCTGGGTCAGCGGCGCACCGGTCGGGCTGAAGTGGACCACCGGCAGCGCTGATAGCGCCGATGGCGTCGCGCCGGCCTGGCCGCGCTCGGCCATGACTGCTGCCAAGGCACGCTCCAATGGCTGGGCCAGCAGCAGCATGCCGGGGCCACCGCCATAGGGTCGGTCATCGACCCGGCGATAGGCGTCTTCGGCAAAGTCGCGCAGCGGCCACAGCCGGACATCCACCTGGCGGCTCTCAAACGCCCGCCGGGTGATGCCCTGGCCCAGGTGCGGGCCGAACAACTCGGGGAACAGCGTAACGACGTCAAAGCGCATGGCGGCCGCGCCAGGGTCAGAAATCCAGACCCCAATCGACGCTGATGCGGCGCTGATGCAGATCGACATCGTCGATGTAGGCGGCGACGAACGGGATCAGGCGCTCGTCCTGCGCCGCTTCGGTCGGGTCGGCCGCCTCGGGAGAACGGATCCGCAGCACGCTCTGGGCGCCGGTATCGAGCAAGTCGGTGACCGTGCCCAGGACCTGGCCTTGGCGGTTGACCACGGCCAGCCCGATCAGGTCGACCCAATAGAACTCGCCGTCGGCGGCGGTGGGGAAGCTGGTCCGGGCCACATAGATGCGTACGCCCTTGAGCGCTTCGGCGGCGCTGCGGTCTGGAACTTCTTGGGCGCTGGCGACCACGCTGTCGCCATGGGTCTTGCTCAGCGTCACCCGCAGCAGCGGCGGTGGCTGCAGCGCCAGCGTGCCCGGCAGGGGCCGCTCGGTGGGCTGGGTGAACCAGCGCTTGGACGAGAACAGCGCCTTGGGATCCTTGGCGTGCGGCTGGATGCGGATCCAGCCCTTCAGTCCCCAGGCACCGAGGACGCGCCCGACTTCGATCGCGTCGGCGGGAAACGCCGGCTCGTCACCCGACGCGATCACGGCCAGGCTCAAACGGCGGCGGCGGGCGCGGGCGCTGCCAACTGCGCCTTGGCGGCATTGCCGACCAAGCGCTTGACGGTGTCCGACATCTGCGCGCCGACGCCGGTCCAGTGCGTGACCCGATCCAGCGCAACCCGCAGCGGCTGCTCGCCGCCCGAGGCCATCGGGTTGTAGAAGCCGACGCGCTCAAGGTAGCGGCCATCCCGGCGCTCACGCGCGTCGGCCACGACGATGTTGTAGAACGGGCGCTTTTTGGCGCCGCCACGTGCCAGACGAATGACGACCATGTTGAACTTTCAAAAATTGAGTCAGGCCAGCGGCAAGCCCGGGAGACACTCCGGTCCAGACTGCTGAGGTTCGTCGCTGCACAGGCTGTGCCGCAACATGAAATCCGGCTTAGAGCTGTAGATACGCCGGTGGCGCCACCGGCCAGCGCCGAAAACCGAGCATTATAAACTGCAGCCGATGCCAAAGATGGACAACTCCTGGGCCGTGCCCATACCGACCACTTCCGGCCGCGCCCGGGCTGCCGTTTCGCGCTCGAGGATTCCTTCTGTGTGTGCCCCGTCGGTGCAGGGACTGGCCTGGGTCGACATGCACGCCGCCCTGGGCTTGGCCCAAGCCGGGCAGCCGAAGTTGCACGGATGGGCGTTTGGCCGCCGCTGCGACGTGGCCCCGGTGCAGCGCGCGCTCGGGCCCGGCGCGGCTCGAATCCCGCAGCCGTGACGATGCCGCCCAGATCCAAATCGGTCGCCAGTTGGCTGGCCCTGACAGTCGGCAGCCTGGGCTTGCACCGCATCTACCTGTATGGCTGGCGCGACCGCCTGGCCTGGCTGCACCCCTGGCCGACCTTGCTCGGCCTGCTCGGCGTCTACCGCATCCGCAGCCTCGGCTTGGACGACCACCTGGCTTGGCTGCTGATCCCGTTGCTGGGGCTGATGTTGAGCCAATCGATGCTGATGGCCATCGTCCATGGCCTGACACCCGACGAGCGCTGGGCCGAACGCTTCCAGCAGCCGCTGCAGCCGACCCGTTGGCTGCCGGTGCTGGCCGCAATCGCGGCCTTGCTCATCGGCGGCACGGTGCTGATGGGCACGCTGGCCTTCGGCGGCCAGATGTACTTTGAGTACCTTGCCCTGTCGCGCTGAAACGGGCGTTCGGCCGCGCCCGGCGTTCAGAACAGCTTGAGGCTGACCCAGTAAGCCACGGCGGCGACGAACGCCGTCGCGGGAATGGTGAAGATCCAGGCCCAGACGATGTTGCCAGCCACGCCCCAGCGCACCGCCGAGGCATTGCGCACCGAGCCGACACCGACGATGGCCCCGGTGATGGTGTGGGTGGTCGACACCGGCACACCCATGGCGGTAGCGATGAACAAGGTGATCGCGCCGCCCGTTTCGGCGCAGAAGCCGCCGACCGGCCGCAGTTTGGTGATGCGCTGGCCCATGGTCTTGACGATCCGCCAGCCGCCAAACATGGTGCCCGCGCCAATCGCCAGGTAGCAGACCCAGATCACCCAGGCCGGCGGCAGCTTGTCGCTGGCGGCGGTGTAGCCGGCTGCGATCAGCAGCATCCAGATGATGCCTATCGTCTTCTGTGCATCGTTGCCGCCGTGGCCCAGCGAATACAGCCCGGCCGAAACCAGTTGCAGGCGCCGAAACCAGCGGTCTATGCGCATCGGTGAGCGCCGTCGGCAGATCCAGGCCACCAGCACCATCATCAGCGAGCCAAGGATGAAACCCAGGGCCGGCGAAATGAAGATGAAGACCACGGTCTTGGTCACACCCGCAGCAATCAGTTTGCCGGCGCCAGCCTTGGCGATGACGGCGCCGACGATGCCGCCGATCAGCGCGTGCGAGGAGCTCGACGGGATGCCATACCACCAGGTGATGAAGTTCCAGGTGATCGCGCCCAGCAGCGCGCCAAACACCACATGCTGGTCGACCACGCCGGGCTCGACGATGCCCTTGCCGACGGTCGCTGCGACCTTGAGCTGAAACACCGAGATCGCCACGACGTTGAAGAAGGCGGCGAACAGCACTGCCTGCTGCGGCTTGAGCACGCCGGTGGAGACCACCGTCGCAATCGAATTGGCGGCGTCGTGAAACCCGTTCATGAAGTCGAACGCCACCGCCAGAACGACGAGCAGCGCCACGACCCCGAAACTGACCTGCAATGCATCCATGTTGAGACCCGTGTCGGCGCGCCTGTGGCGCAGCTCAGGAGTTCTCGAGGACGATGCCCTCGACGATGTTAGCCACGTCCTCGCAGCGGTCGGAGATCGACTCCAGGTGCTCGTAGACGGCCTTGAGCTTGATCAGCTCGCGGACCTCGATGTTGTCGCGGAACAACTTGCTCATGGCCGAGCGCATCACGCGGTCGGCGTCGCTTTCCAGCCGGTCGATCTCCTCGCAGGTCTTGAGCGCGGCCTCGGCCACCGTGGCCTTGCTCAGTTGCGGCAGCAGCGTGACGACGTGCTGCACCCGTTCGCAGCACTTGGCGGAGATCTCGCCCAGGCGGGTCACGTCCTCGGTCAGGTTCTTCAGGTCGTAGAGCGACATCACCTCGCAACTGTCCTGCAGCAGGTCGAGGATGTCGTCCATGGCGTTGATCAGGCCGTGGATCTGCTCGCGGTCGATCGGCGTGATGAAGGTCTTGTGCAGCAGCCGATTGACTTCGGCGGTGATCCGGTCGGCGGCCTTCTCGGCGGCGTCGACCTCGGCGCCGTACTTCTCGCGCAGCGCCGGTTCGTTGTAGTGCTTGACCATCAGCATGAAGGCCCGTGCGCCTTCGACGATGTGCACGCCATGCTGGTTGAACATCTCGAAGAAATTGCCTTCACGCGGCAGCAGCTTGCCGAACAACATCGGGGTTCTCCTGAGGGGGATGGGCGCACCTTGCGGACGCGCGTTTTGTGCTCGGGCGGGGGCGCAAGCCAGGCGCGGGCGTTGTGGCCTTGGGCGGCGGCGCGCCCTGCGGCGGCCAACCTCGAATTGTAGGGGCCGGCAGCGGCACGCTCGGCACCCAGGTGCCGCCGCCACGTCACCACCGCGCTGTCGCAGCGATGCGCTCTATGGCTTGGTCGGCCACCCCCGCCAGCCACGGCCGCAGCGGGCCCAGCCCGGGCAGCGCCAGGTCAGGGGCCAGTTCCAGCAATGGCAGCAGCACAAAGGCGCGCAGGTGCAGGCGCGGGTGCGGCAGGCTCAGGGTCGGGCCGGCATGGGTCTGTTGGCCCAGGCACAGCAGGTCCAGGTCGAGTGTGCGCGGGGCGTTGCGGTAGGGCCGCTGCCGGCCGTGCGCCTGCTCGATGGCCTGCAGCCGGGCAAGCAATTCCAGTGCTGGCATGCAGGTGTGCAGGGCGGCCACGGCGTTGATGAAGTCCGGACCGCCGGCATCGACCGGCACGCTGCGGTACAGCGCCGAGCGGCCCGCTACACGGCAGTCGGGCAACTGCGCCAGCGCCTCCAACGCAGCCTGCAGCGTCTGCTCGACCGGCCCCAGGTTGGCACCCAGGCCGATGTAGGCCAGCGCCGCGCCGGCCACAGGCTCAGGGGCCGGTGCGCTCGGCACCGTCGGAGGCGCCGGCGCCGGCCTCGGCGGCGCCGTCCGCAGTTGCCGGGCGACGCCGACGGCGGCGGCGTTTGCGCGCCGGTGCGCTGGCCTGGTCGACCTCTGCGGCGTCGTCGTCGTCCGTCTGCGCTGCAGCGCTCGCGTCGGCGGACTGCGCCGGCGCCGTGGGCGGCGTTGCTGCCTCCGCCGCTGGCGCGGCCGCAGCCCGTCCCGGCACACGCCGCGCGCCGCCGCGCTGGGTCTCACGCACCGCCGCCAGCAAGGCCTCGCGTTCGTCGTCGCTGCCGCGGGAAAAGTCCTCCCACCAGTCGGCCAGATCGACCGGCGCCTGGCCGACATCGGCGCGCAGCCGCAGGAAGTCAAAACCGGCGCGAAAGCGTGGCTGCTCGATCAGCGCGTAGGCGGTGTTGGCCTGACGCCGCTCCAGCCGGGGCTGCATCATCCAGATCTCACGCATGTCGGCGCCGAGCTTGCCGCGCCCGGAGATGTCGCCGACGCGGGCGTCGAAGACCGCATCCACCGCCGCCTGCAGCGCCGGGATGACATGCTCGCCCGCTGCCTTGCCAGCCTCCCAGCCGGCCAGCACCTCGTGCCACAACAGGCAGGACAGCAGGAAGCTCGGCGCCACCGCCTTGCCCTCGCCGACCCGCCGGTCGGTGTCGGCCAGCGCCTGGCGAATGAAGGCCTGGCGGGCCGGCGCCCCCTCGCCCTGGCTGTAGACCGCGTCCAGCACCGGGAACACGCTCTTGTCCAGCCCCAGGGTCTGCAGCGCCGCAACGCTGGCCAGCGCATGGCCGGTCTGCAGCAGTTTGAACATCTCGTCGAACAAACGCGACGCCGGCACGTTGACCAGCAGCGCCGACAGCGCCCGGACCGGGGCGCCGGTGGCTGGCTCCAGGGCAAAGCCGAGCTTGGCCGAGAAACGCACCGCACGGACGATCCGCACCGGATCCTCGCGGTAGCGCGTGGCCGGGTCGCCGATCAGCCGCAGCAGCTTGGCTTTGACGTCGGCCAGGCCGCCGTGGTAGTCCACCACCACGCCGGTCTCGGGGTCGTAGTACATCGCGTTGACGGTGAAATCGCGCCGCGCCGCGTCCTCGATCTGCGGCCCCCAGACGTTGTCGCGCAGCACCCGGCCGCTGGCATCCACGGCATGCGCCTGGCCGGCCAACTCGGCCTTGGCGGTCTTCTCGTTGCCGCCGACCTGGGTCGCCTCGCTGGCGTCCAGGTAGGCGCGGAAGGTCGAGACCTCGATCACCTCGTGGTCGCGGCCACGGCCATGGATCACATGGACGATGCGAAAGCGCCGGCCGATGATGAAGGCGCGGCGGAACAGGCCCTTGACCTGCTCGGGCGTGGCGTTGGTGGCGACGTCGAAATCCTTGGGCCGGCGACCGACCAGCAGGTCACGCACCGCACCGCCCACCACGTAGGCCTCGAAACCGGCCTGCTGCAGCGTGCGCACCACCTTGACCGCGCGCTCGTCGACCAGGTTCAGGTCGATGCCGTGCACGCCCGCCGGCACCTCGACGCGCTGGCCCAGCGGAATGCGCGGCGGCGCGGCCACTGCGGGCAGGTCCGGCTCGGACCTGCCGAGCAGGCGTTTGATGAACTTCTTGATCATGCGATCAGCCTTGTTGAAATAGTCTCAGGACCTGCCAGCCGCGTGCCCTGGCCAGTGCTTCGAGCGCCGGGCTGGGGTTGGTGGCCACGGCCTGGTGGGCGCGCTCCAGCAGCGGCAGGTCGTTGCTCGAATCGCTGTAGAAGGTGGTGCGCTCGAAGTCGCCCCAGACCTGGCCGCGCCCGGCCAGCCATTGGTCGACCCGGGTGATCTTGCCCTCGCGGAATGATGGCACGCCGTGGATCCGACCGTCGTAGCCGCCGTCATGGTCGCGCGCCAGTTCGACCGCGATCAGATCGGCCACGCCGAAGGCCTGGGCCAGTGGCCGGGTCACGAATTCATTGGTCGCGGTGATGATCGCCACCAGGTCGCCGGCCTGCTGGTGACGCTGCACCAGCGCCAGCGCCTGCGGCTGGATCTGCGGCGCCATCACCTCGGCCATGAAGCGCTGGCGGACATGCCCTTGCTCGGCCGCGCTGCGGCCCCGCCAGGGCGCGCTGGAGAACTCCAGGTAGGCCGCGATGTCGAGCGTGCCGGCCAGGTAATCGCGGTAGAAGGCGTCGTTGCGGCGCCGGTGCTGCGCCGCCTCTGCCCAGCCGATGCGGACCATGAATTCACCGAAGGCGTGGTCGGAGTCGCCCGGGATCAGCGTGCCGTCGAGGTCAAACAAGGTCAGGTTCATGGGGCGGTCAGCCGCGCCTTTCTTCGCTCAGCATCTTCTTCAGCAGCGGCACGGTGACGTGGCGGTGTTCGGCCAGCGCAAAGCCGTCCAGCCGCGACAACAGATCCATCAGGTGCTTGAGGTTGCGCGGCAGCCGGGTCAGCAGGTAGCCCATCACCTCGTCCGACAGGACGATGCCGCGCCGGTCGGCTTCTAGCCGCAGGGCACGGCGGGTGTCGGCGTCGGTCAGCACCTGCAAGGCAAAGACATGGCCCCAACCGAGGCGGCTGCGCAGGTCCTCGCGCAGCGGCATGTCCACCGGCGGCAGCGTGCCCGCCGCAACCCACTGCGCAGCGCAGTCACCGGCCTGGACGAACAGGCCGAATGCGGCCAGTTGCTGCGCCGCGTCGAGCAGTTCGCAGCGATCGATCAGCACCAGGGCGCAGGCCTCGGGCAGTGACCAGGGCGGTGGGTCGTCGGGCTGCAGCCAGACCACCCGCTCGCCGCGCAACTGGCGCTGCGCCGCCACGGCCCGCAGCAAGCGGGTCTTGCCGCTACCGCTGGCTCCCCAGAGGTAGACCGGCGCGGCATGCACCGGCAGGCTGCGCAGGTGCTGGACCGCGTGCTGGTTGGCGCCGACCACCAGTTCATCGAACGAATCGGCCGGATCGGGGGCGATCGGCAGGGGCAGTTGCTTCATCCGGGCGTTACTCAGCCCAGGTACAACCGGCTGGACAGGTAGGCCGTGCGCGCCCGGCGCAGCGCCACCACGGTCACGGCGCTGGCCGGCAGGGCGATGAGAACGCCGACAAAGCCGAACAACTGACCGAACGCCAGCAGCGCGAAGATCACCGCCAGCGGGCTCAGGCCGATGCGCTCGCCGACCAGCCGCGGGGTCAGGAAGAAGCCTTCCAGCACCTGGCCCAGGGCATAGACCGCGACCACCGAGGCCACCCCGACCAGGCTGCCGAACTGCAGCAGCGCCGCCAGCAGCGACAGGACCAGGCCGATGCCGAAGCCGACATAGGGCACGGCGATCGCCAGGCCGGTGAACACGCCCAGCGGCAGGGCCAGCTCAAACCGCGCCAGGGCCAGGCCGGCCGAGTAGA
This sequence comes from Burkholderiales bacterium, assembly GCA_025350145.1. Taxonomy (GTDB): domain Bacteria; phylum Pseudomonadota; class Gammaproteobacteria; order Burkholderiales; family Burkholderiaceae_C; genus Pseudaquabacterium. The sequence goes on along the minus strand of JANXYH010000028.1, from coordinate 21,221 downwards.
ACAGCGCCATCAGCACCATCACCAGCACCTGGCCGCGCAGGTACTGGCCGAGCATGGTGTCGCACTCGCCGAGAAAGCTGTGCACTGTCGGCCTCAATCTGGGCGGCACCAGTCCCTGCGCCCGGGCGACCAGGTTGGACCAATCGGCCAGCAGGTAGAACAACACCACCGGGACAAGCACGGCATTGCCCAGCACCGACAGCAGTGCGCTGCCGCCGATGCGCGCCGAATGCATCGCCGCGCTGGCCCAGTCGCTGCCATGGCTGTCGAACAGCCCACTCAGCCAGGCCTTGAGGGCCTCGATGTTGAGCGAAAACTTCAGCCCCAGGCCGGCCAGCAGCGGCTCCAGGCTGTGGTCCAGCCGGTCCAGCATCTGCGGCAAATGGACCTGTATCAACGGCAACTCGCGCGCCAGCACGGGCACGACCAGCAGGACCAGCGCCAGCCCGAGCAGCAGGGCCGCAAACTCGACCAGCACCACCGCCAGCAGGCGCGGCACACCCAGCCGGGCCAGGCGATCCACCAGCGGGTGCAGGACATAGGCCAGGCCCGAGGCAATCACGAACGGCGTCAGCACCGGCGCCAGCAGCCACAGCACAGCCGCCAGCCCGGCACACAGGGCGGTCCAGGACAAGGCTTGGCGTTGGGCAGTGCTCAGGGTCATCGGCGGCCGGCGGCGCGAGGCCGGGCTGGGCTTGCTGTCGCAGCCTTGGTCGCTGCGCTAGCCCGCGATTGTAGGAGCGGGCTATTCAGTGCCAGCGCGGTGCATCAGAGCGGCGCAGCTCACCCAGCCGCTGCCGTACGGCGTCGGCGTCGTCGGCTTCGGGGTGGTGGCTGAGGTAGTGCTCCAGGTCCAGCACCGCCTCTTCGCGGTGGCCCAATCTGGCCCAGGCCAGGCCGCGATCACGCCGCTCCTCGCCCGCAGTCGGCAGGACCAGGACCAAGCGCTGTTGCACCGCCAGCAGGCGCGGCCAGTCTTCCGCGCTGCGGTGGATCTGCTTGAGGTTGCGCAGCAGCCGGGCCAGCGTGTCGCGGGCCGGCGCGCTTTGCAGGAACAGCCCCAGCGGGGTGTCGAAGTCACCCACCAGGCCATGCTGCTGGCGGTAGGGCGTCAGGCGCTGCTCCAGGTCTTCGCGCGAGAGCGAGCGGCCGTCGACCGGGTCGATCACGACCTCGCCGCGCGGCATCCGCAGCTTGACCAGGAAATGACCGGGAAACGACACACCGCGCGCGTTCAGACCGGCCTGCGTCGCCAACTCGCAATACAGCAGCGCCAGCGAAATGGGGATGCCGCGGCGGGTGCGCAGCACCTCGTTGAGGTAGCTGTTGCGCCGGTCGTGGAAGTTGTCGACGTTGCCGCCAAAACCCAGCTCGCTGAAGAAGAACCGGTTGAGCGCGCGCAGCCGGTGCATCGCCGCCGCATCGGCCGGAATCCGCCGCCGCAGCCGCACCGCCAGTCGATCGATCTCGGACAGCACACCTTGCGCATCCAGGCCGGGATACTCGTCCTGGGCCACCGCGATCGCCGCCTCCAGCAGGGCGAATCCTTCGTCCTCGGCCACCAGGGTGGCAAAGTAGCCCAGGGCGGTGGGCGCTTGCAACGGCAAGAACGGCATGGGCCGGAGTCTAAAGCCGGCAACGCAGGCGTCGGCTGTGCGAGGGTGCTGGCCCCGCTGCGCGTCAGTGCCGGCGCATCAGCGCCCGCAGGTCCAGGCCCAGCAGGCGCAGGCAGGCAAAGTACAACAGCGCCGAGGCGCCCAGCGCCAACGCCATGGTGCCTGCGCGCTGGAGCTCATTGCGGCCCATCGCCAGCCAGTCCAACTGGCTGGCGGCAAGCGCCATGGCCGCAGCCATGACGGCGCTGGCCAAGGCCACTTTGAGGCTGAACCCGGCCCAGCCGGGCAGCGGCACATAGCCGCCGCCCCGGCGCAGGCCGCGCAGCAGCAGCAAGGCATTGGCGCTGGCGGCCAGGCCAATCGACAGCGCCAGGGCGCTGACACCCAGCCACGGCACGGTCAGCGCGTTCAGCAACTGCGTCAGCACCAGCGCGACGATGGCCACGCGCATCGGCGTGACCATGTCCTGGCGGGCGTAGTAGGCCGGCGCCAGGACCTTGACGGCGACGATGCCAAGCAGCCCGACGCCATAGCCCATCACGGCCCAACTGGTAGCCTGCACCGCCTGGGGGGTGAACGCGCCACGGTGGAACAGCACCGCCACCATCGGCTGGGCGAACACCAGCAGCGCCACGGCGCAGGGCAAGGCCAGCAGCAGCGCCAGACGCAGGCCCCAATCGAGCAGGGTTGATACCGCCGCCGCATCGTCGCGCGCCTGGGCTGCGGCCAACTGCGGCGTCAGCACCACCCCCAACGCCACCCCGAGCAAGGCGGTGGGCAACTCCATCAGGCGGTCGGCGTAGACCAGGGTCGAAACCCCGCCCTCGCCCAGCCAGGAGGCGATCTGCGAATTGATCAGCAGCGAAATCTGCGCCACCGACACGCCCAGCAGCGCCGGCCCCATCTTGCCCAGGATGCGGCGCACGCCGGGGTGGGCCCAGGCCTGACGCAGCGCCGCCGGGCTGAGGCCGATCCGCGGCAGCATGCCGATGCCGCGCAGCGCCGGCCACTGCAGGGCCAGTTGCAACACCCCGCCAACCATCACCCCCAGCGCCAGCGCGTAGACCGGCTCATGGCCATGCTGGCGCAACAGCGGCACGCCCAGCAGCGCCGCCGCAATCACCGCCAGGTTGAGCAGCACGGGGGTGAAGGCCGGCACCGCAAAGCGCCGCCAGGTGTTGAGCACGCCCGAGGCCAGCGCCACCATCGACATGCAGCCGATGTAGGGAAACATCCAGCGCGTCATCACCACCGCCGCCTGCTCGGTGGCTGGGGCAAATCCGGAGGCCAGCAGCCAGACCAGCAGCGGCGCGGCGACGATGCCTGTGGCCACGGTGGCGATCAGCGCCCAGAGCAGCACCGTGGCCACGGCGTCGACCAGGCGCCGCGTGGTGTCGTCACCTTCGGTCGCGCGGGTAGCGGCCAGCAGCGGCACGAAGGCCTGGGCAAACGCGCCCTCGGCGAACAGCCGGCGCAGCAGATTGGGAATGCGAAAGGCAATCTGGAACGCGTCCATCATGGCCGAGGTACCGAACAAGGCCGCACCGATCTGCTCGCGCACCAGGCCGCTGATGCGCGACACCAAGGTCAGCGCCGAGACCGAAAATGCGGCCTTGAACAGGTTCATGGTGCGGATCGGGCGCTGTAGCAGCCTGCCGGGCTGTGTTCTGTAGAGGCGCCAAGGCGGCGCGCTGGGTGGCCAGCGTGGCAGCGCTGGGAGCGCAAAGTATAGGCAGCCGTGGCTTCGCGGCAGATTGAAGCCGCCTGAAACGCCGCGCTCGACTGCTATACTCTGCGGTCTTTGTCTGTACCCAGACAAACAGCATCGCAGGCCGGCCGAGCATTCATCGGCGGCCCATCCAGCAGCCACGCACCAACCCGCAACACCAGGATCATCGCGACCATGGCCACCGCTTCAAAAGCCAAAAAGAAAACCGTCCGCCTGGCCTCAGGCCGCAAACGCGCACGCCAGGACGTCAAGCTCAACGCCGCCAACACCGCGCTGCGCTCGAAGTTCCGCACCGTCGTCAAGAATGTGCAGAAGGCCGTGCTGACAGGCGACAAGGCCAAGGCCGCCGACCTGTTCAAGACCGCCGAGTCCGTGATCGACTCGGTCGCCGACAAGGGCATCTTCCACAAGAACAAGGCAGCTCGTCACAAGAGCCGCCTGTCGGCCAAGATCAAGGCGCTGGCTGCACCGGCGACCTGATCGCCTTTGGTTTTTTGCACACGGGCCTGCACAGCAGGCTCGTCGTCATTCAGGGCCTGCACAGCAGGCTCGTCGTCATTCAGGGCCTGCACAGCAGGCCCGTTGTCATTCAGAGCCTGCTAAAGGGCCGCGCCGGCTGAGACCCCGCGACCCGCTACATCAGCACTATGTCGTATTGCTCCGGCGTCAGCGACGGCTCGGCGCTCAGCGAGATCGGTTTTCCGACAAAGTCGGACAAACCCGCCAGGTGCTGGTTCTCTTCGTCCAGCAGCATTTCAACGACGGCGGCGTTGGCGATCACCCGAAATTCTTTCGGATTGAATTGGCGGGCTTCGCGCAATATTTCCCGCAGGATGTCGTAGCAGACGCTGCGGGCGGTCTTGACCTGGCCCCGGCCATCGCAGGTCGGGCAGACCTGGCAGAGCAGATGGGCCAGCGATTCGCGGGTGCGCTTGCGCGTCATCTCGACCAGGCCGAGCTGGGTGAAGCCGCTGACCGTGACCTTGGTGCGGTCGCGCAAGAGCTGCTTGCGAAACTCGGCCAGCACCGCCGCCTGGTGCTCCTCGCGGGCCATGTCGATGAAGTCGACGATGATGATTCCGCCAAGATTGCGCAGGCGCAACTGGCGGGCGATGGCGCCGGCCGCCTCGAGGTTGGTCTTGAAGATGGTGTCGTCGAAATTGCGTGCGCCGACAAATCCACCGGTATTCACGTCAACCGTCGTGAGGGCCTCGGTCTGGTCGATGATCAAATAGCCGCCGCTTTTCAGCTCGACCCTTCTGGCGAGCGCCTTGGCGATTTCCTCCTCGACCCCGAACAAATCCAGAATCGGCCGCTCGCCCTTGTAGTGTTCGAGTTTTCCGACCGAGGTCGGTGAATAAGCCGTACCAAAACTCCTGAGGGCCTCAAATTGCAGCCTGGAATCGATCCGGATGGTCTGGGTGGATTCGCCTGCGAAGTCCCGCAGGACACGTTGGGCCAGGTTCAAGTCCTCGTGCAGCAAGCTGCCGGCGGGCCGGCTCAGACCCTGGCTGCGGATCGCCGCCCAGGCCTTGCGCAGGTAGGCGATGTCGTCGCCGAGTTCGGCGTCACTGGCGTCCTCGGCGTTGGTGCGCAGGATGAAGCCGCCCGGCGCGCTGCCGTCGGTGGTAGCGGTCAGCGCCTGCATGCGGCTGCGCAGCCCTTCGCGGGCCTCGACCGAGCCGATCTTCTGCGAGATGCCGATGTGCGTGTCCTGCGGCAGGAACACCAGCAACCGGCCGGCGATGCTGATCTGGGTCGACAACCTCGCGCCCTTGCTGCCGATCGGGTCCTTGATAACCTGGACCATCAGCGCCTGGCCCTCGAACACCTGGCGCTCGATCGGCACCTGGGCGGCGGCTTCGTTGCGTCCACCGTGGTGGCCGCCGGGGTGCAGGTCGGCGACGTGGAGGAAGGCGGCGCGCTCCAGCCCGACTTCGAGGAACGCGCTCTGCATGCCGGGCAGCACCCGCGCCACCTTGCCGAGGTAGACATTGCCGACCAGCCCGCGCTCGAGTGCGCGCTCGACATGCAACTCCTGCACCGCCCCGTTTTCGATGATGGCGACGCGGGTCTCCTGCGGCGCCCAGTTGATGAGGATGTCTTGGTTGGCCATTGTTCTTTTTGGGGATGAGGTTTGAACCCAGTCTAGGCCAGCGCCGTCCTCACGCCAGCCAGCCGCAGCAACTGCGCCGTCTCGTGCAGCGGCAGGCCCATCACGCCCGAGTAGCTGCCCGCGAGGTGGCTGATCCAGCCGGCCAGGGCGCTCTGCACGGCATAGCCGCCGGCCTTGCCGAAGGGTTCGCCGCTGGCGACGTAGCGCTCGATCAAGGCCGGGGCCAGCGGCGCAAAACGCACCCGCGAGACCTGCAACGCCAGCCGGCTGTGCTGACCGTCGTGCAGCGCAATGGCGGTCAGGACACGGTGGCTGCGGCCGGACAGCATTTGCAGCATGCGCCGCGCCTGCTGCGCGTCTTCGGGCTTGCCGAGGATCTGCCGGCCGACCGCCACGGTGGTGTCGGCGCAGAGGATGGGCGCGGGCGGCAGCGCCCGGCGGGCCAACCGGGCCCAGGCGGCGGCGAGCTTGAGTGCGGTCACGCGCTGCACATAGGCGGCGGGCAACTCGGCACCCTGCACTGCCTCCAGGGCTTCGGCGTCCTCACCTTCGTCGGCCAGCAGCGGCCGGTGCACCACGCCCAACTGGTCGAGCAACTGGCGCCGCCGCGGGCTCTGCGACGCCAGGTAGATGAAGGCCGGGGTTGCGCTCATTCGCGGTGGTAGGGGTGACCGGCGAGCAGGCTCCAGGCGCGGTACAGGGCCTCGGCCAGCAGCACCCGAGCCAGGGCATGCGGCAGGGTCAGGTCGGACAATCGCCAGGTCTCGTCGGCGCGGGCCTTGAGGCCGCTGTCCAGGCCGTCCGGGCCGCCCATCAACAGGGCCACGTCGCGCCCATCGGCCAGCCAGAAGCGCAGGCGCTCGGCCAACTGGCTGCTGCTCAAACGGCTGCCATGCTCGTCCAACACCACCCGCCGCACCCCCCTGGGCAGGGCGGCATCGAGGCGCAGGGCCTCGGCGGCCATCAACTGCGGGGCTGACTTGCCGCTGTTGCGCGGCTCGGCCTTGACCGCCTTGAGCTCCAGCCGCAACTCGGGCGGAAAGCGCTTGGCGAAGTCTTCATAGGCGGTCTCGGCCCAGGCCGGCAGGCGTTGCCCGACCGCTGTCAGCAGCAGGCGCATGCCGCCTGGCGTCGTCAGCCGCGGCTGGCGGGGGCGCGTTTGCGCGCCGCCGCAGTGCCGGCGGCGGCGCGCGGCTTGGCCTTGGGCTTGACCACGATGGTCTTGGTGGCGGCCTGGCGCAGCGGCGTGCCGCGCCCAGGACGCCCTGCGCTGGCGCTGGCCGGCTTGCGCGGGCCGGCCTTCTTGGCCACCACGTTCTGCGCCGAGGCTGCCTTGGCGCCCGACTTGCCCGTGGCGAACTTGGCCGCTGCCTTGATCGGCGCCTTGGCCGGCAGCTTGACCGGCGCGGCGTCTTCCGGCTCGCTGGCCTTGACCAGGCCAACGCTGACGCTGCTGAGCTTCATCTTCACCGCCTTGCCGCCCCAGATCTCTTCGAGCCGGTAGTACGCGCGGATCGACGGCTGCATGATGTGCGCCACCGCCGCGCCGCAGTCGACGATGATCCATTCGCCGTTGTCCGCGCCCTCGGTGGCCAGGACCGGGAAGCCGGCCACCCGGACCGCGTCGCGGACGCTGGCGGCCAGCGCCTTGGTCTGGCGGTTGCTGGTGCCCGAGGCGACGATCACGCGCTCGAACAATGGCGACAGGTGCGCGGTGTTGAAGACCAGGATGTTCTGGGCCTTGGTGTCTTCCAAGCCATCGACGATGGCCCTTTGCAGCTTGCGGATGTCCATTCAGTTCCTGTACGGCCTCAGGTGTAGAGCCGGTGTTGGTCAATATAGCCGGCCACGGCCGGGCCGACCAGGGCTGCGATCGCCAGGCCGGCGGCGCAGCGGTCGCGGATCTCGCGAGCGGCGATGTCCAGCCGGGGCATAGCGATGCCCACGGCCCGGTGCGGATGCGCGCCGAGCGCGGGCGGCGGCGTCGGCGCAGCGCCGTCGCGCGCGGCCACCGCCAGCGTCACCAGCCCCAGCAACTCGGGCCAGTCGCGCCAGGTGTCGAGCCGGGCGTACTGGTCCTGGCCAATGACCAGCAGCAGCGCCGCGTCGGGCAGCTCGGCGCGCAGCGCGCGCAGGCTGTCGATGGTGTAGGTCGGGCCGTCGCGGTCGGTTTCGCGGCGATCGATGATGCTGTTGCCCAGACCGGCCTGCCCGGCCAGCAGCAGCCTGAGCATGGCCAATCGATCAGCCGCCGGCGCCATTGGCTGGCCGGCCTTCTGCCAGGGCGCTCCGGCCGGCAACCAGCGCAACTCGTCCAGCGCCAGGGCCTGTACCGCGCTCTGCCCCAGCGCCAGATGGGCCAGGTGTGGTGGGTCGAAACTGCCACCCAGGATGCCGATGCGGCGCTGCGCCATCAGGCCGGGCTCAGCCAGTCGCGCGGCGGCAGGAAGTGGCTGTACAGCCGCGCCTCGGGGGTGCCAGCCTCGGGATGCCAGTCGTAGCGCCAATGGGCGCTGGGCGGCATCGACATCAGGATGCTTTCGGTGCGGCCACCCGACTGCAGGCCGAAGTGCGTGCCTCGGTCCCAGACCAGGTTGAACTCGACATAGCGGCCGCGCCGATAGGCCTGAAATTCGCGCTCGGCCGGGCCGAACGGGGTATCGCGGCGGCGCTGCAGGATCGGCTCGTAGGCCGGCAAGAAAGCGTCACCGACGGCGCGCAGCAGCGCAAAGCTGCGCTCGGCGCCCAACTCGGCGAAATCGTCGAAGAAGATGCCGCCGACGCCGCGCGCCTCGTTGCGGTGCTTCAAGAAGAAGTAGCTGTCGCACTCGGCCTTGAAGCGCGGGTAGAGGGCAGCGCCAAACGGCGCCAGGGCGTCGCGGCAGGTGGCATGGAAGTGGCGCGCATCTTCCTCAACGCCGTAGTACGGCGTCAGGTCCATGCCGCCACCAAACCAGACCACGGGGGGCTTGCCCTGCGGCATCGCGGCCATCATCCGCACGTTCATGTGCACCGTCGGCACATGCGGGTTGTGCGGGTGCATGACCAGCGAGACGCCCATCGCCTCAAACGCCGCGCCGGCCAGCTCCGGCCTGGCCTGGGTCGCCGAGGGCGGCAGCGCCGGGCCGCGCACATGGCTGAAGTTGCAGCCGCCGCGCTCCAACACCGCAGCGCCTTCGCTCAGCGCGCTGCGGCCATCGCCTTGCAGCTTCTGGCCAGGTTCGCGGACCCAGGCGTCGCTGCGCGGCGCGCTGCCGTCCCAGGCGGTCATGGCGCTGACGATGCGCTGCTGCAGGCCCAGCAGGTAGGCGCGGACGCTGGACGGATCCGGCGCAGCGCTGGATCCGGGCGGATCGACCGCCTCAGCGCCGGATTGCACGGTGGCCGATGTCATGGCGGAACTGCATGCCGTCGAAGTGGATGCCGCCCAGCGCGTCGTAGGCATGCTGCTGCGCCTGCCGCACCGAGTCGCCCAGGGCGGTGACGCACAGCACCCGGCCGCCGCTGCTGCGCAACTGGCCGTCGGCCAGGGTGGTGCCGGCGTGGAAGACCACCGTATCGGCGCTGTCGGCGGGCAGGCCGCTGATCGCATCGCCCTGGCGTGGCGCGGCCGGGTAGCCGGCAGCGGCGACGACCACGCCCAGGGCCGCGCGCCGGTCCCATTGCAGCTCGACTTGGTCCAGCGTGCCATCGCTGGCGTGCAGCAACACCTCGAACAAATCGCTCTTCAGGCGCATCAGGATGGGCTGGGCCTCGGGGTCGCCCAGACGGGCATTGAACTCCACCGTCTTGGGCCGGCCCTGGGCATCGATCATCAACCCGGCATAGAGAAAACCGCTGAACGCCATGCCCTCTTTGGCCATGCCGGCCACCGTCGGCAGGATGATCTCGTGCATCGCCTTGGCGTGGACATTGGGCGTCACCACCGGCGCCGGCGAGTAGGCGCCCATGCCGCCGGTGTTGGGCCCGGTGTCGCCGTCGCCGATGCGCTTGTGGTCCTGGCTGGAGGCCAGCGCCAGCACATGCCGGCCGTCGACCAGGACGATGAAGCTGGCCTCCTCGCCGGCCAGGAATTCCTCGATCACCACCCTCGCCTGCCCAGCTACAGCGCCGGGCGCACTGGCGCCAAGCATGAAGTCCACCGCCGCATGCGCCTCGTCCGCTGTCATCGCCACGACCACGCCCTTGCCGGCGGCCAGGCCATCGGCCTTGACCACCAGCGGCGCGCCGAAGCCGTCGATATGGGCATGCGCCGCCGCCGCGTCGCTGAAGACGGCGTAGCGCGCCGTCGGGATGCCGTGGCGGGCCATGAAATCCTTGGCGAAGGCCTTGGAGCTCTCCAGTTGGGCGGCGGCCCGGGTCGGGCCGAAGATGCGCAGGCTGCGCCCGCGGAACAGATCAACCAGCCCGGCGGCCAGTGGCGCCTCGGGGCCGACCACGGTCAAGGCCACCTTCTCGCGCTCGGCCCAGTCGGCCAGGGCGCCGGGATCAGTGATCGGCAAGTTTTTCAGGCCAGGGTCGCGGGCGGTGCCGCCATTGCCCGGCGCCACATAGACCTGCTGCACCCGCACGCCCTGCGCCAGCTTCCAGGCCAGCGCATGCTCGCGGCCGCCGCCGCCTATCACCAGCACCTTCATGCCAGTTCGGCGTTGTGGAACACGTTCTGGGTGTCGTCCAGGTCTTCCAGCACGTCCAGCAGCTTCTGCATCCGCGCCGCCTCGTCGCCGCTCAGGGCGATCGGGTTCTCGGCGCGCATCGTCACCTCGGCCAGTGCGGGCTTGAAGCCGGCCGCCTCAAGCGCGTTCTTCACCGCCTCGAAGCCCAGCGGCGCGGTCAGCACCTCGAGCGCGCCGTCGTCGTCACTGACGACATCGTCGGCGCCGGCCTCCAGCGCGACCTCCATCACGTCGTCCTCGGCGCTGCCGGGGGCCAGGATGATCTGCCCGCAATGCCTGAACTGGAACGCGACCGAGCCCTCGGTGCCGAGGTTGCCGCCGTACTTGCTGAAAGCGTGGCGCACCTCGGCGACGGTGCGCACGTGGTTGTCTGTCATGGTGTCGACAATGATCGCCGCGCCGCCGATGCCATAGCCCTCGTAGCGGATTTCTTGGTAGTCGACGCCTTCCAGCGCGCCCGAGGCCTTGTCGACGTTGTACTTGATGCGGTCGGCCGGCATGTTCGCCGCCTTGGCCTTGTCAATCGCCAACCGCAGCCGCGGGTTGGCGCTGATGTCGCCCCCGCCCTGGCGCGCCGCGACCGTGATCTCACGGATGATGCGGGTCCAGACCTTGCCGCGCTTCTCGTCTTGGCGCCCCTTGCGGTGCTGGATGTTGGCCCATTTGGAGTGCCCGGCCATGCAATGCTCCCCCGAGACGGGCTCGCAGCCCTGGGTCGGCCGCGACGCCGAATTCGGTCGTCGATGTCAAACGCGCATTCTAGCCGCCGGGGTGTATGGGCCGGCAGGGTCGGCGTCGGCAGGGTCGGCGTCGGCAGGGTCAGGCCGGCAGGGTCGGCGTCGGCCAGCCTCAGCGCACGGTGTAGCCGCGACCGTCCAGGCAGGCGCCACGGGCGCGGGCGTAGTCGGCACGCCGGCCGGCCTCGGCGGCAGCGCCACCGGCAGCGGCCGCAGTCGGATCGAAGCCCGACTGCGTCACCGCCCAGCGGTGGCATTCGTACTCGTCGCTGGCCTGGGTTTCCGCGCTCTGGTTCAGGCGCGGGTAGACAAACTGCTTTGCCGCTGAGCCGGCAGTCTCGACCACCACGCTGCCGGCCACCGGGGTGGGCACGACCTCATAGCCGCCCTCGAACCGGTCGCGGTAGTAGACGCCGTTGCAATACAGGTAGCTCAGGCCGCCGACCACGACCAGGGTGCGGAACAGCGGCAGCTCGGACACATAGGCGCCATAGGGCGGCCGGACCACGACAAAGCCGCGCGGCCCGGGGGCGTACCAAACGCCCTGGTGAAAGCCGTAGCGCACGCCCGACCAGTAGATGTCGCGCGACTGCGCCGGCAGGCCATGCACCGCCATGCCTTGGGCCGGATAGGCGTGGGCATGGCCATGGGCGCCGTCCCACCACTGGCCGGCGCGCAGCGGCAGCGCGCCCGCAGGCTGCGGCGGCGCCGGCGCAGCCACCGGCGCACGGCGGTCGTCGCGCTGCGGCTGACCCTGTCGCTCTTGCGGCCGCTCCGCATGACGCTCCTGCGGCCGCTCCGCACGCCGCTCTTGCGGCCGCTCGTCGCGCTCGCGCTCGCGCTCGCGCGGGCCGTCAGGCGCGGCCCAGGCGCCGGGCAGGCCCGGCCCCAACACCGCCAAAGCGAGCAACAGGCTCAGCGCAGGGCGACGCCACTGGCCGGGGGCAGATTGGGTGCGGGTCATGGTCGTCCTTTCGCTCGGTCGCTCAGCCGACACGGTAGCCGCGGCCGCTCATGCAGGCCGACATCGCGCGCTTGAAGTTGTCCTGCGGCAATTGCGCGGCTGCCAGTTCGGCCTGGCGCCGGGCCTCGCCACGGGCTTGCGCGCGCTCGGCTGCCTGGGCCCGCGACTCCTGCGCCGCAGCCCCCAGGGCGGCACCGAAGATCGCGCCTATGACCATGTTCTCACCGGCATGGCGCGGCCCCGACAGCGCCGCGCCGACCACCGCGCCGGTGGCCGCACCGACCACCACCCCGGCGCCATCGCGGGCCACCTGCGGCGCCGGCAGCGGCCTCAGCTCGCGCAGCGGCGTCATGCCCGGATCGCTGCCGCTCTCCTGCACCGCCCAGCGGTAGCACTCGTAGCGGTCACGGTCCTGCCGCGCTTCCTGCTGGCCCCGCTCGGGATAGAAGTAGACCGGCGCCCGGGCCGGCGCCACCGCCACCGCTGCAGGCGCCGGCAGCACTGGCGGTGCCGCCACGGTCGGGCTCCAGACGCTGCGCTGCGGCGCGACCACACAGCCAGCCAGCACGCCGGCCGCCAGCAGCAGCAGGACGGCGGACCGGGCGACGGTGCGGCTGCGCGCCAGGTGGTGCGTCGGGGCGCTGGAGGCTGGACGGGGATCGGTCAAAGTGGGCACCTCGAGGCGAAGGGGGATTTGGGGGATTGGCGCGAACTGGCGAACTCAGAGCGCTGCGGCGACTGCGCGCATCCTGGAACAACGCCGTGTCCGGGAGGGTGGGTTGACGTGAACCAACGCAAAGTTTCCGGCGGCACCGGCGGTCCTGCGGCACGGGAACGACGGTTCACGCAGCCCAGCGCCGTTTCGTCGCCAAGGCGCTGCCGGCTCTTTCTGACTGCGGCAACATCCACCGCCATGACCGATCCCCTGGCCGCACCTGCCCGGTTGCCGACCTCAGGCAGCCAGCACCAGTCGTTCCTGCGCCGCGGCGCCCGCAACCTGCTGATCTGCCAGGGCATTGCAGTGCTGATCTGGACGATGTCGGGCGACAGCCCACAGGCGCTGGCGACGGTCGCGGTCTATGCCACGGCGATCGGCATGCCGTGCTGGTTTTTCATCGATGGCGGGCGTCTGCTGGTGGCAGCCTGGCAGCAGCGCCATCAGCCCAGGCCGGTCCATGCCAGCGGCTGGCCCGGGCCGCTGTGGATGGCGGCCTGCATCGTCGGCGGCACCGCGCTGGGCTACAGCATGGGCAGCGCATTGGCCGATCAACTGACGGGGCACCGCAGCCCCAGCCTGTCGCAGCAGCCCGCGACGCTGACCCTGAGCCTGTTGATCGCCGTCGCCGCGACCTACTTCTTCTACAGCCGCGAGCGCCTGCACCTGGCGCAGGCGGCTGCCGAGGCGGCACGGCGCCTGGCCACCGAGAACCAGTTGCGCCTGCTGCAATCGCAACTCGAGCCGCACATGCTGTTCAACACCCTGGCCAACCTGCGCGTGCTGATCGGACTGGATCCGGCCCGGGCGCAGGCCATGCTCGACCACTTGGTCGCCTACCTCCGGGCGACGCTGGGGGCCTCGCGCGGCGGCGCCGGGGGGTTGATGCAGCCGCTGGCGGCCGAGTTCGAGCGCCTGGCCGACTACCTGGCGCTGATGGCGATCCGCATGGGCCCGCGCCTGCAGGTGCAACTCGACCTGCCCGCCGCCTTGCAGCAGTGCGCGGTGCCGGCGCTGGTGCTGCAGCCTCTGGTCGAGAACGCCATCCGCCACGGCCTGGAGCCGCAGCCAGGCGGCGGCGTCCTGCAGGTGTCGGCGCAAAGCGAGGGCGACCAACTGCTGCTGCGGGTGTGCGACAGCGGGGTCGGCCTGGCCGGGCGGGCATCGGCCGACGACGATCACCCGGGTGACGGCTATGGCACCCGCCATGTGCATGCCCGCCTGGCCGCCACCTACGGCGACCGCGCCAGCTTCATGCTGCGTGCCGCGCCCGACGGGCAGCCCGGCACCTGGGCCGAATTGCGCCTGCCGCTGGCGGCAATGGCGCCGCCCGCAGTGGCCGGCTCGCCAGCATCGCCAACATAGCCACGCCAAATGACCGCCTTCACCGCCCTGATCGCCGAAGACGAGCCGCTGCTGGCCCAGCACCTGGCGGCGCAACTGGCCAGCCTCTGGCCGGAGCTGGCGCTGCTGGCGATCGTCGACAACGGGCTGGATGCCGCCGCCCAGACGCTGGCGCTGCGCCCGCAGGTGTGTTTCCTGGACATCCGCATGCCGGGCCAGTCTGGGCTGGAGGCTGCGCAGGCGATCGTCGAGGACTGGCCGGCAGACCAGCCGCTGCCCCTGCTGGTGTTCGTCACGGCCTACGACCAGTACGCGCTGCAGGCCTTTGAGGCGCAGGCGGCCGACTACCTGCTCAAGCCCGTCACCGAGGCGCGGCTGGCGGCCTGTGTGCGGCGTCTGCGCGGCCGCCGCCTGGCTGCGGAGACCGCGCTGGCCCACGCCCAGGACCCGGCACAGGACGCCGCACAAGCGCTGCTGGCCCAACTGCGCGCCCTGCTCTCTACCCAGGCCGACCGGCCGGCCAGCCCGCCACCGGCGCGCCTGAGCGTGGTCCAGGCCAGCATCGGCAACCTTGTGCACATGGTGCCGCTGGACCAGGTGCTGTACCTCGAAGCGGCCGACAAGTACGTCCGGGTGCTGACCGCCGAGCGGGAATACCTGATCCGGACGGCGCTGCGCGACCTGCTGCCGCAACTCGACCCGCAGCAGTTCTGGCAGGTGCACCGCGGCCTGGTGGTTCGGGTGTCGGCGATTGCCACCGCCCAGCGCGACGACTCGGGCAAGGTTCACCTCAAACTCCATGGCCGGGCCGAGCGGCTGACCGCCAGCCGGCTCTATGCCCACCTGTTCAAGGGCATGTAGGCGCCCAGCCCGGGCCAAGCGGCGGCGACACAGCGGCTCCTAAAATCCGCCGATGCATGCCGCCCCAGCCACCCCAGTCGCCCCAGTCGCCCCCGAAGCCCCCGCCAAACCCGCCAACTTTCTGCGCACGCTGATCGAGCGTGAGCTGGCCGAACAGGTCTACAGCCAGCGCCGCTGGGGCGGCTCGCCAGGCGACGCGGCGCACCATGCGGGCGGGCCGGTCGACCCGGCGCCGCTGCGGCTGCGTTTTCCACCCGAGCCCAATGGCCATCTCCACATCGGCCATGCCAAAAGCATCTGCCTGAACTTTGGCCTGGCGCGCGACTTTGGCGGCGTCTGCCACCTCCGCTTTGACGACACCAACCCGGACCGCGAGGAGCAGGAATACGTCGACGCGATCATCGAGATGGTGCGCTGGCTGGGCTGGGACTGGGGCTTTGCCGGCAGCCAGCACCTGTACTACGCGAGCAACTATTTCAACTTCATGTACCGCGCCGCCGAGCACCTGGTCGAGCGCGGTCTGGCCTATGTCGATGAGCAAAGCGCCGAGGCGATGCGCGCCCACCGCGGCGACTTCGGCCGGGTTGGCGTCGACAGCCCCTGGCGCGGGCGCTCGGCCGCAGACAACCTGGCGCGGCTGCGCGAGATGCGCGACGGCCACCACGCCGACGGGGCGATGGTGCTGCGCGCCAAGATCGACATGGCCAGCCCGAACATCAACCTGCGCGATCCGGCGCTGTACCGGATCAAGCACGCCCAGCACCACAACACCGGCGGGCGCTGGTGCATCTACCCGCTGTACGCCTACGCCCACCCGATCGAGGACGCGCTGGAGAACATCAGCCACAGCATCTGCACCTTAGAGTTCGAGGACCAGCGGCCCTGGTACGACTGGCTGCTGGCGCGCCTGGCCGAGGGCGGGCTGCTGCAAACGCCGCTGCCCAAGCAGCATGAGTTCGGCCGCCTCAACCTGAGCTACGTCGTCACCAGCAAGCGCAAGCTGCGGGCGCTGGTCGAGGAGGGCCATGTGCAGGGCTGGGACGACCCGCGCATGCCGACCCTGGCGGGGCTGCGGCGGCGCGGCTACACGCCGGCGGCGATCCGCAAATTTGCCGACGACACCGGCGCCAGCAAGTCCAACATCTGGGTCGACTACGCCGTGCTCGAGGGCGCGCTGCGCGCCGACCTCGAACCCCAGGTGCCGCGGGCGATGGCCGTGGTCGACCCGGTCAAGCTCAAGCTGAGCAACTGGCAGGAGGTGTTTGGCGATGGCCACCTCGAGCCCTGCAGCGCGCCCGCCCACCCGCAATTGCCCGCGCTGGGCCAGCGACAGTTCAGCCTCGGACCCGAGGTCTGGATCGAGCGCGATGACTTTGCGGCCCAGCCGGCCAAGGGCTTTTTCCGGCTTTTTCCCGGCAACAAGGTGCGCCTGAAGTACGGCATGGTGGTGCAGTGCACTGGCAGCCAGACCGACGCCAACGGCCGGCTCAGCGCGGTGCTGGCCGTGGTCGTGCCCGACACCAAGAGCGGCACCGCCGGCGCCGATGCGGTCAAGGTCAAGGGCACCATCACCTGGGTCGGCGTGCACGACGCGGTGGCGGCCCGGGTGCGCCTGTTCGACCGGTTGTTCAGCGCCGAAAAGCCCGACCAGGGCGAGGCCGATTTCCGCGACCTGCTCAACCCCGGGTCCAAGCTGGAGGTCTCGGCCTTTGTCGAGCCTGGGCTGGCAGCGCTGCCGGCCGAATCGCGGCTGCAGTTCGAGCGCCTGGGCTATTTCATCGCCGACCGGCACGACCACCAGGCCGATGCGCCGGTGTTCAACCGCATCACCAGCCTGCGCGACAGTTGGGGCAAATGAGCTTGCCACAGCGCCAGCGGCGCCTTGACCCAGGCCCTGGCGAGCCCAGCCGCGCGGCGTGCCGGCGATGACCCGGACCACGCCCACGCCCGCGCAATGCATCGCCCAGACCCGGGCCTGGGTCGAGGCCGCCGTGATCGGCCTGAACCTGTGCCCGTTTGCCAAGGCGGTGCAGGTCAAGGGCCTGCTCGACTGTGTCGTCAGCCCGGCGACCACGACCGACGCCCTGCTGGCCGACCTGTGCCACGAAATGCTGCGTTTGCAGCATGCGCCAGCCGAGGCGCTGGAGAGCACGCTGCTGATCCACCCCTTCGTGCTGAACGACTTTGGCGCCTACAACGATTTCCTCGATGTCGCCGACAGCGCGCTGGAGGAGTTGGAGCTGGACGGCGTGCTGCAGATCGCCAGCTTCCACCCCGACTACCGCTTCGCCGCGACCGCCGCAGCCGACATCACCAACGCCAGCAACCGCTCGCCCTGGCCGACCCTGCACCTGCTGCGCGAGGAAAGCGTTGCGCGCGCGGTGCAGGCCTACCCGAACGCGGAGCGGATCGTCGACGCCAACCTGGCAACGCTGCGCGCCCTGGGTGCCGACGGCTGGGCCAAGCTGCGCCAACGTTGGCAGCCCTGAGCTGGCGTTTCAGCGGGGCAGCAGCCGAACCGGCAGGTGGCTGGGGTTCATGGTGAAGGTGTACAGCTCGCGCACCGGCCGGGTGTCGGCCGAAGGCTCAAGGTGGAAGTTGCGCACGATGCTGGCCAGCACCGTCTTGGCCTCGACCAGGGCCAGGTAGCGGCCCGGGCACATCCGCGGCCCGCCACCGAACGGTGTCATCCGGCGCTGTGCGTCGCTGGCCACGTCGAGCTGGCCCAGCCAGCGTTCGGGGCGGAACTCAGTCGGCGCGGCAAAGGTCTCGGGGCGCATCGCCTCTCGCGCATCGGCATCATCACCAGCACGCCGGCAGGCACCCGCACCCCGCCGACGATGCGCTCCTGGGTCGATTCCAGCGCCATCATCGGCGCCGCCGGCTTCAGCCGCAGAACCTCGTGGACCACCGCCTCGGTGTAGGGCAGGTGCTCCAGGCAGGCGGTGTCGGGCGGCACCCGCTGCTCACCCAGCAGCGCATCGACCTCGGCCGCCAGGGTCGCGGCCACCGCCGGGTGCTGGGCCAGCAGGTAGACCGCCCAGCACAGCGTCGACGAGGTGGTGTCCTCGCCGGCAAACACCATCGTCATGGCATTGCCGATCACGTCGGTGTCGCTGACGCCGGAGTCGGCCTCGTCGCGGGCGGCCACAAAGGCCTCCATCAGGTTGCCGGGCCGCTCACGCAGCGCCGGCTGGGCCTGCAACCGGGCGCGGGCGCGGTCGACGAAGCCGCCGACCGCGGTCTGCACCCGCGCCACTGCGGCATCGGCCTGCCGATCGGGGGCCAGCTTGAACCAGCGCCAGTACGGCACGGGGCTGCGCAGCCTGGCGCCGATGCGCTCGAACAAGCGGTGGATGTCCATCGGCAAGGGGTTGTCGGCATGCTCCAGGGTGTTGACGTCCTCGCCCATCGCCAGCGCCACGGTCACGTCCAGGGTCAGCGCCTTGATGTCGCGCATCAGGTCGGGCGCTGGCGCGGTGGCGGCGTCGGCCTGCGACCAGCGCCGCACCAGCCGCAGGCAGAGCTCGGCCAACTGCGGATGGAACTTGCGGATCACCTCGGGGTTCAGGCCGCGGGTGACGAGCTTGCGCTGGCGTCGCCAATCGTCGCCCTCGGCCGAGAACACGCCGCGCGGCCCGAGCGAGCTCAGCAGCTTCGACAGCCTGGTGCCGCGCAGCCAGTTCTGCGGCCGGTCCTTCAGCAGGGCATGGGTCAAGGCCGGATCACTGACCACCATCACCCGCATCCGGCCATAGCGGAAGCGGAACATCGGCCCCCATTGCGCCACCCCGGCTTCGACCGAGAGGTGGAACGAGCGCCGATCGAACTGGCCGATGTTGCCCAACACCGGCCAGCCCCTGGGGCCGGGCAGGTCGAGGTAGTCGCGGACCGCTGCGGCGGCGCCGGCCGGTACGGGCGCGCTGGCCTGGGAGGTGGTGGCAGTCATGGCCGGGTTGCTCCTTTGTCCGTGAGGGGTGCGACGCTGGCGCGCAGCGTCAGGTAGAGGCGGGTGTCGAACTCGATCTGCGGGTAGCCGGCGAGCATGTGCTCGCACAGCGCGTAGAAGGCCTTGTCGTGCTCGCGCTGGCGCAGGTGCGCCAGTTCATGCACGACGATCATGTCCAGCATCGCCGCCGGCGCGTCCTTGAACACCGCCGCGACGCGCAATTCGCGCCGCGCCGCGAGCCGCCCGCCCTGCACCCGCGAGCGGCTGGTCAGGGTGCCCAGCGCGCGCTGGTCGATCTGCAGACGCTGGTCGAAGGCCACCTTGGCCAGCGGCGGGGCGTGGCGCAGGTGGCGCTGCTTCAGGGCGTTGGCATGGGCGTAGAGCGCGCCGTCGTTGCGGATCTGGTGCGCCTCGGGATAGCGCCGCGCCAGGGTCGCGGCCAGCTCGCCGCTGGCCAGGGCCTGGCGCACCTGGTCGAGCAGCTCGGCAGGGTAACCGGCCAGGAACGACAGGCAGGGGTCAGCGGGGGCGGGCGTCACGGCGGCGATTTTCACGGCGGCGGTTGTCACGACGGCGATTTTGACGGCGGTTGTCACGTCGGCGATTGTCGGTGCCGCGACCCGCGCGCGACATCCGCCCCGGCGCCGCCGCAGTACCCTGGCGGCCCCGCCACCCGCTGCCCTGCCCGCCATGCCCACGCCCCTTCCTGGTCAACGCGCCACGCTGCGCATCGGCGGCGCCTCCGGCTTCTGGGGCGACTCCAGCGTCGGCGCGCCGCAACTGGTAGACAGCGGCCAGATCGACGTGCTGGTGTTCGACTACCTGGCCGAGACCACGATGGCCCTGCTGGTGGCGGCCCAGCGCAAGAACCCGGCGATGGGCTATGCCACCGATTTCGTCGCCGTCGCCATGCGCCAGGTCCTGCCGGCGGTGGTGCGCCAGGGCATCAAGGTCATCAGCAATGCCGGCGGCATCAACCCGCAGGCCTGTGCCGACGCCCTGGCCGCCCTGGCCAGCGAGCTGGGCCTGAAGCTGCGCATCGCCGTGGTCGAGGGCGACGACCTGCGCGCCGCCCTGCCCGAGTTGCGCCAGGCCGCCGGTGAGGCCGGGGGGTCTGGTTTACGCCAGTTCGACAGCGGCGAGCCCGTGCCGCAGAAGCTGTCCAGCGCCAACGCCTACCTCGGCGCCGAGCCCATCGCCCGTGCCCTGGACGCCGGTGCCGACGTGGTCATCACCGGTCGCTGCGTCGACAGCGCCGTCACGCTGGGCGCGCTGATCCACGCCTTCGGCTGGCGCATGAGCGACTACGACCGGCTCGCCGCTGGCAGCCTGGCCGGGCATTTGATCGAGTGCGGCGCCCAGGCCACCGGCGGGCTGTTCACCGACTGGGCCAGCGTGCCGGATTGGGCGCACATCGGCTACCCCATAGTCGAATGTTCGGCCGACGGCAGCTTCACCCTGGGCAAGCCAGCCAACACCGGCGGCCTGGTCAGTTGTGCCACCGTGGCCGAGCAGTTGCTCTACGAGATTGGCGACCCCGGCGCCTACCTGCTGCCCGACGTCAGTTGCGACTTTCGCCAGGTGCGCTTCGAGCAGGTCGGGCCTGACCAAGTCAAGGTCAGCGGCGCCCTGGGCAGCGCGCCGCCGGCCACGCTCAAGGTCAGCGCCACGGCGATGCGCGGCTGGCGCTGCATCGCTGGCATGACCATCGTCGGCATCGACGCCCCGGCCAAGGCCAGGCGCAGCGGCCAGGCGATCCTGGAGCGCTGCCGCGAACTGTTCCAGCAGCGCGGTTATGCCGACTTCATGGCCGTCAAGCTCGATGTGCTCGGCCACGAGACCCTGTACGGCCCGCGCGCCCAAACGCCACCGCTGCGCGAGGTGCAGATGCGCTTGATCGCGCAGCACAGCCAGCGCGAGGCTCTGGAACTGTTCGCCCGCGAGATCGCGCCGGGCGGCACCTCCTGGTCGCCCGGCACCACCGGCAGCGGCGGCGGCCGGCCCTCGGTCTCGCCGCTGATTCAGCCGCTGGCCTTTGCGGTGCCGCGCGCGGCAGTGACGCCGACGGTGCGCCTGGGCGGCGAGAGTTTTGTCGTGGCGATGGCACCGACCGGCGCCGCGCCGCTGTCCATTGCCACCCTGCCCGAGCCCGCGCCCTGGCACGCCGACGGCCCGCTGGTCAGCCTGCCGCTGATCCGCCTGGCCTGGGCGCGCAGCGGCGACAAGGGCGACATCTCCAACATCGGCATCATCGCCCGCCGCCCCGAGTGGCTGCCCATGCTCTGGGCCCAAGTCACCCCCGAGGCGGTGCGCAGTTGGCTGGGCCACCTCGTCAAGGGCCGGATCGAGCGCTTTCACCTGCCCGGCTTCGCAGCCATGAACTTGATGCTCCACCAGGCGCTGGACGGCGGCGGGCCGATCTCACTGCGCATCGACGCGCTCGGCAAGGGCATGGGTCAGATGCTGCTGGAGATGCCGGTGCAGGTGCCGCAGGCGCTGGCAGACGAACTGGCG
>JANXYH010000013.1 GCA_025350145.1 Burkholderiales bacterium | reverse complement strand
CTAAAGCCGGTCCGGCGACATCACCGCCGCCAACTGCACCTCGGCCTCGCCCTGGCGCAGCCGGCGCCGCAACCACCAGACCGCGCCCTTGCGCATGGCCCAACTGGGCATGGCGGTGATCGCGTCAGTGATCGCATCGGTGCTGACGCCGTCATGCCGGCTGGGCGCGGCACCGGCCATGCCCAGCCCGGAACCCGCCCCGCCGCCCAGCAAATAGGCGGCGAGTTGCCCCAGCGCTGGCTGGTGGCCGACCAGCAGCACGGCCTCGCGGCTGTCAGGCCAGCGCGCAGCGGCCAGCGCCTGGGTGGGCGAGGCCAGTGGCCCGAGGTCGTCGCTGCTGCGCGCCTTGCGGCCCAGTGCCGCTGCCGTCTGGCGGGTACGCTGGGCCGGGCTGACCAGGACCCGCGTGGTGTCCGGCAGGAAGCGGTTGAGCCACTCGGCCATGCGGGCGGCCTGGCGTTCGCCGCGTGCGGTCAGGGGCCGTAACAGGTCGTCCTCACCCGCCCTGGCCTCATGGGCTTCGGCGTGGCGCCACAGGATCAGGTCCATCGCTGGCAGCCGGCCTCAATCGCCATGCCCGTAGCGCGCGGCCAGGGCAGCCTGGGCAGATGCGGCGGCGCTGCCCGCTTCTCCCACCGGGAGGTAGCTGCCGTCGCTGGCCTGGCACCAGGCGTCGCGCTGGTCATGCAGGTAGGGCACCAGGGCCTCGTCGATGACGCGCTGGCGCAGGACCGGGTCGCGCACCGGCCAGGCCAGCTCGATCCGGCGGAACATGTTGCGCCCCATCCAGTCGGCGCTGGACAGGTACAGGGCCTGCTCGGCGTCGGCCGCGCCCCAACTGAAGTAGCAGACCCGGGTGTGTTCGAGAAACCGGCCGACGATGGAGCGCACCCGGATCCGCTCGGTCAGGCCGGCCAGCCCGGGCGGCAGGATGCAGGCGCCACGGACGATCAGGTCCACCTCGGCGCCGGCCTGCGCCGCCCGCACCAGGGCCTGGATCAGGGCCGGCTCGGTCAGCGCATTGAGCTTGACCACGATCCGCCCCGGCTGGCCGGCGGCGGCGGCCCGGGCCACCTTGGCGATCATCGCCAGGAAGCGGCGGTGCAGGGCAAAGGGCGCGGTCAGCAGGTGGCGCGGCGGCCGCACCCGGGTCAGGCTGGCGAGCTGGTGAAAGACCGCATCAATCTCGGGCGTGAGCTGCGGGTCGGCGGTCAACATGCCCAGGTCGGTGTACAGCCGCGCCGTGCCGAGGTTGTAGTTGCCGGTCGAGATGTGGGCATAGCGCTGCAACTGCGCCGCGCCGTTGCGGCTTTTCTCGCGCCGCGTCACCAGCATCAGCTTGGCGTGGGTTTTGAAGCCGACGATGCCGTACACCACCTGCGCGCCCACCGCCTCCAGTCGCTCGGCCCAGTTGATGTTTGCCTCCTCGTCGAAGCGCGCCTTGAGCTCGACCACGGCGGTCACTTCCTTGCCGCGCCGCGCCGCCTCGATCAGCAACTCCATCAGCAGCGACTGGCTGCCAGTGCGGTAGATGGTCTGCTTGATCGCCAGCACCGCCGGATCGTCAACCGCCTCGCGCAGGAACTGCAACACCGGCTCGAAGCTCTCGAACGGGTGGTGCAGCAGCACGTCGCCCTGCTTCAGGCGCTCGAAGATCGGCTGGCCACGCGGCAGGGCCTCGGGCCAGCCGGGCGAGTGGGGCGCAAAACGCAGCGCCGGCGCCCGCGCCTGCTCGATCAACTGGTCCAGCCGCACCAGGTTGACCGGGCCGTTGACGCGGTACAGCGCCGCCTCGGGCAGGGCGAATTGGTCGAGCAGGAAGCGCCACAGCGGCTCGGGGCAGGTCGCCACCACCTCGAGCCGGATCGCCTGGCCGAAGTGCCGCGTCGTCAGCCCGGTGCGCAGCGCCTGGCGCAGGTTGACCACGTCCTCCTCGTCGACCTCGAGGTCGGAGTCGCGGGTCACCCGGAACTGTGAGAACGACTCCACCGGCCGGCCGCCGAAGAGCGACTCCAGGTGCGCCCGGATCACGCTCGTCAATTGCACAAAGCCCTGGCTGCCCGGGGCCATGACCGAGTCCGGCAGGCGGATCAGGCGCGGCAGCGCGCGCGGCACCTTGACGATGGCGATGGCGTTGTCGCGGCCGAAGGCATCGGTGCCGCCGAGGCGGACGATGAAGTTCAGCGACTTGTTGGCGACCAGCGGAAACGGGTGCGCCGGGTCCAGCCCGACCGGCAGCAGCAGCGGCAGCACCTGGGCGCGAAAGTAGCGCTCGACCCAGGCCCGCTGGGCCGGGCTGCGCTGGGCGTGGTTGATGAGGGCGATGCCCTGGGCGGCCAGTGCCGGCATGACCTGCTCGTTCAGCGCCGCGTACATGGCGTCGATCAGGGCATGCGCCTCGTCGGCGACGCGGCGCAGGTCGGCGCGCTCGGGGTCACCGTCGGGCGCCTGGCGCATCAGCTCGATCGCATCGGCAAAGCGCACCTCGAAGAATTCGTCCATGTTGGACGAGACGATGGTGATGTAGCGCAGCCGCTCAAGCAAGGGCACATCGGCGCGCAGGGCCTGGGCCAGCACCCGCCGGTTGAAGGCCAGGATCGCGCGCTCGCGGTTGAGCAGCGTGGGCTGTTGCGGCCGCCTCGCGGCGCTGCGGGTGCCTGGGCTGTCTGTGGCCAAGTCGTTCATCGGCTCGACTTTATGAAGCTTTGATGACGATTGTGTGTCGCGGCAAGGCCGGCTGTGGCCCAGGCTTTGCGAACGCTAGCTTTGCCCAATAGCCGCGCCAGAAAATCCGACAAGACGCGATGCCGCTCTGCCACCCGCAACCTGGGTTCACACCTGACCCGTAGGCAGAGATCTTCGCGGGTCGCCTGTTGCGCAGCGCCTTGCGCGGTCGACGTTGAGCTTGGTTTGTCCATCAGCCCGTTGGGCGACCCGGTCGTTCAGTCGCGCTTGAGCAGATCGATGAACGCCGGATTGAGGAAGACCTTCTCGCGGCCCATCTTGTGCTCTCGCAGGATGCCGATCGCCGTGAGCGCCTTGAGGTAAACGCTCGCGGTCTGGCGCTTGGCCAGCCCCGCCTCCACCACATGCGCGATCCGGCAATACGGACGCACGAAGACCAGTTCGGCCAGCTCACGAGAGTAGATGTGTCCGGCGTCTCGTCGCATCCGCTCCGTGGTCTCCTCGATGAGCCCACGTACAGCGACGATCTTGTTCATGGTCCAGCGGGCCGTCTCGGTCACGCCGTTGAGCATGTAGAGCAGCCAGGGCTCCCACGCCCCCATCTCGGTAATCGATTGCAGGCCGCTGTAGTAGTCGGCCTTGTTGCGCAGGATGTGGCGGCTGAGGTAGAGCACCGGAATGTCGAGCAAGCCCTGCTCGACGAGGTAGAGCAGATTGATGACGCGCCCCGTTCGGCCATTCCCGTCGGTGAACGGATGGATGGCCTCGAACTGGTAGTGGCCGGCCGCCATTCGCACGAGTGGGTCGATCTCTGCGGTATCCGGCAGGGTGCCGTGCATCCACTTCTCCCAATTGGCCAGCTTCTCGCGGAGCAGTCCTTCGCCTTCTGGCGGGGTGTAGATGACCTGCCGGGTACGGTCGTTGCTGAGGGTGGTGCCAGGCGTCTTGCGGATGTCCATGTCCACGCCCTTGATCGCGCGACAGATCTGCACGGCCGTGTTGGTGGACAGCGGACGTGTCTTCAGCGCCTGGTAGCCCTCCCACAGCGCGGTTCGGTAGCGCAGGGCTTCCTTGGTCGCCGGATCCGCCTCCCCTTCGCTGACGCCGTCGAAAAGGAACATCTGGTCCGTGGTGGTCACGATGTTCTCGATCTCGCTGCTGGCCTGAGCTTCGAGCAGCGGGATCGAGTTGATGAGCACCCCTTGGTTCGGGATGAGCTGCCCGGCTGCCTTCAACTCCGCGACAGCGGCACGTGCCGAAATGCAGGCCTTGAGGACGGCCCGCGACTCCAGGTCGACCATCGGTGCAAGCGCAGGCAGGTCGTTGTAAGGCCTGGATGGGTCGAAAACCATATGTCGATCAGAGGGGAAAAAATCGATCTATCCCTTGGGACTTGTTTGTCCGATCGACATGATGCCAGAACTTGTCGATTCGGAAGCCGTCTTTCGACATGATTCCGCGATATGTCGATTCAGTCCCGTTGTTCCGCGTTGTTCCAAGCGGCTTGACTTCCTTCTGCTCCGCACCTGCATTCCGGCACAGCGCAGCCCCGGTACAACGCGGCACCCGGTACAGCGCGGAACAACGGGAGCGCGCCATGACCTGCATTGCCTCCCAGTCGCCGACCAAGGATCGTCCGGGCTTCAGCATCAGCTTTCGCCACCCCTGCCGCAACGACTCCAAAGGCAAGCCGGGCCTGAAAGTCCGGCGTGGACTGGGCGCGGCCGCCAGGCGATCGAGGATCAGGGCGGTGGCGCAGGACGGCGCTGCCCGCAGGCGCCGCAGCTCAACCCGCCAGCGCGTCGTCCAGCACTTCGATCCAGTGCCGCACCGGAGTGGCGGTGCCACTTTGCAGGTGCTGGATGCAGCCGATGTTGGCGGAGACGATGGCCTGCGGCGCGCCAGCGACCAACTGTTCGAGCTTGTTGTCGCGCAACTGCTTCGCCAGCACCGGCTGCAGCACGCTGTAGGTGCCGGCCGAGCCGCAGCAGAGGTGGGCGTCACAGGCGGCCAGGCTGACCTCATAGCCCAGCGCACGCAGCCCGGCCTCGACGCCGCCACGCAACTGCTGGCCATGCTGGAGGGTGCAGGGCGGGTGAAAGGCCAGCACATTGGCCTCGGCCTGGGCGGCAAAGCGCGGTTTCAGGGCAGCGACGATGTCGGGCAGCAGTTCGCTCAGGTCGCGCGTCAGGGCGCTGACGCGCTGCGCCTTGTCGGCGTAGGCCGGGTCGTGCGCCAGGGCCTGGCCGTATTCCTTGACGGTCAGGCCGCAGCCCGAGGCGTTCATGACGATCGCCTCGACGCTGCCGTCCAGCACCTGCGGCCACCAGGCGTCGATGTTGCGGCGCATGTCGTCCAGGCCGCCGTCATGGTCGCCGAGGTGGCTGCGGATTGCGCCGCAGCAGCCGGCGGCGTCGGCCACCAGGGTCTGGATGCCGGCGGCGTCCAGCACCCGGGCGGTGGCCGAGTTGATGTTCGGCAGCATCGCCGGCTGGACGCAGCCCAACAGCAGCAACACCTTGCGCGGGTGCTCACGGCGCGGCCAGAGGTGGGCCCGCGCCGGGGTGGCGCCCGGCACCTTGTCTTTGAGCGCGGCCGGCAGCAGCGGCCGCAGCAGCTTGCCCAGGGCCATCGCCGGCTTGAAGGCGGGCGAGGGCAGGCCCTTCTGGAGCAGCCAGCGCTGCGCCCGCTCCGCGACCGGCCGCTGGACCTTGGCATCGACCACGCGCCGGCCGATCTCGACCAGTTGCCCGTACTGCACGCCAGACGGGCAGGTGCTCTCGCAGTTGCGGCAGGTCAGGCAGCGGTCCAGGTGCAACTGGGTGGCCCGCGTCGGCGTCGCACCTTCGAGCACCTGCTTGATGAGGTAAATGCGGCCGCGCGGCCCGTCCAACTCGTCGCCAAGCAGTTGGTAGGTCGGACAGGTGGCGGTGCAGAAGCCGCAGTGCACGCATTTGCGCAGGATCGCCTCGGCGGCGCTGGCGTCGGCGTTGCCCTGGTATTCGGGGGAGAGATGGGTCTGCATGGTCAGGCCTGGATCGCCCTCAGGCGGTGAAGTAGCTCAGCACCCAGTAGTGCGCGTAGGCCTGCCACTGGACGTCGCGCACGCCGGGGCCGAGCGCGGCGATGGCTTGCTCGGGGCTGGGGAAATTCTTCAGCACCTCGTGGCTGCTGCCGTCGTCCAGGCTGCGCTGCTGGTAGCTGTTGCCCGCGACGTCGCGGCGCGAAATTGGCGTGCTGCTGGTCGGGACGAAGCGGTTGTCGAGCATCACCACCCGCGCACCGGGGCGCAGGCGGGCGTGCAACGCGTCCAGCCAGGGGCGCAGGCGCGGCAGCGGGACGTGGCTCCACCAGCAGCCGGCGAAAGCGGCGTCGAAGTGCTGGTCGGGGCCCAGTTCGTCGAGGCGGTAGGCGTCGAGGGCGCGGAACGCCACCGACGCCGGCATGGCCTTGGCCTGGGCGATGGCGAAGGTGGCGGGGTTCAGGTCGGTGGCCAGCCAGTGGCTGGCGCCGGCCGCGCCGTGCAACGTCCACCAGCCAGTGCCGCAGGCGATCTCGAGCACCCTGCGGCCGCTGAACTGGCCCGCCAGCCAGGCCGCCATGGCGCGCAGGTCAGGCTGGCGTTCGGGCTTGAAGTAGACCCGCTCGTAGTAGGCCGCGCGGCGCAGGTAGTACTCGGCCATGCCGGCCTCGACCGAGGGCATCGTGGCGGCCCTCACAAGCCCGGGTAGAGCCGACCCGGGTTCAGCACCCGGTCAGGATCGAAGGCCAGCTTCAGCGCCCGGTGGATGCGCAGCAGCGGCGCCGACAGCGGGGCGAAGACCTCGGCGTCCTGCGGCCAACTGGGTGGACGGCGGAAGGCGGTGGCGTGGCCACCGGCCTGCTGCGCCGCCGTACGCACCGTCGCGATGGCGGCGCTGCTGAGCAGCCAGCGCTGCGCGCCACCCCATTCGATCAACTGCTCGCCGGCCAGGGCCAGCGGCGCGGCGGTGGACGGCAGCGACAAACGCCAGAGCGTGGCGCCGCCAGCGATCGCCTGCACGGCGGCATCGAAGTACTCGTCGTGCTGGTCGCGCAGCCCGGTCCAGAAAGTCTCGGCCAGCGCCGGCTCGACGACCTCGCCGCCGACCCTGCGCCGGGTCGCCTCGACCGCCGCGCGCGCGCCGGCCAGGCGCAGCACCAGGGTGCCGGCCCACCAGGCGCTGGCCTGGATCGCCAGCGGCTGGGAGCCCCAGGCGTTGAGGCGTTGCAGCGCCTCGGCCTGGTCCAGCTCAAGCCGCAGGGTGGTGCTGGCCGGGGGCCTGGGCATGACCTTGAGCGAGACCTCGCAGACGATGCCCAGCACCCCCAGGGCGCCGGCCAGCAGCCGCGAGACGTCGTAGCCGGCGACGTTCTTGATGACCTGGCCGCCGAAGCTGAGGATCTCGCCCTTGCCGCTGAGGATGGTCGTGCCCAGCAGGTGGTCGCGGACGCTGCCGGCGACCGCGCGGGCCGGGCCGGCCAGGCCGGCCGCGACCATGCCGCCGACGGTGCCGCCGGGGGCAAAGCGCGGCGGCTCGAACGGCAGGCATTGGCTGCGCTCGGCCAGCACCGCCTCAAGCTCGGCCAGCGGCGTGCCGGCGCGCACGCTGACGACCAACTCGCTGGGCTCGTAGACGCTGATGCCGGCCAGGGTGCGCAGATCCAGCGGTGTGCCGGACTCGGCCTGGCCATAGAAGGCCTTGGTCAAGCCGCCGCGGATCGCCAGCGGCTTGGCTTCAGCCCGCGCCGTCGCCAGTTGATCCTGCAGCCGGGCCAGCGCCGGCACCTGCTGCAAATCGCGCTCGGCGCTCAAAACCGCTCCAGTTCGGGGAAGGGCAGCAAGCCCTTGCGCACATGCATGCGGCCGTACTCGGCGCAGCGCTGCAGGCTGGGGATGACCTTGCCCGGGTTGAGCAGGCCGGCGGGGTCGAAGGCGGCCTTCAGCGCCAGCATCTGCTGCCGCTCTGCGGGCGAGAACTGCACGCACATCGAGCTGAGCTTCTCCACCCCCACGCCATGCTCGCCGGTGACGCTGCCGCCCATCGCCACGCTGGTCTCAAGGATGTCGGCACCGAACAGCTCGGCGCGGTGCAGTTGGTCGGGGTCGTTGGCATCGAACAGGATCAGCGGGTGCAGGTTGCCATCGCCGGCATGGAAGACGTTGCAGCAGCGCAGGGCGTACTTCTTCTCCATCTCGGCGATCGCCAGCAGGATGTCGGCCAGGCGGCGGCGCGGGATGGTCGAGTCCATGCACATGTAGTCGGGGCTGATCCGGCCCGAGGCGGGGAAGGCGTTCTTGCGCCCGCTCCAGAACTTCAGCCGCTGCGCCTCGTCGCGGCTGACCTCGACCCGGCTGGCGCCGCAACTGGTGAGCACGGCCAGCATGCGGGCGATCTCCTCCTCGACCTCTTCGGCGGTGCCGTCGCTCTCGCACAGCAGGATCGCGGCGGCGTCCAGGTCGTAGCCGGCGTGGACGAAATCCTCGACCGCCGCCGTCATCGGCTTGTCCATCATCTCCAGCCCGGCCGGGATGATGCCGGCGGCGATCACTGCCGCCACCGCCTGGCCGGCGGCGCGCAGGTCGTCGAAGCTGGCCATGATGCAGCGCGCGGTCTGCGGCTTGGGCGTCAGTTTGACCGTCACTTCGGTGGTCACCGCCAGCATGCCCTCGCTGCCGACCACGGCGGCGAGCAGGTCCAGCCCCGGCGCGTCGAGCGCGTCGCTGCCAAAGGTGATCGGCTCGCCCTCGACCGTGAAGCCGCGCACCTTGAGCACGTTGTGCAGCGTCAGGCCGTACTTCAGGCAATGCACGCCGCCGGAGTTCTCGGCAACATTGCCGCCGATGGTGCAGGCGATCTGGCTGGACGGGTCGGGAGCGTAGTACAGGCCCAGCGGCGCCGCCGCCTCGCTGATCGCCAGGTTGCGCACCCCGCACTGGACCACCGCCGTGCGGCTGCGGGCGTCGATCCGGGTGATCTTGTTGAACTTGGCCAGCGACAGCGTCACGCCCAAGGCATGCGGCATCGCCCCGCCGGACAGGCCGGTGCCGGCGCCGCGAGCCACCACCGGCACGCCCAGGCGGTGGCAGGTCTGGAGCACGGCGGCGACTTCGGCCTCGGTCTGCGGCAGCGCCACCACCAGCGGCGCGGTGCGGTAGGCAGTCAGGCCATCGCACTCGTAGGGCACGGTGTCTTCATGCCGGTAGAGCAGGGCGTGGGCGGGCAGCAGCGCGGCCAGGGCGGCCACGACCTCAGCCTGGCGCGCGCCGCGATTGGGGCCGACCTCGGGTGCCACCGCGCTTGGGTCAGTGGCGGTGGTGGTGGCGGAAGCGGGCTGTGGCGGGTTCATGGGCAGGCAGGGCGGGGCATTGGCCCGACTGTAGCCAACGCCGCGCCGGGTCGGTGCCGCATGCCGCTCAGGCGGCCCGGCCGGTGAAGACGGTCAGCACCCCGGTGTAGCCGTAGAGGTGCCGGCGGGCGATCTCGCCACCGGCGAAGAAGCCCACCAGTGGCACATCGCCGAGCGCATGGCGCAGGATCTGCAATTCGGCCGAGGGACCGCCGAAATGCGGGCCGCCGCGCCCCGAGCAGGAGACATAGACGGCGCCATGGATGCGGCCCGGCGGCGGCTCGGCGGCATACGGCAGGCCCGCCAATGCCGCCACCGCCGCCGCACCCTCGGCCGGGACCGGGCTGGGCAACGCCACGGCGGTTTCGACCTCGTCACGGATCTCGGTGCAGATGCGCACCAGGTCGCGGCGGGCGGCCTCGCGGTCGCGGCGGCAGAAGGTGAGTTGGTGGCCGACCGGCGCATGGTCGGCGATGGCCACCGCCTGGCGCGCCGGATCCAGCCCGATCAAGTGGCGCACCCGGGTGTCGGCGCCAAACTGGCCGCCGCGGTTCAGCGCCAATCCGTCGCCATCGGTCAAGCCGACCAGGGTGGTGCGCAGCGCGGCCAGCGCGGCCTCGCGCTGCTCCAGCCGAACGCCCAGATCGGCCAGCAGCAGCGGCAGGGCCGGCTGGCCGTCGAGCCGGCGCACGATGTTGCCCTCGGCGGCGGTGATGCGCCGCGGCGGCGACAGCGGCAGGCAGCCCTGGCTGACACGCGACACCAGGCCCACCCGCTGGGCGAATCCGACCCCCGACAGGCCGCCCTCGAAGACGCCGTTGGCGAGGTGGACGCTGCGCTTGCGGCTGGCTGCCAGGCCGCCGAACAGGTAGCCCGAGGCGGTGCGGCCGCTGACCTCTTGCAGCAGCTCGGGGATGTCGGGGGTGTTGCCGTCGGCATGCACCAGGGCGGCAAAGGCCTGCTCGGGCGCGAGAGGCTGGCGGCCGGAGAAGAGGCAGAAGTCGCCCGCCGGCATGTCGCTGAGCATCAACGCCAGCGCCGGGGTGTCGAAATGCTCGACCCCGCTGGCAGCGACTCCGACCCCGACCGCCCCGACCCAGGCCACCCCCGGCCAGCGCGCCTGGGCATCGGCCAGCAGGCGCTCGGCGCGGTCGGCAAAGTGGTCGGTGAAATACAGCCAGCCCAGGCTGGGCAGGAAGGGCTGAGATCGGCCGGCGAGTTGCGCCTGCACCTGCCCAGCCACCTGGGACATCGCCTGCGCCGGATCGGCGTGGCTGGCGTGGGCGGCGATGAAGTCCTGCATGGTGTGGACGAGCGGACGGACGGGCGGGAGCTGTGGCTGGCGCTGAGGCGAAGGAGCGGATTCTGGCCGCTTCAACGCTTTCTGGCCGGGGCAGCGCCGCGCGCCACTGGCGGCTTGGCCACCGCCTTCTTGGCGACCGCGGCCTTGCCCGGCGCTGGCCTGAGGCCGGCCGCCGCCTGACTGGCCGACTTGACCACCGCTGCGGGCACCGCCGCCGCCCGGCTCAGGCCCTGGCTGGCGGCATCGATGCCCTGCTGGACCATCGCCCCGGCCAGGTGGCGCGCGGTGTCGCTGGCGCCGTCGGACATCGCCTTGGTCG
Source organism: Burkholderiales bacterium (assembly GCA_025350145.1). Taxonomy (GTDB): domain Bacteria; phylum Pseudomonadota; class Gammaproteobacteria; order Burkholderiales; family Burkholderiaceae_C; genus Pseudaquabacterium. The sequence continues at coordinate 2,405 of JANXYH010000013.1, read as the reverse complement.
CCAGCTCGGTGAACTGCTGGGTCAATGCGCCCCACCATTGCATGGGATCGACCGCCGGCTTGGCGGCGGCCTCGGCTGGGGCTGCGGCGGCCGGCGCAAATGGCGGCGCGAATGGTGGCGCGAATAGCGGCGCAAATGGCGGCGCAGCTGGCTGCGCAGGCTTGGGCACCGACGCTGCGGCGGCCTCGGGCAGCTTGATCTTCAACGACTCGGTCAGGTCGCCGAGCGAGACGTTCATGGTCTTGAGCGTCGACAGCGTCATGCGCTGGACCTCCAGCGCCTGGATCGTGGCGCTGAGCATGCGGGCGTTCTGCTCCAGCCAAAACTGCACCGTGCGCAACTCGCCAATGCGCTTCTCCAGCTCCTCGGGGTTGAGCGTAGGCGCGACCCATTGGCCGACCGTCGGCAGTGCCGCGCCAGCGCCTTTGGCCAGGTTCTGCAAAAAATCGAAGCCCGGGACGAACTTGCCGAGCTGGCTGAACGGATTGGCGGTGTCGGTCATGGTGATGACAGGGTTGCGGCCCTGGGCTGGGTGGATTGCGATGGTAGCCCCGGCGACGCCCGGCTCAGGGCGCTGAACCGGCGTTGGCGGTGGCAGCATCGCGGCCATGGACCTGCCGGCCTCGACTGCGCCTGCGACGCCACCCCTGCCCCGCCTGCTCGGTCTGGGCCTGTTGGTGCTGCTGCTGCATGCCGGCCTGTTCGAGTGGCTGCTGGCCGAGGTCGGCCGCAGCCTTGGCCCGGCCCGCGCCGGGCCGCCGCGGCCGGTGCAGGTCGTAGCCCAGCGGGCACTGCCGGCGCAGGGCGACAGGGCGGTCGACAGTGGCCCGGCCGCCGGCCCGCTTGCGCCGACCGCCCAGGCCGCGCCCACCCCGGCCGCGCCGCAGCCGCCGCCGCAGGCCTTGGCGGCCTTGAGCCATCCCGGCCAGAAGGCGAGCTCCGCAGCAGCGGCAAGCGCAGCCGCAGTGGCAGCAACGCCGGTCGAGGGCCTGGTCGACGAGGAGGCGCCGGCGTCGGCCTCGGTCGCCGACGCCGACACCGAGCTTCACGCCGCCCCGCCGGTCTACCCGACCCGGCTGCCGGCGCCAACGACGCTGCACTTCGCCGTCCAGCGCCTGGCGGCGGGTTCGCCTCCGGCCCGGCCCGAGGCAGCGGCCGAGGCGGTCTTGCAGTGGCGCCATGACGGCAGCCGCTACCTGGCCAGCTTGAGCATCAGTGGCCCGCGCCGGCCGACGCTGGAGCAAAGCAGCAGCGGCGGCATCGATGGCGACGGCCTGGCGCCCGAGCGCTTTGTTGACCGCCGCCGCGGCCGCCTGGTCGGGGCGGCGCATTTCCGTCGCGACAGCGGCCGAATCAGCTTCTCCGGCCCCAGCCACGACTTCCCGGCCTGGCCGGGTGCGCAGGACCGGCTGACCTGGCTGCCGCAGTTGGTGGCGGTGGTGCTGGCCGCCGCCCCAGCCCTGCCGGAACAGATCAGCCTGTTCGTCGCCGACGCCCGCGGCCAGGCCCGGCTGTGGCGGTTCGAGTCGCTGGGCCTGGAAACCATCTCGGGCACAGACGGGCCGGTCGCGACACTGCACCTGCTGCGCCCGGCGCAGCGCCCCGACGACCTGCGGGTGGAGGTCTGGCTAGACCCGTCTCAGGGGTACTGGCCCTTGCGCCTGAGCCAGACCGCGCCCTTCGGCGGCGCCCGCCTGGAATGGCAACTGCGCCAGACGCTGCCGGCCGAGGCCCTGCCCGAGCCGCCAACCGCGCCAACCGCAGCGACCCTGCCCAGGCCTTGAAGCGCCGCGCTCCGGCCCCACGTCTGCGCCAAGGAGAACCCGCCACCATGCAAATGCTCTACAACTCCGACAGCTTCGTCGTCGTCGCCTTCGAGCCTCTGGCCGAGCTGCCGGGCGCCGATGGCCGGCCGCAACTGGCGCGCGGCGGCTACGAGATCGTCGACAAATTCGCGCGCAAGGAAATCTTCATCGAGGGCGCCACCGCCGAGCAGTTCCAGATCGGCGTGCAGGCCCTGGCCAAACAAGACCCTAGCGTGGAAGCGATGGACGATTTCATCGCCGGCTATACCGTGCTGGCGCAGCAGCCGGTGCTGCTGCACTGAGGCGGGATCGGCGCCGCCCGGAGCGCCAACAGCGCAGGGCCAGCGCCGGGCAGCACACTCCTACAATTTGGCGATGACCCCGCCCGCCCGCCGCGCCGAAATCAGCTACACCCGCGGCGGCGCCTTGACCGCGCTGCTGGCCCAGCGCATCGTGGTGATCGACGGCGCGATGGGCACGATGATCCAGCAGCAGCGCCTGAGCGAAGCCGATTTCCGCGGCGAACGCCTGGCCGGCCACCCCCGCGACCTCAAGGGCAACAACGACCTGCTGGTGCTGACCCAGCCCCAGGTGGTGCGG
>JANXYH010000174.1 GCA_025350145.1 Burkholderiales bacterium | reverse complement strand
CGGGCTACCGGCTTTGGCGGCTGTGAGCCGTCCGGCTCGGCAGGCCCTGGCCTGCCGCTCGCGCAGCCGCGGCGGGCGGTGATGGCGCCGGCCTCGACCGGCCGACATAGGACGGGGTGCCAGCGCGGCTGTGATCGTGATCGTGATCGTGATCGTGACTGGGCCTCGTCGCCGTGAGTGCCGACCCGCGCCCCTTGATCGTGCACGTTCTCCACCACCTGCTGATCGGTGGCATGGAGAACGGCATGGTCAACCTGATCAACCACCTGCCGGCCGCGCAGTTTCGCCATGCGGTGCTGTGCATCGAGGACTACTCCGACTTCCGCGACCGCATCGTCGACCCTGGGGTCGAGGTGATCGCGCTGCACCGCTCACGCATCGGCGCGGCCGCGCTCAGGCGGCAGATTTTTGGCCATTGCCGGCGCCTGCGGCCGGCGCTGGTACACACCCGCAACCTCTCTGGGCTGGATGCCTTGGTGCCCGCCTGGCTGGCCGGGGTGCCGCGGCGGATCCACAGCGAGCATGGCTGGGATGTGGGCAACCTGGACGGCAGCCAATGGAAGCCGGCGCTGCTGCGGCGCTTGCACCGGCCGGTGGTCAGCCACTACATCACCGTGTCGCAGGACCTCAAGCGCTTTCTGGTCGAGCGCATCGGCATCGGTGCCGAGAAGATTTCACAGATCTACAACGGTGTGGACACCGCCAAGTTTGCGCCCGCCGATCCGCGTCAGGGCGCCGACCGCACCGCCGCCTTCCCCGAGGACTTTCGCGGCCCGCAACGGCTGCGCTTTGGCGCAGTCGGGCGCATCCAGCCGGTCAAGGACCAGGCCAGCTTGCTGCACGCGTTTGCGGCGCTGCGAAAGCGCTCAACCCTGCTGCGCGAGCAGGCCCGTTTGGCGCTGCTGGGTGGCGGCCCATTGCTGGGCGAAATGCGCGAGTTGGCGCGGTCGCTGGAGATCGACGCCGCAGTCTGGCTGCCAGGCCCCAGCGACCAAGTGGCCGAGTTCCTGCGCGGCCTGGATGTGTTTGTCCTGCCATCGCTCAACGAAGGCATCTCCAACACCGTGCTCGAGGCCATGGCCAGCGGCCTGCCGGTGTTGGCCAGCGCGGTCGGCGGCAACGTCGAACTGGTCCAACCCGGCCTGACCGGCGCCCTGTTCGCGCCCGGCGACAGAGACACGCTGACTGATTGGATGGCCAGGTGTTTTGACGATCCCGACTGGCGCCTGGCCATGGGCGCGGCGGCGCGCCAACGCGCCGTCGAGGCGTTCAGCCTGGCCAACATGGTGGCCCGCTACCAAGCGGTCTATTGCGGCGCCGCCACGGCCTGAGCCGGCAGCGACACGGCCACCAGCGCAGTGCGGCTACGTGTCGGATGTCATGGCCGCTGGGCTTTGTTGCCCAGCCCCAGCGGCAGCCTGGGGCAACTCACCTAACATCCCGGTTTTGCCCGCTCCGGTGGCCCGCGCCGCCTGACTGACCATGTGCGGAATCACTGGCATCTTTGACACCCGAGGCGCCCGCGCGATCGACCCTGCGGTGGTGCAGCGGATGAACGACTCGCAGCAGCACCGCGGCCCCGACGACGGCAGCCTGCACCTGGAACCCGGTATCGGATTCGGCCACCGTCGGCTGTCGATCATCGACATCGCCACCGGCCAGCAACCGCTGTTCAACGAGGACGGCTCGGTGGTGATCGTCTACAACGGCGAGATCTACAACTACCAGGCGCTGATCCCGGAATTGCAGGCGCTGGGCCATGTCTTCCACACCAAGAGCGACACCGAGGTCGTGGTCCACGCCTGGGAAGCCTGGGGCCAGGACTGCGTCAAGCGCTTTCGCGGCATGTTCGCGTTTGCCCTCTGGGACCGCAACCGCCAGACCTTCTTCATGGCACGCGACCGGCTCGCGGTCAAGCCGATGTTCTATGCCGTGCTCGACGACGGCATGTTGCTGTTCGGCTCCGAGCTGAAGTCGCTGCTGGCCTACCAGCACCACGGCAGCGGCCTGCGGCGCGACATCGATCCGCTGGCGGTCGAGGAGTATTTCGCGCTCGGCTATGTGGCCGAGCCGCGCACCATCTTCAAGCAAGCGCGCAAGCTCGAAGGTGGCCACAGCCTGCTCTGGGGCCGTGGCGAGCCGGCGCCTGCGCCGCGCCAGTATTGGGATGTGCGCTTCAGCAACGACAGCCGCATCGGCCTGGAGGACGCCTGCGACGAGCTTCGGCGGCGCCTGACCGAGTCGGTCAAGCTGCGCATGATCGCCGAGGTGCCGCTGGGCGCATTCCTGTCCGGTGGGGTCGATTCCAGCGCCGTGGTGGCGGCGATGGCCGGGCTCTCTGACGGGCCGGTCAACACCTGCTCGATCGGCTTTGACGATCCGCAGTTCAACGAATCGGCCTTTGCCCAGACGGTGGCCGACCGCTACCAGACCCGGCACCGCCTGGAGGTGGTCGGCAGCGACGATTTCGACCTGGTGGACACCCTGGCGCGGCTCTACGACGAGCCCTATGCCGACAGCTCGGCCATCCCCACCTACCGCGTCTGCCAATTGGCGCGCAAGCATGTCACGGTGGCCTTGTCGGGCGATGGCGGCGACGAGAGCTTCGGCGGCTACCGCCGCTACCGCATGCACCTGATGGAGGAGCGGCTGCGCAGCGCCCTGCCCCAGGGCCTGCGCCGGCCACTCTTCGGCCTGCTCGGGCGGGTCTATCCCAAGGCCGACTGGGCGCCCCGGGTGCTGCGCGCCAAGACCACCTTCGAGGGCATGGCGCGCAACTCGGTCGAGGCCTATTTCAACTCGATGTCGATCCTGCGTGAACCGATGCGTGCGCAGCTCTTCAGCCCGGCCCTCAAGCGCCAGTTGGGCGGCTATGGTGCGCACGAGGTGTTTGCCCGCCACGCGGCCAACGCCGGCACGGACGACCCGCTGGCGCTGATCCAGTACCTGGACACCAAGACCTACCTGGTCGGCGACATCAACACCAAGGTCGACCGCGCCAGCATGGCGCACTCGCTCGAGGTGCGCGAACCGCTGATGGACCATGAGCTGGTCGAATGGCTGGCGACCCTGCCCTCATCGCTCAAGATACGCGGCCAGGAAGGCAAGTACCTGTTCAAGAAGGCCTTGGAGCCGATGTTGCCCAACGACATCCTCTACCGCCCGAAGATGGGCTTCGCGGTGCCGCTGGCACGCTGGTTCCGCGGCCCGCTGCAAGCCCGGCTGCGCGCCGCGATCCAGGGCGAGCGGCTGGCCGATACCGGCTGGTTCGAGGCGGCCTACCTCAACCGGATGCTCGACGAACACCAGTCCGGCGCGCGCGACCACAGCGCGCCGCTGTGGACCGTGCTGATGTTCGACGCCTTCCTGCGCAACGCGGGCGACGGGCAGGCCCCGGCCGCTGCGGCGCCAGAGCCAGCGCTGGAGCTGGCGTGAGGCTGATCGCCTGGCGCCCGACGCCGCACCGATGGTGATCGACTTCAGCGGCCTGCGGGTCTGCCTGGTCGGCCCGATTCCGCCACCCCACGGCGGCATGGCCAACCAGACCCGGCAGTTGCTCGGGCTGTTGCAGTCGGCCGGTGCACAGCCCCAGTTGGTCGCCACCAACCCACCCCACCGTCCGGCCTGGCTGGGGCGCTGGCGCGGCGTTCGGGCGGTGCTGCGCCTGCTGCTGTTCTGTGGCCAGATCTGGCGCGCCGCCGGCCAGGTCCAGCTCTTCCATGTAATGAGCAATTCCGGCCTGTCCTGGCATTTGTACTCGATGCCGGTACTCGTGATCGCCCGCCTGCGCCGGGTGCCGGTGGTCGTCAATTACCGCGGCGGCGAGGCCGATGCGTTCCTCCAGCGGCGCGCCGGCTGGGTGCGCTGGGGCCTGCGCCGGGCCGCTGCTCTGGTCGTGCCCTCGGGTTTTCTCGAGGCCGTCTTCAGCCGCTATGGGATGGCCGCCAAGGTCGTGCCCAATATCATCGATCTGCAACACTTCAGCCCGCCCACGGCGGCGGTCGCGGGGACCAATATCTTGGTCGCGCGCAACCTTGAGCCAATTTATGACAATGCCACCGCGCTGCGCGCCTTCCAAACTGTCGCAGGGCAGATCCCGGAGGCCCGATTGTTTATCGCCGGGAGTGGCCCGGAATTGTCCGCATTGCGCCTGCTCGCCGACACCTTGGGTATCCGCGAGCGGGTTGAATTCACCGGGTCGCTGGACCGCGACGCGATGGCCGCGCTGATGCGGCGCTGCCACCTGATGCTCAACCCCAGCCTGGTCGACAACATGCCGAACTCGGTCCTCGAAGCGATGGCCTGCGGACTTCCGGTAGTGAGCACCAACGTCGGCGGCGTGCCTTACATCGTGGCACATGGCCAGACCGGCATGCTGGTGCCCGCCGCCGATCCAGCGGCCATGGCGGCGGCGGCGATCCGCTTGTTGACCGAGAACGGGCTGGCCGAGGCCACGGTCGCGCGGGCGACCCAGGCCATCTCCGAATACAGTTGGAGCCGGGTCGGCGCGCGCTGGCGCGAGGTTTACCAGCAGGCGTGCCAGGCACGCAGCGCAGTTTGATTGGGCAGCGCCATGAATGCCTATACCGCGCTGATTTCGAAAGTCGTCTTTCCAATCCACGAGCGGCTCAAATCGCACACCACCTTGGAAATTCGGCGGACGCTCGAAAAGAGCCAATGGTGGTCAGCGCAGGAAATCGCCAATTTCCAATTGAAACGATTGCGGGCGCTGTTGAGCGAGGCCGGCGCCCATGTGCCGTACTACCGCCAACTGTTTGCCGAGCTGAATTTTCAACCGGCCCAAATCGACAGTTTGGCTGAATTGGCCCGCCTGCCATTTCTGACCAAACCGCTGATTCGCCAGCACAACGAGGCCTTGAAGCACCCGACCGCGCGGCGCCTGAGCCAATCCAACACCGGCGGCTCATCGGGCGAGCCGCTGATTTTCTGGCTCGGGCTGGAGCGCACCAGCCACGACGTTGCCGCCAAATGGCGAGCCACCCGCTGGTGGGACGTCGACATCGGCGACCGCGAGATCGTGGTCTGGGGCTCGCCGATCGAGCTGGGGGTTCAGGACCGGATTCGCCAGTGGCGCGACCGGATCATGCGCAGCTCGCTGATGCCGGCCTTCGAGATGTCAGCGGCCAAGCTCGATGGCTTCATCGCCGAAATCATCCAGCGGCGGCCGCGCATGTTGTTCGGCTACCCGTCGGCGCTGTCGCACATTGCGCGCCGGGCCCAGGCCCGGCAGGTGGCGCTCGACGGCTTGGGCATCAAGGTCGCGTTCGTCACCTCTGAGCGCCTGTATGACGACCAGCGGCGGACGATCGAACAGGTATTCGGCTGCCCGGTCGCCAACGGCTACGGCGGGCGCGACGCCGGTTTCATCGCCCATGAATGCCCAGCCGGCGGCATGCATATCACCGCCGAGGACATCGTCGTTGAAATCGTCGATGGCCAGGGGCAGGTGCTGCCACCCGGCCAGGCAGGCGAGGTTGTGGTTACCCATCTGGCTTCGCGCGAATACCCCTTCATCCGCTACAAGACGGGTGACGTGGCGGTACTGCACGACCAGGCCTGTGCCTGCGGCCGTGGTTTGCCGATGCTCCGCGAAATCAGCGGCAGAACCACCGATTTTGTCGTCGCCGCCGATGGCACGGTGATGCATGGGCTGGCCTTGGTGTATGTCCTGCGGGTCTTGCCAGGGATCGCGGCATTCAAGATCATTCAGCACAGCCTGACCCATACCGAGGTCATGCTGGTACGCGGCGATGGCTATTTAGAGAATTATCCAGAGAAGATCATCCGCGAGTTTCGGCAGCGCCTGGGCGCGGCCGTAGAGGTCACCCCCAAGGTGGTCGACAGTATTGCACCCGAGGCCTCGGGCAAGCACCGCTATGTCGTCAGCAAGGTGCCCACCACGGTATTCCAAGGCAGTCCCACCGAGGTCGTGTAAAGCCACCATGCGTGATCTGGCCCTGGCCTTGGTGATTGCCTTCTTTGTGCTCTGGAGCCTGCGTGCGCCTTGGATCGGTATCCTGCTGTGGGTCGTCGTCAGTATCCTGAATCCGCACACCTACAGTTTCATACTGAATTCAATGCCGGTTGCCGCGACCGTGGCCATCGCGACCATGATAGGCACTGTGATTTCGTCGGACCGCAAGGCATTCCCGTTGGCGACGCCGACGCTGCTGCTGCTGGTGCTGATGCTCTGGTTCAGCCTGACCCTGACCATGGCGATGGACTATGAAAATTCGCTGGAGCAGTGGATCAAGGTGATGAAGATCGACCTCATGCTGCTGTTCACCCTGGCCTTGCTGCACCAGCGCAAACACATCATCGGCCTGGTTTGGGCATTGGTTATCTCGATTGGCTTTTACAGCGTCAAGGGTGGCATTTTCACGCTCAGCACCGGCGGCAGCTTTCTGGTCTGGGGGCCGCGCGGCACCTACATCGAGGGCAACAACGAGTTGGCCCTGGCGGTGATCATCACAATTCCCCTGGCGCAATACTTGAGGTCACTCGCGAGCAAACCCTGGCAGAAGCATTTGATATTGCTGTGCATGCTTTTGAGCGCGGTTGCAGCACTCGGCAGCCATTCGCGCGGGGCCTTGCTGGCCTTGGTCGCGATGGCCGCTGTGCTGTGGCTGCGGAGCCGGAACAAGCTGATGTCAGGGTTTGGGATTGTGTTGATCAGTGCGATTGCTTTGGGCTTCATGCCGGCCGAGTGGATGGACCGGATGCGAACCATTGGCGAGTACCGCGAGGACGGCTCTGCGATGGGCCGCATCAACGCCTGGTGGATGACCTGGAATTTGGCCAAGGATCATTTCTTTGGCGGCGGTTTCGAGATCTACAACCCGGGCAATTTCGCGCTCTATGCGCCGGTCCCCAGCGATATTCATGTGGCCCACAGCATCTATTTTCAGATGATCGGCGAGCATGGCTTTATGGGGTTCGCCCTGTATTTGGCATTCTGGTTCTTCACCTACCGCTCGGCGGGCCGTTTGTGGCAGCGCGCCAAGTTGCTCCCGGAGACCCGCTGGCTGTCCGATCTGGGCGCGATGTGCCAGGTCAGCATCGTCGGCTTCGCGGTCGGCGGCGCATTCCTGAGCCTGGCCTATTTCGACCTGCCCTACAACCTGATGGTGCTGGTGGTGTTGGGCAACCGCTGGATCGACGAGCAGGCCTGGCGCAAGGACCCGGCGCTGGCGGCCGAGGCGGCCTCGAATCCAAGCTCAGCGACCCCTGCCAGCGCAGCGACCCGAGCGGCGCCGCCGGCACGCAACTTCCAGCCCGGCAGGCCGCTGGGCTCCTGACCTTTGACGCCCCTCTCCGTCTTGCCAGCGCGGCTGGCCTTTTCAGTGCTTTCGCCTGCCGGGCCCAGGGCCAGGCTGTCGATCCTGGTTTTCCACCGCGTCCTGCCGCAGCCCGATCCGCTGTTTCCGGGCGAGACTCATGCGGCCAGTTTCGACGCCATGCTGGGCTGGCTGCGCCAGTGCTGCCAGGTACTGCCGCTGGACGAGGCGGTGCGGCGGCTGGGCCAGGGCAATCTGCCGGCGCGGGCGGCGGCGATCACGTTCGACGACGGCTATGCCGACAACCATGACGTGGCGATGCCCATCCTGCAGCGCCACGGACTCAGCGCTACCTTCTTTGTCGCCACCGGTTTCCTCGATGGCGGCCAGATGTGGAACGACACCGTTGGCGAGGCGGTTCGGCATTGCCGCTTGCCGGTGCTCGACCTCGAAGGCCTGGCGCTGCCCGGCACTGGGCCAGAGCGGCTGGACCTGGCGGACCCTGCGCAACGGGCGCGGGCGATCGGTCTGATGATTGATCGCATCAAGTACAGCGATCCCGAGCAGCGGGTGGCGCTGTCGGCGGCTGTGGCCGAGCGTGCCAAGGTCGCCCGTCGCGGCGACTTGATGATGTCCAGCCAGCAGGTGCGCGGCTTGCACCGCGGTGGCATGCGGGTCGGCGCCCACACCCACAGCCACCCCATCTTGGCCAAGCTGGCCGCAGCACAGGTCAGCGCCGAGATCGACCAGAGCAAGCGCGTCCTGGAGCGGTTGCTGGGCGAGCGGGTCGGCCTGTTTGCCTACCCGAACGGCGTTCCCGGCACGGATTTTCTGCCCGAATCGGTGGCCTGCGTGCGTGGCGCAGGCTTCGACGCGGCGGTGTCGACCGCGCACGGCGCCGCAGGCCCGGGCAGCGATCTCCACCAACTGCCGCGCTTCACGCCGTGGGACCGTAGCCGGGCGCGTTTTTGTATGCGCTTGGTGGCCAACCTGCGTCGACCGGTTCAGACGGTGCGCTGAGGCGCAGCCAAGGCTTTTTGCCGCTGCCGCAGTTCAGCGCCGCAGCAGTCGCCTGAGTGCGGCGCGGGCAGCGGCAATGGCGCTGGCCTCGATCCCGCCCGGGCATCCGGCCAGGCGCCACAACAAGAACAGCGTCAGGCAGTAGGCCAGCGTCCCCGCACCGACCCGGGTCAACAGCCGCAGCGCCACGGAAGGCGGCACCAGGGTGTCGCTGGCCAGCATCGCTGCGGCCATGACCAGGGCCGACAACAAGGGGCGCAGCAAGGCCCGGACCATCGTCGCGATCGGCAATCCGCAGGCCGAGCGGACCAGCCACCAAGCCACCGGCACCATGCACAGACTGACCGCAAAGCGACCGCTGGCAGCACCCTCCACGCCCCATTGCCGGGTCGCGAGATAGAGCAAGGGAACGATCAAGGCCAGCTCGATCCAGTTGTTCAGGGCCGAGAGCTGGGTCCGGCCGGCGACCCACAAGGGCACTTCGAGCACCGCCGACAGCGCCGCGCTGACCCCGAACAGCGCCAACCAGCGCAGCAGCGGCACGGTCGACAACCACTGCTCGCCCAGCACCAGCGGGACCACCAGATCGGCGCTGCAGGCCAGGCCCACGCCCAAACCAAAACAAATGACCGCCGAACTGCGCAACGTGTCGATCACCATGCGCTGGTAGGCCACGGCGTCTTCGGCCACTCTGGACAGCGCCGGAAACAGAGCCCGGCGCATCGGCATGATGATTTCCGAGGTCGGCGTAGACGCCAGTTCGTAGACCACGTGGTAGCCGCCCATGGCGCCTGTGCCCAGCAGGTTGCCGACCACGAACTCATCGGCCCGGCGGTTGAAGAACGAGCCGACCCGCGCGACCAGCAGCCACTGCGAGAACGACCAGATCTTGGCGGCCTGCGCCAGGGTGAAGCGCGGCCGGTAGGGGTGCAGCAGGTAGCTCATCACTACCGTCGTCAGCGACGAGGCGATCATCCCGACCACCAGCGCCCAGTAGTTGCGAAACAGCAGTGCCGCGCCGATCTGGATGACCACGCCGACCAGCTTGGTGGCGACGTTGAAGCGAAACTCGAGCGCGAAGTTCAAGTCCTTGCGAAACGCCACCAGGCCGATGTTGACCATGCCGTCGATGGTCGGCCGCAGCGCCAGCCAAAGAATCACCGCGACCGCCCTGGGCTCTTTGAAATACGCTGCCATCAGGGGCGCGCAGACCAGCAGCAGCAGGGAAATCATCACCCCCTGGATCAACTGCACCGACCAGGCGGTATCGAAATCATCGCGCCCGGCCTGTTGGTCCTTGATCAGCGACAGGTCGACGCCGAGGTAGGCGATGGTCTCCAGCAAGCCGACCATGATCAGTGCAATCGCCACCACCCCGAAGTCGTCCGGGGTCAGCAGCCGCGCCAGCACGATGGTGCTGAACAGGCCCATGCCGCGCATCATCCAGCGCATCGCGATCATCCAGATCGCACCGCGCACCAGTTGCGCGTTGGCGCTGGTGGGCTCGGTGCTCATGCCAGCCGCCTGGCAAAGCAACTGGCCAGGAGGACATCCATTCGCGCCCTGACTTCGACACCGTAGGCCCGCTTGAGGTACCTGAAGGCGAGCAGGTTCAAGCGGCCAAAGTCTTCCCAGTCGAAGTTCACCAGACCGCTGGCGCCCAGGCCCATGTTGTTGATGACCAGATCGCCATGCTGGGGCTGGTCAGGCAGGCCGCAGATCTGGGCGTCGAGTGCGGCGTCGAGGTAGCCCAGCGCCTGCGGCCCGATCAGCAGGCCGGCGAAAAAATTGCGCAAAGTGGGCACCAAATCCTGGTTGCTCAGGCGTGACGGCAGCGTCGGCGCCTGGGCCGAAGCCAGCGACGAGAAATAGTCCAGCAAGCCCTGTTGCACCGGGTCGCCTAGCGCCGCTTGGGCCAGATCCGTGCCGACGATCAACAGCCGCGACGGCGAACCGGTCACCGGCCGCCACCGGTCATGCGGTCGAGCAAGGCGTAAATCGCCAGCGGGTTGCCGTGGCTGTTGAGCAGCAGGTGGCCACCTTGGCGTCCATGTGCGCGTCAAACGCGTCGCCGGCCAGATTGGCGTCATAGCTCGCGCCCTTGGCGAGGTGGCTCGTCCGGTAGTCCGAATTGTTTGCGGCGGCTGGCTCCACGGTGTGCATCGGCCTCCTCGGGTTCGCGGCATGGCGACCGGACTGGGCTGGCATCACCGATCGTCAACCATTTTGGCATCGGCCCCTGCGCCCGCGGAGCTGCGCAGCGGGCCGACCGCGCCAACTGGTCGATGGATTGGCCGACTGTGGCTGCCCTGCGCGCCAACTCAAACGCTGCCGGGCGCGGCCACAGCCGCAGGCACGATCACGCGCTGCCGATCTTGGCGCGCAGGAAGTCTTGCAGGCTGCCGACGGTGGCAAAGACCTCACCGTCGATCTCCTCGTCCTTGATCGAGATGCCCCAGCGCTCTTCGGCCTCGTTGACGATGGCCATCACGCCCATCGAATCGAGTTCGGGGATCGCGCCGGCCAGGGGCGAGGCGCTGGACAGGGCCAGGCCGCGCCCTTCAAGCACCAGCGCGTCGTCGATCAGCTTCAGGAGTTCAGCCAGCACCTGCGGTCAGTCAAGGTCAGGGGTTGAGAGGCGGCGCTAGGCCAGATCGAAAGCCAGCGATTCGCTGTAGAGGTAGTCCACCTGGGTCGGATCCACGGTCAGCGAACGCACCAATTTGCGGTTGAACCCGCTCTGCACCATGCTGGGCCAAGGCTTGCGCGTTACCAGCCGACACTCTACCAATGCAAAGGGCAAACCGCGCCAAAACCAGTATGCCGCCAAGCTGCGGTAGCAACGCGCGAAAACTTCACGGTCACTGAGGTGCAGTATCTGGGCGGCCGGCAAGCGGAGGATCTTTGTGCGGCGATAAATCACATGGCAGCAGCCGTCCGCGTCGCGCAGCACCAGATGCTGCAGCCAGGGCAGGTCAGCATGGTCCTCGTAGGCCTGCAGGGCCTCGCCGCCCAGTGCCGCGCGGACGGCCACCGGGCCTGCGGCCACCTCCACCCCAGGCAGCCAGCCCGGCAGGTTGGCGACCACAGCGCGCCGCTCGTCCAGCTCGGTGAACTTGAGGAAGCGCAGGGTCGAGCCGACCAACTGGGTCGGCGAAAAATCGGTGTAGGTGCGCTCACCCTGCGCCAGCACCGCCATCGCCAGCCGGGTGCTGTGCTGGCGGTGCGAGTTCAGCACGCACCAACTGGTGATGTTGCAAAAGCGCTGCAACTGGCCCTTGATCACACGGTCGGCATACAGCGCCCCGATCGCGCCGACCAGTTGCCCCTGCTCGCGCAGCGCAAAGCCGTAGTTCGGCGACTCTGGCCGTCGGCTGCGGCGAAAGTTGGCCGACCACTGCGCCGAGCTCAAGGCGCCATTGAGGTGCTGGTGCAGGAACGCGGCAAATTCGTCGAGCGTGCTGTCGTCGATGGCCTCGATGCTGGGCCGGGGCTTGGCTGGGCTCATGCCTTGCCTCTCAATGGCATCGCGGCCAACCATTCCAGGGCCCAGGAGACGACCTGGTTGCGCTGCTCGGCGGACGAGAAGGTGTGGTCGCCATCGGCCATGTCGTGGCGCTGGGTGTCGCAGCGTGCCAAGGCTGCGCGCCAGGCCGGCGAGGCATTGACCACCACGTCGAACTCGCGCGCGATCATGTCGCGCCCACTTTGCACCAGCATCACCCGGCCCTTGAACCGGCTCAGCCCCAGCAGCAACCCCTCGGTCAGTGGCAGGCTGCGCGGGATCGCGGCGGACAGGCCCGTGTGGTGGACGTCGCCGGCCGGCTCGGGTTCGCCCGCACGCGCCTCCTGCACCAGTTGGTAGGCCGATTTGATCGAGGCCAGCGGATTGAATTGGCCGCTGAGCAGCTTGCGCCAGAGGCTGGGCTGCAGCAGCCGCTGCAGGTAGTAGTAGCGCAAGGTCGCCTGGGCGGCCAGCGCCTTGGTGCGGACCCACAGGTTCAGCAACACCGCACCGCTGACGCGCGGGTCACGGTAGGCGTAGTACAGCGCCGCCGAGGCCGCACTGCATTCGCCCCACAGCACCGCCTCGCGCACCTGAGGACACTCAACCACGAGCCGGTCGATGGCGCAACGGATGTCGTCGTCCAGCGCCGTGAAACCGTCGTACTCGCCGGGCGAATCGCCCATGCCGCGGTGGTCAAAGCGCAGCACCGGGATGCCGGCGGCGCTCAGTTGGCGCGACCACAGGGTCAGTTGGCGATGGCCACCGACCCGGTATTGCGGGCCGCCGCCGACGATCATCACCACCCCGACCCGACTGGGCGTGGCCGCGACCTCCGGCCGATGCAGGATCGCCACCAAGGGTCCCTTGGGGCTGTCGACGTTGAAGGCGGTCTCGTTCATGGCCGTGGGGCTTGGGCATCCAGCCAGCCGCTGCTGCGCGCCACCGCGTCGGGCGCAAGTGCCCGCTCATGGACTTGCCAGAACGGCGGCCCGTTGAACAAGGCGCAGGTCAGGCGCACGGCCTCGCCCGGCCAGGTCTGCAAGGCCTTGCGGCTGGAAATGCTCAGCTCACTGCCGTCGTTGACCATCTGCTCCAGCCAGAGCAGCGGTGTGCCTTGGGCCAGGCGATGTGCGGTCAGGCTGGCGGCCTCGATGGCCGAGGCCAGTTCGGGGTGGATCTCGTAGCCGACGATCTCGACGCTCTGCCCGGCCTGCCATTGCTGGCGCATCGCGGCGGTGGTCAGCTTGGGCAGTTCGGCACGGTCCATCTGGGCCGCGATCTTCACCCGCATGAACTGGTTGAGGTGGACCTTGCCCTCGACCACTGGCTGCCACAACAGCAGGGCCAGCCGCGGATCGGCGGTGCGGGCATGCAACTCGGCGGCCAGGATCGCACCCAGGCGTATGCCCCACAGCGCGACGCAGCCGCCGTCCTGCGACTGCAGCCAGGCTTGGGCGCCGGCCAGGTTGGCGAGCCAGATGTCCCAGCGGGCATCGACATGCTCGCCCTGGCTGTCGCCGGTGCCCAGCAGATCCACCACCAGGGTGCCGATGCCGAGCGTCGCCAGCGACTGCGCCAGCAGCGTGACCATGCTGCGGCTGCGGTTCATCTCCTCGTTGAAGGGCAGCGCGCACAACACATGGCCACGCACCACCACCCCGGCCGGCGGCAGGTGGTGGATGGCGAACAAACGACCCGCCGCCGTGGCCATGAAGAAGGGGCGGCAGACCATCTCTGCGCCAGCGGATACCGCAGCCTGGGACACGGTCTCAGCCAGCCTGCTTGAGGCGCAGCAGGTAGTCGGTCATCAGGACAATCGAGCCCAGGTTGTCGATTGTGAAATCGCTGTCGGGGACGCGGAACTGGTAGCTGGCCTCGAACCAGGCGACCAGCTCCAGCAGGCCGGCGGAATCGATGTAACCGCTGGCCGGAATCAGCTCGTCGTCGGCAAGATCGCTGGCGTCGCTGCCGAACTGGTCGGCAAGTTCAACGACTTTGGCCTTGATGGCCGTCTGGATGGCGAGGCGGTCTAGGTTCATGGCGAAGGCAGGGTGAAAGTGGCGACCAGGCGAAGCGAGCGCGCAGTGGCGGTCAGGCCTGGACTGTGTTGGCCTTGGGTGGACGGCTGAGCTTGCGCAGCATGGCGGCCACCGCTGCGCCATGCAGCACCCGGTGGTCATAACTGGCACCGAGCACGGCCTGGCCCTTGCCATCGACCGCGTGGGCGACCATCACCGCGCTGTGCGGCGCCAGGATCGGCACGTGGCGGCTGACATCCCAGCGCGCCATGCTGGAGAAGCCAATCGTCGCGCCCTGGGTCTCCTGCGGGCCGAGCTGGTGCGCGGCGGCGCGGCGCTGCAGGCCGATCAACTGCTTGACGAACTCGACCTCGCCCAGCGCCGCAGCATTGCGCAGCACCGCCAGGTACAGGGTATCGCCAGCCTGGACCGTGAAACCGAGGTTGACGGCGCTGAACTCGAACCGGCGCTCGGCGACGATGGTGGCATTGAGCTTGGGCGTGAGCGCAGCCAGCTCGACCAGCCGCCAGGCCATCAAGGCCAGCAGCGGGTTGAGCAGCAGCGCATGCTGCTGGCCCAGTTGGTTGGCATAGGCCTCCCAGGGCTGGGCGTCGTAGGGCAGCTCGATATAGCCGGCCACGGCCACGTCACGGTGCCAGGTGACGGTGGCGAGCATGCCGCGTTCGTCAGGCCGCAGCGCCACCGATTTGCCCTCCAGCGCAGGGCCCGGCCCGCTGGTGCCGACTGCCGCCGCTTTGTCGGCCGCAGCCGCCACCGGGTTTGCGCCGGCCGCGCCTCGCGCGGCAACGAAGCGTTCGACATCGTCGGCACTCAGCCGGCCGGCCGCAGCCGGAACCTGCTCAGCGCTCAGGCCGTGGCGTTGCAGCAGCGCGCGGGCCTTGGCAGTCGGGGCCATTTCGCCCTCGGCGGCCGCAGCCGTGGCCGGATTGGCGGCTGCCGGGGGCGCTTCGTCGGCGCTGCTGCCCAGCCACAGCAGCACGCTCCCGACCTGGGCCATCGCGTCGCGTTGCGCGCCAATCGCGATCACGAAGCCGGCGACCGGCGCTTCGACATCGACCACCGCCTTGTCCGTCTCGACCGAGGCCAGCACCTGTCCGGCACTGACCGCCGCGCCGACCTCGACCTGGAGTTCGACCAGCTTGACCTCGTCGTCGTTGTTGTTGACGCGCGGAACGTGGACTGGGGTGGGCATGGGCGGGGCGGCAGTCAGAACATGCCGAGGATTCGGGCAAGGATCGATTTTTCGTCGGGCAACTGCGCGGCTTCTAGCGAACGGGCGGCGGCGATAGGTACCGGCGGCATGCCGATGCGCAGCACCTGGCCACCAAACCCGCTTTCGGCCAACAGCGCCAGCACCTCGGCGCCGACGCCGTACTGGTGGTGTGATTCCTCGATCACCACCACCTTGGCTGCGCCCAGCAGCGCGCCGCGCAAGGCCTGGCGGGGCAGCGGCGAGAGCAAGGCCGGGGCGACGATCCGCACGCTCAGCTCTTCAGCTTCGCGCAACTGGCGGGCGACGCGCTCAACCACGGGCAGCATGCCGCCATAGCTGAGCAGCACGATGTCGGCATCGACCGGGCCGCTGCTGAGCGTCGGGAACAGGCTGCTGGCCAGGTCCTCGGCCTGCGCCGGCAGCGCCGTGAACGGACCCGGCGCCTGGACCTCGCCGTAGAGCAACTTGTGTTCGAGAAACACCGTGGGGTTGGGCCAGGCGGTGACGGCGTCGACCAGCAATTGACCGACGTTGTGCCGCTGGCTGCCATACACCACGGTCAGCCCGGGCACCGACACCAGCAGGTTCTCCGGGCTCTGGCTGTGGGTCGGCCCGTAGCCTCTGCGGCCCCCGCAGGGGGTGCGCACCAGCAGCGGCACGGCCGCGTCCGGGAACATGCCGGGGAACTTGACGGCGTGGTTGTAGAGCTGGTCCATGCACAGCGTCATGAAGTCGGCGAACATGATCTCGACCACCGGCCGCTGTCCGGCCAGCGCCAGACCGATGCCGGCGCCAGTGATCCCGGCCTCGCTGATCGGCGTCGAAATGACCCGCCCGGCGAACTCTTGCGACAGCCCGGCAGTGACCTTGAAGGCGCCGCCATAGGGCTCGTGCAGATCCTCGCCCAGCACCAGCACTTCGGGGCGATGCGTCAGCAAAGTGCGCAGCGCGGCGTTGATCGCCAGCCGCACATTGGCGGCCTGGGCCGGCTGCGCCAGCGCCGGCACGGGCGCCGTGGCCGGGCGCAGGGCATGGCTGGGCACGACCGCGAAGGTCGAAACCGGGGACGCCAGCGCCGCCGCCTCGACGCCGCGCAGGAAGTCCTGGTTGGCGGCCACTATCGCCAGGCGATCAGACTCGGCCAGGCGCCGGCCCATGGCCGCCAGCGGGTCGCGTTGCTGGATGCGCTCAAGCTCCTGCGCCGGGCGCAGGTCGTCGCCCTTGCTGTGCGGTCCCAGGCGGCCGGTCTCGACCACCAGCATGCCCGGGCCGATGCCCTCGCGCATGGCGTTGACGATGCCCTGCACCTGGGCGCAGAAGCCGCTGTCGGCATCGTCGATCTGCCAGGTCTTGAGACCAAAAGCTGCGCCGCGCGCGGCGATGTTGCCGCCACCGACCGTCGCTGCCGTGACCGTGGTCTGGGCAATGCCGTTGTTCTCGACCACAAACAGCACCGGCAACTTCCAGATCGCGGCCAGGTTCATGCTCTCGTACAGCAGGCCCTCGCCGAGCGTGCCGTCACCGACCATCACCGCCACCACGCTGGCGCTGCCACGCTGCTTGCGTTGCAGCGCCAGGCCGGTGGCAATCGCCGTCATGCCGGCCTGCACGCCGTTGCTGTGAAAGTGCCGCAGCGCCATGTGCTGCGAACCGCCATAGCCGCCGCAGACTCCGGCTTCACGGCCCATGATCTCGGCCACCAGCCCGAGGAAGTCGCCCGAATAGGTCAGGAAGTGGCCGTGGTTGCGGTGGTTGGACAGGACCACATCGTCATCGTCCTGGAGCGCGCGCACCACTGCCATCTGGCACAGCTCCTGGCCCAGGCAGGTGTGCGTCGTACCTGAGAGCAGGCCCCGACCGAACAGATCGAGGATCAACTGCTCGGTCTGGCGAATCAGGTTGCCGAATGAAAATAGGCTGCGATCATCGCAACCTATTTGGGGTTTGCCAGCAGCGTTGAAGGCAAAGTTGGGAACTGGACTGGGCATGAATCGGTGGCGTCTGAAAGCAATGTCTAACCAGAGCGACTAGGCAACAACACGGCAGCCAAACGTCGAAATCAAGTATGCCATCGGGCCCTCCCAGAGGCCGCCAATGGCCTCGGTGAGTTCGCCACTTTCCGCACGCCAGGACGGGCTTCGCAAGTCGATCTATCGCCCCAGGTGTACGCCGCGCCTGAACCGCGAACACCGGCCCTGCGGATTAGCTAACCTAACCCCGCCATGACGCGACAGCTTGGCCGCCCTGGCGGCGCCCGAGCCGCGCAGCGGTTCAGGCCGCCAACTTGACGTTGACGAAGTCGATCAACGCGCCGACGGTGGCAAATGTGGAGGCGTCGATGTCATCGTCATTGACCATGATCCCAAAGTGCTCTTCCATGAATGTGATCAGGCTGACGA
Organism: Burkholderiales bacterium; assembly: GCA_025350145.1. GTDB lineage: Bacteria > Pseudomonadota > Gammaproteobacteria > Burkholderiales > Burkholderiaceae_C > Pseudaquabacterium. The sequence continues at coordinate 6,560 of JANXYH010000174.1, read as the reverse complement.
CACCCATGGAATCAAGCTCCGGGATCGCACCCAGGAGGTGGGTGTCGCGCCCGAAGCTGGCCACCCGTGGGCCCAGGCTCAGCACTTCGCCGAGCATGGCCTGAACTTCAATCATCACATCCATAAGGCGTGGACCACTTGTCAATCACTGTTCGATCATGGGGTCGGGCACCGCTTCGGCGCCCGCAGCAAGCCTGAATTTCAGCTCTGACTGCACTGTCACTCTACCCCGAAGTCGGATGCGAAAGCGATTGTAAGCACCGCCAACCACCCCACAAAGACAGACAAAGCCGGCATAAGTCACGACCCCTCAAACCGCGCGGCGCGGTGCCTCTGCAGGGCGCGGTTGGCCGTTGCCAGGCAGCCAAGCAGGGCGGCTGACCAGGCGTCATGGTGCCGAGGCGGCCGAGGCCGCAGTTTCGGCCGGCGGGCTGCCTTGGGGCATGGCCAGCGGCACCACGGTCGGCAGTTCCGCCGCCGGCTCGGCCCAGGCGCCGGCTTTCACCAACTTTTCCCGCAGCCCCGGCCACTTCAAGCCCAGCGCCATCGCCTTGTGCGCCTCGGCCAGAGCGAAATCGTTTTGCTTGGCCTCGGCATAGATCATGCCGAGGTTGTAGTGGGTCATGGCATTGTCGCCAGCGACCTTCCGAATGACCTGCAATTGCTTCAGCGCGTCGTCGCTGCGCCCGCGTTGCACCAGGAAATCGGCATAGAGCATGCGCGCCACCGCATCGTCGCTGCGAAAACGCAGCGCACGCTCAAAGTAGCACTCCACGGTGTAAGTGGCGCCGCGCGGCATGTCGTTGCGCTCGCGCTTGGCCAGGCGCGCCATCGCGCTCAGGGCGCGGTGGTGGTTCGGAAACCGATACAGCGTGTAGCCGATGTCGGCGCCAAAGAACGAGGTCTTCCTTTCGAAGAGCTGCTCCACCCCGGGCGTGAAGTGCGCGTTCTCGACAATCGGCAACTTGTTCTTGTTGACGCGGTAGTCATAGGGGCCAAAACCGTCATTGGTCTCGAACGAGCCGCCGCAGGGGTTGGTTACGGCCTGCGAGCTGCCCTGCGCGGCCGCCAAGCCACAGCACAGCAGCAGCGCCATCGGCAAAGTGGATCGAATCAATGGCATCGCATCGGCTCCTGGCGCAGCTTTCGAAAGGGTAGCCCGCAGCACCTCGCGCACCTGCGCAAATGTCTTCGGTGGCCAGCGGCCGGTGCGCGCCGCCCTGCCACCCGTCGGCAGGATCTCAATTCTAGGATCGCGGTTTTGCGGCGGCGTCTGACCGAGACCATGAAAAACCCCGGACGGTGCCAAAAATGCCGAAAAAGCCGCCAGTCCGTTGCCCGGGCGAGCACCGGTCTGCCGCTGACCGTGTGACATACTTTTCGCAGCCGTGGTCACCCGCGCCGCGCCCCGCCCAGCCACGCTGCACAGTCCTGCCTGGCGTGCCAGCCTCCCCCCGCCCCAATGCCCGAGTCCAGCCTGCTCCACGAGCTCGTTTCCTTTGCCGCTGAACGCGACCCCGATGCGCCTGCGCTGGGCTATGGCGCTGCCCAGCGCAGCTACGGCGAATTGCAGCACGAGGTGCAGCGCCTGGCCCAGGGCCTGGTGGCACTGCGCCTGGCGCGCGGCGAGCGGGTTGCGATCTACCTTGAGAAGCGGATCGAGACCGTCAGCGCCAGCTTCGCCATCTGTGCAGCAGGCGGCGTGCTGGTACCGCTGAACCCGCTGCTCAAGCCCGAGCAGTCCGGCTACATCCTCAACGACTGCCAGGTTCGCATCCTGATCACGTCGCCCGAGCGGCTGCTGCTGCTGGCGCCGGTGCTGGCCCAATGCCCGGATCTGCGCTGCGTGGTGTTGACCGGCTCGACCACGGCCGCCGCGATGGCGCCTGGCCTGCCTGCCGCACTGGCCACCGTCGCCTGGGATGAGGTTCTTGGCGGAGGCAGCGCGGCGCAGCCGCACCGGGTCATAGACACCGACATCGCCGCCATCCTCTACACCTCGGGCAGCACCGGCCGGCCCAAGGGCGTGGTGCTGTCCCACCGCAACATGGTGGCCGGTGCCAAGAGCGTGGCCAGCTACCTCGAAAACCATGCCGGCGACACCCTCCTGGCGGCGCTGCCGCTGTCCTTTGATGCCGGCTTCAGCCAATTGACGACCGCCTTCCATGTCGGCGCCAGGGTGGTGCTGCTGAACTACCTGATGCCGCGCGACGTGGTCAAGGCGCTGGCGGCGGAGCGCGTGACGGGCCTGACCGCCGTGCCGCCGCTGTACATCCAGTTGACCCAGTTGGCCTGGCCCGAGTCGATCAACCAGCACCTTCGCTACTTCGCCAACACCGGCGGGCGGATGCCGCGCGAGACCCTGGGCCAATTGCGCCAGCGTGTGCCGGCCGCCAGGCCGTTCCTGATGTATGGCCTGACGGAGGCCTTCCGCTCGACCTACCTGCCGCCCGAACAGGTCGACCGCCGGCCCGATTCGATCGGCAAGGCGATCCCCAACGCCGAAATCCTGGTGCTGCGTGAGGACGGCTCGCTCTGCGACGACGACGAGCCCGGCGAACTGGTGCACCGCGGCGCCCTGGTCGGCCAGGGCTACTGGGGCGACGCCGAGAAGACCGCCGAGCGCTACAAACTGCTGCCCGCCGGCATCGGTGGTCGGCAGGCTGGCCTGCAGTTGCCCGAGTACGCGGTCTTCTCGGGCGACAACGTGCGCCGCGACAGCGAGGGTTTCCTGTACTTCATCGGCCGGCGCGACGAGATGATGAAGACCTCGGGCTACCGGGTCAGCCCGACCGAGGTCGAGGAAGTGCTCTATGCCAGCCAATTCGTCGGCGAATGCGTGGCCTTCGGGGTGGACCACCCCGCCCTGGGCCAGGCGATCCAGGTGATCGCGACGCCGCCGGCCGGGGCGCAGGCGCTGGACGTGGCCGCCGTGCTGGCCGAATGCAAACAGCGCATGCCGACCTACATGGTGCCGGCCGGCGTCGAGCCGGCCGAGGGCCCGTTGCCGCGCAACCCCAACGGCAAGATCGACCGCAAGCTGTTGGCCACCGACTGGCTGGCCCGGCACGGGCATTGACAGCCGCCCTCCATTGCGCCCCCCAAGCGACCGCCCCCCAGCCCCGTATGTCCAAGCCGACCGAACCGACCAACCCCTCGCGCGCAGCCCCGGTGCACGCCGCCATGCCGCAATTCCCGACCACAGCGGGCGAGTTGCAGGTCAACGGCATGGCCTTGAGCCGCCTGGCCGATCGCGTCGGCCAGACCCCGTTCTACGCCTACGACCGCAGCCTGCTGCGCGCCCGCGTCGGCGAGTTGCGCGCGGCCCTGCCGGCCGGCATCGAGCTGCACTACGCGATGAAGGCCAACCCGATGCCGGCCCTGGTGGGGTTGATGGCCGGGCTGGTCGACGGCATCGATGTCGCCTCGGCAGGCGAGCTCAAGGTCGCCCTCGACAGCGGCGCCGCGCCGCAGGACATCAGCTTCGCCGGCCCCGGCAAACGCGACAGCGAGTTGCGCCAGGCGCTGGCCGCGGGCGTGTTGATCAACCTGGAGTCGATGCGCGAGGTCGACATCCTGGGCGCGGCGGCACAGGCCAGCGGCCAGGCCGCGCGGGTGGCGATCCGGGTCAACCCGGACTTCGAATTGAAGGGCTCGGGCATGAAGATGGGCGGCGGCCCAAAGCAGTTCGGCATCGATGTCGAGGATGTGCCGCAGATGTTCAGCCGCATCGCCGCCGCCGGCCTGCAGTTCGAGGGCTTTCACCTCTTTGCCGGCTCGCAGAACCTGCGCGCCGAGGCGATCTGCGAGGCCCAGGCCAAGTCCTATGAACTGGCGCTGCGCCTGGCCGAACAGGCGCCGGCGCCAGTGCGCTTCCTCAACCTCGGCGGCGGCTTCGGCATCCCCTATTTCCCGGGTGAGGAGCGCCTGGCGCTGGCGCCCATCGCCGACAACCTGGCAGCGCTGCAGGCACGCGCCGGGCGCGAGTTGCCGCAGGCCAAGCTGGTGATCGAACTGGGCCGCTACCTGGTCGGCGAGGCCGGCCTGTACGTGACCCGCATCGTCGACCGCAAGCTCTCGCGCGGGCAGGTGTACCTGGTGACCGACGGCGGGCTCAACCACCACCTCTCGGCCTCGGGCAACTTTGGCCAGGTGGTGCGCAAGAACTATCCCGTTGCCATCGGCAACCGGATGGACACCCTGGCCAGTGAACGGGCCTCGGCGGTCGGCCCGCTGTGTACGCCGCTGGACCTGCTGGCCGACCGGATGTGGCTGCCCCGCGCCGAGGTCGGCGACCTGGTGGTCGTCTACCAATCCGGCGCCTACGGGGCCAGCGCCAGCCCGCAGGCCTTTCTCGGCCACGCGGCGGTGGTTGAAGTGCTGGTCTAGCGCGGCGCCTGCATCAGTTCCCTGACGTAGTGCGCCGGCACGGCATAGGTGATGCCGGTGGGGGTGCTGATCGCGGACTCGCGGGTGCCCTTGATCAGCACCATGTTGATCACCCCGACCAATTCGCCGCTCTCGGCATCGACCAGCGGGCTGCCGCTGTTGCCCGGGTAGGCGGTGGCGTCGAGCTGCAGGATCTGGAACGGCCCCTGGCGCAGCCGCGCCAGGGTGCGCGGGTCGAGCTGGCGGGCGGTCGGCGAGGGCATCGCGATCGAGGTGACGGCGGCGATGATGCCTCGGTGGGTCACCGGCGACAGCCCCAGCCCGGCACCCAGCGGAAAGCCGACCATGGCCACCGCCAGCCCCTCGCGCGGCAACGCACCGTCGGGCAAGGTCAGCGCCGGCAGCGCCGCGCCTTCGACCTGCAACAGCGCCAGGTCGTGGTCGGGGTCGGTGCCGATGACACTGCAATTGCGGATCTCGGGCAGTTGCTCGGCGCCCTTGGGCAGGGCGACGACCAGGCGGCTGTTGCTGCCCACATCGTCGGCCCCGGGCAGGACATGGCGGTTGGTGACGACACGGTTGCCGTCGCCGACGGCAAAGCCGGTGCCGCGAAACGCGAAGCGCGGGCTGCCGGTCGGGTTGTAGGTGCCCACCGCCACCACCGCCGGCTTGGTCATCGCCACCACGTCCGGCAAGCCGGTGGCGCGGCCCAGGCCCGGCCACGCGCCTGCGGCCAGCATGGCGGCGCAGGCCGCCCGGCGTTGAACCCCGGGCGCAGCGCCAGCCTCAAGCCTGCGCAGCAGCGCGAGCGGTGAACGGTCCATGGGCCGGCAGTTTATGCCGCCACGGCGCGGGTCCAGAATCGACACAACCCCCGCCAGCCTCAAGATCACCATGCCCAGCAGCGCCACGCCCACGCCAGCCAACTTGATTGACCCGGTCAACCCGATGGGCACCGACGGCTTCGAGTTCATCGAGTACGCCGCGCCCGATCCGACGGCGATGGGCGCGCTGTTCCTGCAGATGGGCTTCCAGGCGATTGCCCACCACCGCCACAAGGCGGTGACGCTGTACCGCCAGGGCGGCGTCAACTTCATCCTCAACGCCGAGCCGGATTCGTTTGCCCAGCGCTTTGCCCGCCTGCATGGCCCCAGCATCTGCGCGATCGCGCTGCGGGTGCAGGACGCCAAGCGCGCCTATGAGCGGGCGATCTCGCTCGGCGCCTGGGGTTATGCCGGCAGCGCCGGCCCGGGCGAGCTGAACATTCCGGCGATCAAGGGCATCGGCGATTCGATCATTTACTTTGTCGACCGCTGGCGTGGCAAGGGCGGCGCGGCCGAGGGGCAGATCGGCAACATCGGCTTCTTCGATGTCGATTTCGAGCCCCTGCCCGGCGCCACGCTGGACCCACCCGGCCATGGCCTGGTGCACATCGACCACTTGACGCACAACGTGCACAAGGGGCGGATGGACGAATGGGCCGAGTTCTACGAGCGCTTGTTCAACTTCCGCGAGGCCCGCTACTACGACATCGAGGGCCAGTTGAGCGGCGTCAAGAGCCGGGCCATGGTCAGCCCCTGCGGCAAGATCCGCATCCCGATCAACGAGGAGGGCAACGAGGCCAAGGGCCAGATCCAGGAATACCTGGACCGCTACCGCGGCGAGGGCATCCAGCACATCGCCCTGGCCAGTGCCAACCTCTATGCCACCGTCGACGCGATGCGCGCCGCCGGTCTGCGCCTGCTCGACACCCCGGCCACCTACTATGAACTGGTGGATGCCCGCATCCCCGGCCACGGCGAGGACCTGGCCCGGCTGCAGGCCCGGCAGATCCTGGTCGATGGCACGCCGGGCAAGCTGCTGCTGCAGATCTTCACCGAGAACCAGCTCGGGCCGATCTTCTTCGAGTTCATCCAGCGCAAGGGCAACGACGGCTTCGGCGAGGGCAATTTCAAGGCCTTGTTCGAGAGCATCGAGCTCGACCAGATGCGCCGCGGCGTCCTGGCCCCGAACAAGGCAGCCTGAAGGTGGCGGTCGAACCTGTCGTGTATGGCAGCAGCGAGCGTCCGCCACGCGGCGACTACACACGTGCCGGCCCTGACTACACCTGCCCCCAGAACTACGAGGCATACAGCCCGGCCGACCACCAGACTTACCGGCGCCTGTACGAG
>JANXYH010000156.1 GCA_025350145.1 Burkholderiales bacterium | reverse complement strand
CATCGGGCCCCTTCCACCGAAGCCGCCGCCTTTAGGCGTGTGGCGGCGCAGCAATCGGGCGGAACTTCAGCCCGGCCTTGGCCACAATGCGAGCGACCTCGCCTGGCCTGCCGCCACCCTGGTGGCCGGCACCCGCAACGCTCGCGCCAAACCATCCGCCGCCATGACCGACGCCGACCCCGACATGCTCACGCCACTGGCCGCGATCGCGCGGGCGGCGGGCGAGTTGATCATGGCCATCTATGCCAGCGACTTCGCGGTCGAACACAAGGCCGACGCCTCGCCCGTGACGCTGGCCGACCAGGCCGCCGAGACGCTGATCCTGGAGCGACTGGCGCAGCACTGGCCGGACATCCCGGTGGTCGCCGAGGAATCGGTCAGCCGCAGCGGCGCGCCCGACCCGGCGGCGCTGGGGCAGCGCTTCTGGCTGGTGGACCCGCTCGACGGCACCCGTGAATTCCTCGCCCGCAATGGCGAGTTCACGGTCAACATCGGCTTGATCGTGCGCGGCCAGCCGGTGCTGGGCGTGGTCCTGGCGCCGGCGCTGGGCCGGCTCTGGGCCGGCGCTGTCGGCCACGGCGCCTGGGTCGAGGACCAGGCCGGGCGCAGGCCCGTGCGCTGCCGCGCCGTTCCGCCGGCAGGGCTGACGGTGGTGGCCAGCCGCTCCCATGGCGATGCCCAGGCGCTGAGCGCTTTCTTGGCGGGCCGGCAACTGGCGCAGACCGTCAAGATCGGTTCCTCGCTCAAGCTCTGCCTGGTCGCCGAGGGCCAGGCCGACCTCTACCCGCGGCTGGGCCGCACGATGGAATGGGACATCGCTGCCGCGCATGCGGTGCTGGCCGCCGCTGGGGGCCGCGTCGATCGGCTGGACGGGGCGCCGCTGGGCTATGGCAAGCCGGGCTTCGACAACCCGCACTTCGTCGCCAGCGGCGGCTGAGGGCGTCCGCCGCGGGCCAGGGCCCAGGCCAGTCCGGCTTCGACTCAGCCGGTGACGGGCACCGCCAGGCCCAGCCGGGCGCGCGCGGCAAAGTACTGGTCGCGCAGCCTGGCGACGTAGTCGCGGGTCGTCATCACGCCGTCGACCGCGGCAATGCCCTGGCCGCAGCCCCAGATGTCCTTCCAGGCCTTCTTCTTGGCGCTTTCGCCACCGCCGCCGAAGTTCATCGCGCTGGGGTCGCTCTGCGGCAGGTTGTCGGGGTCCAGTCCGGCATTGCGGATCGACGGCTTGAGGTAGTTGCCGTGCACGCCAGTGAAGAGGTTGCTGTAGACGATGTCGTCGGAGTTGGCGTCGACGATGGCCTGCTTGTGGGCGTCGATGGCGCGCGCCTCGACGGTGGCGATGAAGGCCGAGCCGATGTAGGCGAAATCCGCCCCCATCGCCAGCGCCGCCAGCACGGCGTTGCCATTGGCGATCGCGCCTGAGAGCGCCAGCGGGCCGTCGAACCACTGGCGAATCTCCTGCACCAGGGCGAACGGGCTCTTGGTGCCGGCGTGGCCACCGGCACCGGCGGCCACCGCGATCACCCCGTCGGCGCCCTTTTCCACTGCCTTGTGGGCGTGCTTGTTGTTGATGATGTCGTGCAGCACCACCCCGCCCCAGCCGTGCACCGCGTCGTTGACATCGGTGCGCGCACCCAGGCTGGTGATGACGATCGGCACCTTGTACTTGGCGCAGGCCGCCATGTCGTGGTCCAGCCGGTCGTTGCTCTTGTGCACGATCTGGTTGATCGCCCAGGGTGCAGACTTCTGCTGCGGGTTGTCGCGGTCCCAGGCCGCCAGCGTCTGGCTGATCTCGTCCAGCCATTCATCGACCTGCGAGGCCGGGCGGGCATTCAAGCTCGGCATCGAGCCGACCACGCCAGCCTTGCATTGCTCGATCACGAGCTTGGGGTTGCTGATGATGAACAGCGGCGAGCCGATGATGGGCAGCGGCAGGTTGGCCAGTACGGGGGGCAAGGGCACGGTGAGGTTCCTGTCTCGAAATGGGCTCAGAAGGCGGCCAGCGCCATCTCGGTCACGCCGGCAGCGCCATCGACGATGCTGTCGCGGATGCCGGGCGCCTTGCTCAGGATGTGGTCGGCATAGAAGCGTGCGGTGGTGATCTTGGCGTGCATGAAGTCGGCGTCCTCGCCGCGCGCCAAGGCGTCCTCGGCGGCGATCAGGGCACGCGCCATCTGCCAGCCGGCGACGGCGTTGCCGGCCAGCATCAGGTAGGGCACGCTGCCGGCAAAGACGGCGTTGGGGTTGGTCTTGCCCTGGCCGACGACGAAGTTCACCACCTCGACCAGCGCTTGTTGCGCCGCCGCCAGCCGCCGACCGACCGCCTGGCCGGTGGCGCTCGGCCGCGCCGCCAATTGCCCCGCCGTGGCGGCCATCTGCGCAGCAATCGCCAGGGCCGTCGCACCACCGCCGCGGGCGGTCTTGCGGCCGACCAGGTCGTTGGCCTGGATCGCGGTCGTGCCCTCGTAGATCGTCAGGATCTTGGCGTCGCGGTAATGTTGAGCGGCACCGGTTTCCTCGATGAAGCCCATGCCGCCATGCACCTGCACGCCCAGCGACGTCACCTCCAGGCTCATTTCGGTCGAATAGCCCTTGATCAGCGGCACCATGAACTCGTAGAAGGCCTGGTTCTGCGCCCTTGTGGCCGCGTCGGGGTGGGCGTGGGCGGCATCCTGCGCCGCAGCCGCGACCAGCGCCATCGCCCGGCAGCCCTCGACGCAGGCGCGCATGGTCATCAGCATGCGCTTGACATCGGGGTGGTGGATGATCGCGCCGGCACCCGGCAGCGAGCCATCGACCGGCCGGCTCTGGATGCGCTCGCGGGCAAAGGCCACGGCCTTCTGGTAGGCCCGCTCGGCGACCGCGATGCCCTGCTGGCCGACCGCAAAGCGGGCCGCGTTCATCATCACGAACATGTATTCCAGGCCACGGTTCTCTTCACCGACGATGTAACCCACAGCGCCGCCTTGGTCGCCGAACTGCAGCACCGCCGTCGGGCTGGCCTTGATCCCCAGCTTGTGCTCGATGCTGACGCAGTGCACATCGTTGCGCGCGCCCAGGCTGCCGTCGGGGTTGACGATGAACTTCGGGCAGACAAACAGCGAGATGCCCTTGACGCCCTCGGGCGCACCGCTGACCCGGGCCAGCACCAGGTGGACGATGTTGTCCGCCATGTCGTGCTCGCCATAGGTGATGAAGATCTTGGTGCCGAACAGCTTGTAGTTGCCGTCGGGCTGCGGCTCGGCACGGCTGCGCACCATCGACAGATCCGACCCGGCCTGCGGCTCGGTCAGGTTCATCGTGCCGGTGAAATCGCCGGCAATCATGCGCGGGATGAAGCCGGTCTTGAGGGCGTCGCTGCCGGCCGTCAGCAGGGCCTCGATCGCGCCGTCGGTCAACAACGGGCAGAGTGCAAAGCTCAGGCAGGCGCTGTTGACCATCTCGATGCAGGCCGCATGGATCAGCTTGGGCAGGCCCTGGCCGCCGTACTCGGTCGGGTGGTGCAGGCCCTGCCAGCCGCCGCCGGCAAACTGCTTGAAGGCCGCAGCAAAGCCGGGTGTGGTGCTGACCACGCCGTCGCGCCAGGTCGAAGGCTGGGTGTCGCCGATGCGGTTCAGCGGCGCGACCACATCCTGGTTGAGCTTGGCGCACTCCTCGAGCACCGCCTGGGCGGTGTCGATGCCGGCGTCCTCAAAGCCTGGCAGGGCGGCCACGGCGTCTATGCCGGCCAGCTCACGCATCACGAACAGCATGTCTTTGACGGGCGCGCGGTAGGGCATGGTGCTCAGTCTCCGGTGTCAAAAAAGGCGCCGCTATGGGCGCCTGGGCAGGGCTATCAAGTCTGCCGCCGTCGGCCTCAAAGGCTGGCGACCAGCTCGGGCACAGCCACGAACAGGTCGGCCTCCAGGCCATAGTCGGCGACCGAGAAGATCGGCGCCTCGGCGTCCTTGTTGATCGCCACGATGACCTTGGAATCCTTCATCCCGGCCAGGTGCTGGATCGCACCCGAAATGCCGCAGGCCACATAGAGCTGCGGCGCGACGATCTTGCCGGTCTGGCCGACCTGCCAGTCGTTGGGCGCGTAGCCGGCGTCGACCGCCGCCCGGCTGGCGCCCAGCGCCGCGCCGAGCTTGTCGGCCAGCGGCGTCAGGACCTCGTTGAACTTGTCCGACGAGCCCATCGCCCGGCCGCCCGAGACGATGATCTTGGCTGCGGTCAGCTCCGGCCGGTCGTTCTTGGCGATCTCGCTGCCCAGGAAACGGCTTGCGCCGCTGTCGGCCACCGCAGCCACGGCCTCGACCGCCGCATTGCCGCCACTGGCCGCCGCCGGATCGAAGCCGGTGGTGCGGACCGTGAGGACCTTGGTGGCGTCCAGGCTCTGCACCGTGGCGATCGCGTTGCCGGCATAGATCGGGCGCTCGAAGGTGTCGGCGCTGATCACCTTGGTGGCGTCGCTGATCTGGCCGACGTCGAGCAAGGCGGCCAGGCGCGGCGCGACGTTCTTGCCCGCGGCGGTGGCCGGGAACAGGATGTGGCTGTAGCCCGAGGCCAGCGCCTGCACCTGCGCCGCGACCATTTCGGCCAGGCCATGCGCCAGACCCGGGGCATCGGCATGCAACACCTTGGCCACGGCGGCGATCTGTGCGGCGGCGGCGGCGGCGGCGGCGGCGTTGTGGCCGGCCACCAGCACATGGACTTCACCGGCGCCGAATTTGCCCAGTTCCAGGCCGGCGGCCACGGTGTTCAGTGTCGCGCCCTTGACGGTCGCGTTGTCGTGTTCAGCAATGACGAGTACGGCCATCTCAGATCACCTTGGCTTCGTTCTTGAGTTTGGCCACCAGGGTGGCGACATCGGGCACCATGACACCGGCACCACGCTTGGGCGGCTCGCTGACCTTGAGGGTCTTGATCCGCGGCGTCACGTCCACGCCCAGGTCGGCGGGCTTGTAGATGTCCATCTGCTTCTTCTTGGCCTTCATGATGTTCGGCAGCGTGACATAGCGCGGCTCGTTGAGTCGCAGATCGGTGGTCACCACCGCCGGCAGCGTCAGCGCCAGGGTCTCCATGCCGCCATCGACCTCGCGCGTGACCTGGATGCCGCCATCGGCCGCCTCGACCTTGCTGGCAAAGGTGGCCTGCGGCAGGCCGGCCAGCGCCGCCAGCATCTGGCCGGTCTGGTTGCAGTCGTCGTCGATCGCCTGCTTGCCGACGATCACCAGCCCCGGCTGTTCCTTGTCCATCAGTGCCTTGAGCAGCTTGGCCACCGCCAGCGGCTGCAGCTCTTCGCTGGACTCGACCAGGATCGCCCGGTCGGCGCCAATGGCCAGCGCGGTGCGCAGCGTTTCCTGGCATTGGCTGACGCCGCAGGAGACCGCGATCACCTCGCTGGCGACGCCCTTTTCGCGCAGCCGCACCGCCTCCTCGATCGCGATCTCGTCAAACGGGTTCATGCTCATCTTGACGTTGGCGATGTCCACCCCGGTGCCGTCAGACTTGACCCGCACCTTGACGTTGTAATCCACGACCCGTTTCACGGGTACCAATACCTTCATGCTGAGGCGCTCCTCTGGTGGGTGAATGCTGCCGGCGGCGAGGCTGCCGCGCCAAACCGACGATTCTAGCGACGGGGTGCCTCGGCCCTTTGCTAGGCGGGGCGGGCGCAAAATCCGCCGCGCCGGACCTTGGCGCGGGCGCCGCCCCGTCCAGACGGCACCCGCTGCGGGCGATGGCAAAACAAACCCAGAAGGAGCTGGAAGATGTTGAAGATCGTCGGGCTGGTCTTGCTGGTCTTGCTGGTCGTGGTCGGCGTGGTGCTGGCCCTGGCGACGATGAAGCCCGCCACTTTCATCATTGAGCGCAGTACCACCATCCAGGCGCCGGCCGACAAGGTCTTTGCCCTGCTCAGCGACTTCAGGCAATGGGGCCAATGGTCACCCTGGGAGCAAAAGGATCCGGCCATGCAGCGGACCTTCGGTGCAACCAGCGCCGGACTGGGCGCGACCTATGCGTGGGTCGGCAACAAGGATGTGGGCCAGGGCAGCATGGCGATCACCGCCGCCGCGCCTGCGACCCGCGTTGTGATCGCGCTGGACTTCGTCAAACCCTTCGAGGCCAAGAACCAGGTGGTGTTCGACCTCAGCCCCGAGGGCGCGCAGACCCGGGTCAACTGGGCGATGTCGGGTGACAACAACTTCATCGGCAAGCTGATGCAGGTGTTCATGAGCATGGACGCGATGGTCGGGCGGGACTTTGAATCCGGCCTGGCCAAGCTCAAGGCCGCCGCCGAGCGCTGAGCATGGCGCTGCGCGTCGTTCGCCTGGGCAGCCCACGCCAGCCCGGCGAGGGCCTGCGGCTGGGCACGGTGCGCCGGCCGCCGCGCGGCGTGCCCAAGACGCGGTTCGCCGCCGACGACTGGTACGACCTGTGGCTGCCGCTGCTTGCGCCCTCAGCCGAGACTATCAAGCTGGGCCAGGCGGCGGACGACCCGGCGCAGTGGCCGCAGTTTTGCCGCCGCTACCGCGCCGAAATGGCCGAGCCAGGACCGCAGCAGTTGCTGGTCCTGCTGGCCGCCCTGTCGCGCCAGACGGCGATCTCGGTCGGCTGCTACTGCGCTGACCCGGCGCACTGCCACCGCAGCCTGCTGGCCGAGTTGCTGGCCAAGGCCGGCGCAGACATGGCCTGAGGGCCGCTGCGCTCACCCGGTCGTCAGCGTCAAGGCCCGGCGTGTACAGGACGCGATGGCCTCACGCTGGACCGGCTGAACCGGCTGGCCCGACCGGCCCGGCTGGCTCGGCTGGCAGGGCGTACTGCTGCGCCGCCAGCAGCAGCCGCTGCCGCACCCGCTCGGCCAGTGCTGCCGGGGCCATCACCTTGACCTGTTCGCCCTGGCGCAGCAGGTCCATCACCAGTTCGGTCTCGTCAGCGTAGGGCAGCTTCAACTCGTAGCCGCCATCGTCGAGCCAGCGGCCCTGCTGCTGGGGATGCCACTGCTCGCGGCTGATCCAGGTCGCCGCCTGGGGCGTGAAGGCCAGCGTCGCCCATTGCGGCTGGCCACCGGCGTAGATGCCGTAGCCGGCATCCATCTCGGCCTGCACCTGCTTCATCGCCACCTCCTTGGCGCGGGTCTCGAGCACCCGCGCCTGTCGGACCGCGTCCAGGGCAAAGCGCAGCAGGCGCTCGCGGCTGTGGCACCAGGCATCCAGGTACCAGGTGGCGCGGTAATGCACCAGCCGCTGGGGTGACACCTCGCGCTCGCTGACCTCGTTGCGGCCGCGGGTGTGGTAGCGCAGGTGCAGGCGACGGCGGCGCATCAGCGCCTCACCGACGCGCTCAAAAAACGCGCTGGGCGTGGGCCGGCCGGCGCTGCTGATCAACTTGACGCGCTTCATCAACCCGCGCGCCTCGTGCTCGCCGCCGGGGCCGAGCAGATGGTGGATGCGCTCCAACAGCGGTTGCAGATGGCGGCTGAGCATGCCGTTGCCATCTATGCCGCTGAGCACCTGGTAGGCGCTGAGCAGCGAATACAGCTCGCGCTCGGTGAACCACAGCCCGGGCAACTCATGGCGGGCGCTGCCGCGCGGCAGTGCGTCGCCGGCCAAGCGGTAGCTGTTGGCGCCACGGTCGTAGACGATGGGCGCGCCGAGTTGGTCGCGCAGATAGGCCAGGTAGCGCTTGAGCGTGGCGGGCGAGACCTCGAGCTCGGCACGCAGGGCGGCAAAACTGATCTCGCCGCGTTGGCGGATCAGCGACTCGATCTGGTACAGCGCAGCGGTCTTGGTCATGGCTGGTCGGCTTGATGCGGTTGGGCGTGGCAACGCCGGCCTGGTCCAGTCTGCCAGGCCTGTGGCTCAAACCTTGAGCCTTGGCGCCTGAGCCCTGAAAAAAGATATTTTGCCTGCCGTGAACGGCCTGGATCAATCTTTGAGCCAGTGGGCGCAGAGACTGGTGGCAGCCGAGAGCCCTTCGGCAGCCCTTGCCAACCCCAGGAGTCCCGACCATGGCCCAAACCAGTTTCCCGTTCGACGTATCGGCTGAGCGCGCCCCGTCTGCAACCCAGCGCAACGGGCTGGCGCCGCGCCTGTACGGCAACGCCAGCGATGCTGCCGATGCTGCCGATGCCGCCACGCTCGATCAGATCGGCTTCGAGATCGGCCGCGACCATGCCCGCCACGGCTTGACGCCGCCGCTGCAGCACCTGCACGACGCCAATCCGGTGCGCCAGGGCTGGGGTGCCGGCCGGGCTTTGTTTGCGCACCGCAGCCTGCGCGCCACCGCGCCGGTCCGCGCCTGGCTGGCGTTGCGCCTGCACGCCTGGCAGCACGGCCAGGCCTTTGAGGGCGTGCAACTGACGCCGCATTTCATCGCCCAGCTCGACGCCTCGCACTGCCCGGTCACGCGCCAGGGCCTGGACGCGGCAGGCCCAGATCTGCCAGTGCGGGTTCAGCCGCAGGCCGCCTACGCCGCCGGCAACCTGGCCCGACTCGCCACCCGGGCCGGCGCAGCGGCTGCTGGCCACGACTGGCGCAGCGCGCTGGCCGAGGCCGCGTTGGCCTCGCCTGAGCCCGCGCTGTCGGCGCCCGAGTGGCAGCGCCTGGGCGTGCTGAAGAGCTTCGTCACCCGGCTGCCGCACCACCTCGCGGCGGCGCTGCCGCTGTCGGTCATGCCGCCCAACCGGTTGCGGGTGCTCAACCCGGTGCAGGCCTTGCAGGTGATGCTGACCCGGATCTTCACCCAGCCGGGCTACGCGCGCCGCATGCTGGGCCTGGCGGCGTTGATGCCCTGCGCCCTCAGCCGCGACGCCTTCCAATTGTTCATGCACACCCTGCTGGCGCGGCGCATCGCCGCAGGTGTCTCGGCAGACCCGCTGTCGGCCCGCCAGGCGATGGAGGACAGTTGGGCCGACCCGCTGGTGCTGCGCCGCTGGCAGCGCCTGGCGCTGCGCCTGAGCGAAGGGCAATGCGAGCAACTGCTGCAGCGCGCGGCGCGCCGTGGCCTGGCCGCCGAGGGCAGCCGCTGGCTCAGCGCCGATGCCGCCACCGAAGGCTGGGCGCTGGCCAGTTGCGGGCAGGTGGTCGCCGATATGGCCGCAGAGGCCGACGTAGCCGAAACGACCAGCCTGCCGCGCCGCGAATCCAGCCCTCAACTGACGATGTAGGCCGCCGACGCGGTGGCGATCAACACGCCTTCGTCGTTGTGCAGCCGGCAGTGGGTGGCGCCGACCCTGCCCCCCAGCCGGGTGATTTCGGACGAAGCGACGAAGTGCTTGCCCAGCCCCGGGCGCAGGTAGTCGACCCGCAGGTCGATGGTGCCGAGCTTGACGAAACGGGCCATTGCCACCTCGACCGGCTCGGTCGGGTGGCGATCAATGATCGCCACCAGCAAGGCGGTGCCGCCCAAGGCATCCAGCGTGGCCGAGGTGACACCGCCATGCAGCCGCTGGTGGTGGAACTGGCCAACCAGTTCCGGCCGCATCGCAATCCGGACCTGCATTTGCGGCCGCAGTTGCAGCACCTGCAGGCCCAGCAGCTTGTTGAACGAGATCTGGTTCTCGAACAGGTCGACCAGGGCCGCGTCCAGCCGCGCCTGATCCTGGGGCGAGCGCAGCGCCGAGGCTGGATGGGAGGCCATGCGTCGAGCATAGCCTGCAGGCTGCGCCGGCCGCTGCCAGGCCCGGCCACTGGCCTCAGTTACTATCCCGCGCCGAAAAATTGCCGGCCTTCAGGACACCCACTGCCATGCACATCGTCTGCCTTGACCTGGAAGGCGTGCTGATCCCCGAAATCTGGATCGAGTTCGCGCAGCGCACCGGCATCGCCGGCTTTGGCCGCACCACCCGCGACGAGCCCGACTACGACAAGCTGATGCGCTACCGGCTGGCGCTGCTGGCCGAGCATGGCCTGAAGCTGGCCGACATCCAGGCCGTGATCGCCGACATGGCGCCCATGGCCGGCGCCCGGGAATTTCTGGACGACCTGCGCGGGCGCTACCAGGTCATCATCCTGTCGGACACGTTCTATGAATTTGCCGCGCCGATGATGGTCCAGTTGGGCATGCCGACGCTGTTCTGCCACAGGCTGGTGGTCGACGCGGCGGGCTTCGTCAGCGACTACCAATTGCGCCAGCCAGACCAGAAGCGGCATGCCGTCAACGCCCTGAAGTCGCTCAACTTCCGCGTGATCGCGGCCGGTGATTCGTACAACGACACCGGCATGCTCAGCGCCGCCGACGCCGGCTTCTTCATCCACCCGCCCGAGTCCATCGTCGCCCAGTTCCCGCAGTTCAAGGTGCACCACAGCTATGCCGAACTCAAGGCCAGCATCGACGCAGCCTCGGCGCGGCTGGGCCAGCGCTGAGTCGGCAGCGGGCATCTGGGCAGGACGCGGGCGCCGCTGACCGGGCACGCCGCCTAAAATTGCCCCGCTCCCCGCACTCCCCGCAAACCTCGAAGCCGCCATGCGTTCCCGCGCCCAAACCCTTGAACTGCTGGCGCCGGCGCGCGACGCCGACATCGGCATCGCCGCGATTGAACATGGCGCCGACGCGGTCTACATCGGCGGCCCGGACTTCGGCGCGCGCGTCAATGCCGGCAACGGGGTGGCCGACATCGCAAGGCTGGCGGCCTGCGCGCATCGCTTCAACGCCCGCATCTTCGTCACCCTCAACACCATCCTGCGCGACGATGAACTCGAGCCGGCGCGGCGCCTGGCCTGGCAGCTCTACGAGGCCGGGGCCGACGCCCTGATCGTCCAGGACATGGGTCTGCTGGGGCTGGATCTGCCGCCGATCCAGCTCCACGCCAGCACCCAGACCGACATCCGCACGCCCGAGAAGGCGCGCTTTCTGCAGGACGTGGGTTTCTCTCAGATGGTGCTGGCGCGCGAGCTGACGCTGGTGCAGATCCAGGCGATCAGCGCCCAAGTGCAGACCGCGACGCTGGAGTTCTTCATCCACGGCGCGCTTTGTGTCGCCTACTCGGGCCAATGCTTCATCAGCCATGCCCATACCGGGCGCAGCGCCAACCGCGGCAATTGCTCGCAGGAGTGCCGGCTGCCCTACACCGTGACCGATTCCGGCGGACGCATCGTTGCCCACGACAAGCATGTGCTCTCGCTCAAGGACAACAACCAGAGCGCGAACCTGCGCGCGCTGATGGGCGCGGGTATCCGCAGCTTCAAGATCGAGGGCCGCTACAAGGATCTGGGCTACGTCAAGAACGTGACCGCGCACTACCGGCAGTTGTTCGACCAGATCCTTGAAGATTCTCAAGGAAACGAAGGGCCGCTCCCGATTGTCCTTGCCCACCTCGGGGGGCCTGACGCGAAGCGGCAGGTCTGGGGGCGCTCAGAAGGTTTCAAGCGCAGTTCGTCGGGGCGCAGCAGCTTCAACTTCAAGCCCGACCCGGAGCGCAATTTCAACCGTGGCGCGACCGACTATTTCGTCAACGGCCGGCTCGACGACATCGGCGCCTTCGACACCCCCAAACATGCCGGCAAGGTGCTGGGCGAGGTGCTCAGGCGCGGCCCCGATCACTTCGACATCGCCCTGGCCGAGACCCGCGACGCGCTGGCCAACGGCGACGGCCTGACCTGGTGGGACCAGCAGGGCGAACTCCAGGGCGTGCAGGTCAATGTCGCCAAGCTGCTGGACGCCGCAGCCGGCCATTGGCGGGTCTGGCCGAACGAGCCCGTGGCCGCGCTCAAGGACTTGCGCCCGCACGCCGCCCTGCACCGCAACCGCGACATGGCCTGGGACCGGGCGATGGACCGACCGTCGGCCACGCGCAAGATCCGGGTCGACCTGCGCCTTGATGACCTGCGCCTGAACGGGCAGAACGGCGCCCTGCTGCTGACCCTGGTCGACGAGGACGGCCACACTGCCCAGGCCGAATGTGGCCATGCCGGCGACGTCGCGCAGCAGCCCGAACGCGCCGCGCTGGCGCTGCGTGAGAGCCTGGCCAGGCTCGGCAACACCGATTTCGAGGCCGGCGAGATCGACATTGCCACCGCCCAGACCTGGTTCCTGGCCAGCGCCAGCGTCAACGCCCTGCGCCGCAACGCCGTGGCCGGGCTGGTGGCCGCACGCGCCCGGGCGCGCCAGCGGCTGGTTCCCGGGGTGCCGGTCGAGCCGCCGGTGGCTTTTCCTGACGACACGCTGAGCTACCTGGCCAATGTCTACAACCACCGCGCCCGCGACTTCTATGCCCGCCACGGCGTCAAGCTGATCGCCGCCGCCTTCGAGAGCCACCAAGAGCTGGGCCAGGCCAGCCTGATGGTGACCAAGCACTGCGTGCGCTTCTCGCTCA
Organism: Burkholderiales bacterium; assembly: GCA_025350145.1. Classification (GTDB taxonomy): domain Bacteria; phylum Pseudomonadota; class Gammaproteobacteria; order Burkholderiales; family Burkholderiaceae_C; genus Pseudaquabacterium. The sequence continues at coordinate 15,044 of JANXYH010000156.1, read as the reverse complement.
GCCTGTGCCCCAGGCAGGCCAAGGGCGTCACCGGCGTCCAGGGCACGATCCGCGCCGAGCCGCTGACCTTGCAGCATGGCGACGAGACCCTGACCCTGCGCTTTGACTGCAAGCCCTGCGAGATGCATGTGGTCGGCAGCATGCGCCAGAACGTGCTGCAACAACTGGCCAGCCAGCCCTTGACCTTCTACCGGCAACGACCGGCCTCGGTTCAGGCCTGAGCGCGCAGCGCGGGGGCCTGGCAAACGCCAGATCGACGGGCGGACGCCGACGGGGCGGCCGCTGCGCCCGGCGTCAATCCAGGCTCAGCTTGATCTTTTTGACCACCTCGCCCCAGGTCTTGCTGCGCGCCGCCAGACTGGCTGCCGCCTCGACCGGCGTGTCAGCGCCGACTGTCTGGTCGGTGGCACGCAGCTTTTCCTTCATGTCGTCGCTGTTCAAGCCCTCGGCCACCAGTTTGCGGAACGCAGTCACGATGGCCTCGGGCGTGCCGCGCGGTGCGAACAGCATCAGCGAGAAGGTCGCGTCGTAGCCGGGGTAGCCCGCTTCGGCGACGCTGGGCACCTCGGGCAGCACCGGCGAGCGGGTCTTTCCCGACACCGCCAGCGCCACCAGCTTGCCGGCCCTGATCTGCGGCAGCACGGTCGGGCCGGCCAGAAACCCGCACGGCACCTGGCCACCGATCACGTCCTGGGCGGCCGGCGCCGGGCCCTTGTAGGGGATGTGCTGCATCTCGACCCCGGCCCGGGCCAGCAACAACTCCATCGCCATGTGCCCCGGCACGCCGGCCCCGCCCGAGGCGTAGCTCATCGCCCCACTGCGGGCCTTGGCCACCCATTCGGCCAGCGATTTCACGCCCACACCGGGGTGGCAGACCAGCGTCTGGCTGAAGTAGCTCAGGGTCATCACCGGAGTCAAGTCACCGGGCTTGAATGGCAGCTTGGGGTAGACATGGGGATTGATCGTCAGCGTGGTGTCGGTGGCCACCAGCCAGGTGGAGCCGTCGGGCGCGGCGCGTGCGACCTCGGCCGCGCCCAGGTTGCCACCGGCGCCGGGCTTGTTCTCCAGGACGATGGCCTGATGCAGTTGTGGCGCGATCTGCGCGATCACGCTGCGCGCGACGATGTCGCTGGGGCCGCCCGGCGGGTAGGGGGCGATCAGCCGGATCACTCGCTCCGGCCAGTTTCCCAGGCCCTGCGCCTGGCCCGGTGCGGCCGCCCAGACCAGCGCCAGCAGCGCCACTGCGGCGCGCCAACCTCGCGCAGAGAGCGCCTGCCTGCCGGAGCGTGCAAACCGTGGGTACATGCCTGACCTCGTCGGCCTTGCATGGCCGGGCGCGAGCATAGCGGTTGCGCTGCGGTCGCCTGGCAAGCGGCGACGGCGGGTGGCGACACGACCGCCTGGCGCAGCGCTGTGGCCGACGCCCCGTCCTCTACATGTCCGAACCCGCCAGCGCCGCGCTGATCCTGGCCGGGTTGGCGGGAGTGCTGGGATTCAGGCCGCGGCGCCGCACAGCAGCCTGAGCGTCAGTTCGAGCCGGGCGGCCCAGGGCGACAAGGGCGTCGCCGGGCCAATGCCGTCGTCGTCGTCGTCGACATCGGCGACGATGCTGCCGCCCAGGCAGCGGGTCGCCCGCCAGACCACCACCCCGCTGGCCCGCGCCTGCGCCAGCGCGGGCAGCAGGGCCGCATGGACGCTGCCATTGCCGCTGCACGCCACCACCAGGCCGCGCACCCCGGCCGCGACCAGGGCGTGCACGCCCTCTGGCCGGGCATCGGCGTGGCTGCTGACGATCTCGACCCAGGGCCAGGCCTGTGCTGATGCGCCCGCCATGGCCTGGCCAAGCTTGGGCAAGCCCAAGTTCACCGACCCGCGTGGCCAGGGCCGGAACTGGCGCACCTGCCCGGCCTCGACAAGGCCCAGCGGCCCGGCGTCAGCGCTGGCAAATGCATCCACCCGGTAGGGGTGCAGCTTGCGCAACTCGGCCGCGCCGTGGATGGCGCCCGCCAGCACCGCAACCACACCGCCAGCGCCAGGCCAGCGTGCCACGACCAAGGCGTCGGCCAGGTTTTGCGGCCCGTCCGGCGACAGTGCCGTGGCCGGGCGCATTGCGGCGGTCAGGACCAAGGGCTTGAGCGGCGCCAGCACGCGGTGCAACAGCCAGGCGGTCTCCTCCAAGGTGTCGGTGCCATGGGTCACGACCACGCCAGCCACCTCGGGCCGCCCCAGGTGGTGGCGCGCACGCCCGGCCAGGCGTTGCCAGGTGGCGCGATCCATGTCCTTGCTGTCGATCTGGGCGACCTGCTCGGTCTCGACGCCGACCGCAGCAGCGCCCGGCAGCACGCCCAGCAGTTCAGCGGCAGCGCGCTGGCCGGCGACGTAGCCGACATGGTCAGCCGGGTTGGCGGCGGTGCCCGCAATCGTCCCGCCGGTGCCCAGAATCACCACCCGGCTTGCAATTTCACTTGGCATATCGGAACAATCTGGATAAAAATACACCACTGGACAAACCATCAGGCCGCCATGACCGACACCCGCAGCAACGACAGTCCCATCGACGACGGCCCCAAACTCACCGCGCGTCAGCAGCAGATTCTGGACTTGGTGCAAAGCGCGATTGAGCGCACCGGCGCGCCGCCGACCCGGGCCGAGATTGCGGCCGCGCTGGGGTTCAAGTCCAACAACGCTGCCGAGGAGCATTTGCAGGCGCTGGCGCGCAAGGGCGTGCTGGAGCTGGTGGGCGGCACCTCGCGCGGCATCCGCCTGCGGGCCGACACGCTGCGCAGCCTCAACCAGGCGCGCCACAAGCAGTTCATGCTGCCCTTGCCCAGCCTGCACCAGTTGACCCTGCCGCTGGTCGGTCGGGTGGCGGCAGGCAGCCCCATCCTGGCCCAGGAGCATATCGACCAGACCTATGTGGTCGAAGCCTCGCTGTTTGCCCGCACGCCCGACTACCTGCTGCGGGTGCGCGGCATGAGCATGCGCGACGCCGGCATCATGGACGGCGACCTGTTGGCGGTGCAAAAGGCCAGCGAGGCCCGAAGCGGCCAGATCGTGGTCGCCCGGCTCGGCGACGAAGTCACCGTCAAGCGGCTGCACCGCGGGCGCCATGGCATCGAACTGCTGGCCGAGAACCCGGATTTCGCCACCATCGTGGTCGATCCGGCCGAGACCCAATTTGCGCTCGAGGGCATCGCCGTGGGCTTGATCCGCAACCACCTGATGTAGACCAAGATGCGCCTCGACATGCCAGCCACCCCAGCGTCGCATCCGCCTGCCCCGGCCAGGCCGCAGGCAGGCAAGTCAATCCCAAGCCCGCGCAAAGCCAGTTGCGCCGCAGAGTGCCAGCAGCTTGAGCAATTGCCCAATGTCGGCCCGGCGATCGCCGCCGATCTTCGCGCCCTGGGCATCTCGCACCCGGCCGAGTTGGCGCAGCGCGACGCCTTTGCGCTGTACCAGGCGCTGTGCGCCCACTCCGGCAAACGCCAGGATCCGTGCGTGCTTGACACCTTCATGGCCGCGACCGACTTCATGCGCGGCGCGGCGGCCGCGCCCTGGTGGGCCTACACCCGGCAGCGGCGCCAGGTCTACGGCCAGGTCTGAGGGCGTCGGCGCGATTGGACGGCGGCGGCCTGGGGCTCGCCCGGCTCTCCGGCTGCAGCAGGTGCCGCGCCCGCAGGCCAGCCTGCGTCGCTCGACGCCGGTCAAGTCAGCGCACTCCCACGCCTGCCATGGGCTGGCATCCATGCGAATTGGCCCGCGTCCCGCCAGCTTATTCGCCGCTCAGACCGAAGTAGCGTCTGCAAACATTTGGCTCAACTTTGCAACGCCCATGCCGATAGACCGCCATGAGCCTCATGCCCGCCATGCTGCCCCACTGGCTGTCCAAACTGTTGCCTGCCCGCCAGGCGCGCGGCGATTACGCGGTTTCGAGCAGCATGCATTCACGCATCGAGATTTGCCCGCCGGAGTTGTGGCCCTCGTCACTGAGCTGGCGTGGCCGCCTCACCCGCTGGCTGAACAACTCGCGTTGGCTGCCCGAGCCTGCCCGGCCCATGCACCGTTTGGCCATGGTCAAGGCTGAATTTCGCGAGGCCGTGTTTGGCGTCGACGCTGAACTGCTGGACGGCCTGGATGAGCGGATCGAGCGGGCGCGCTCACTGCGCGAGTTCTGGCACCTGCGCTCGCCGCTGTACAACGTGTTGGCGATGGGCCTGAACCAAATGGAGGCTGATCGCCGCCTGGCGCTGCTGAACCGCCACTTTCCGCGCCGCGCGCCGCGCAACGCCAGCGTCACGGTGGCCCATGTCGCACCCGCAATCAGCGCTGCCACGCTGGCCGTGATCGAGTCTGCGGCCGCCCGCAGCCTGCTGCCGGTCAAACAGCCCGCCGCCGCCACCGAGTCCCAGCCCAGCGTCCTGGCCTGAGCGCCTGCCGAGGCCCATCCGGTAGTCAGCCGATAGCCGGCTCAGGCCCGCGCTCGGCCGCCCGTCAAGCCACGCCGAGAAAGTCCATCTTGCCGATCTCGACGCCGCTCTGGCGCAGCAGGGCGTAGGCCATGGTGCAGTGGAACAAGAAGTTCGGCAGGGCGAAGTGCTTCAGGTAAGCCTCGCCCGCGAAAACCCGCGGATCGCCCGACGGCCGGGGCAGCGTGATGACCTTGTCCTCGCTGCCATTGAAGGCCTCAGCCGGCACCGAGTTGATGAAGTCCAGGGTCTTGCGCAATCGCGCCCGGAATTCGTCCAGGCTGGTCTCGTTGTCCTCGTACTTCGGAATATCGACGCCGGCCAGCCGTGCCGCGCAGCCCTTGGCGGTGTCGCCAGCGATGCGGATCTGCACGGCCAGCGAGAGCATGTCCACGGTCAGGCGCTGGCTCAGGTAGTTGGCCGGGTCGAACTTGCGCGCCTCGGCCAGGGCCTGGGCTTTGTCGAGCCAGCCCAGCATGGCGGTCAACTGGCGGGTAAAGATCGGCACGCTGGCCGAATGCATCGAAAGGGTCACGGTGGTCTCCAGCGCGCACTGGACGCGCAAGTCAAACGCGGATGCTAACCGCCAAGGCCTGATTTGGCACCGCGCGGCACAATCCGCCGCGCGACCATGAACATCATCATCCTCGACGACTACCAAGACGCCGTGCGCAAGCTGCGCTGCGCGGCCCGCCTCGAAAGCTACAACGCCAAGGTCTTCACCAACACCGTCAAGGGCATAGGCCAGTTGTCTGTGCGCTTGCGTGACGCCGAGATCCTGGTGCTGATCCGCGAACGCACCCACTTTCCGCAGGCCCTGCTGGAGAAGCTGCCCAGGCTGCGGCTGATCTCCCAGACCGGCCATGTCGGCAGCCATATCGACATCGCCACCTGCACCCGGCTGGGCATCGCCGTGGCCCAGGGTGTGGGTTCGCCGGTGGCGCCGGCCGAGCTGACCTGGGCCATGATCATGGCCGCGATGCGCCGGCTGCCGCAGTACATCGGCAACCTGAAGCATGGCGCTTGGCAGCAGAGCGGGCTGAAGTCCGCGTCCATGCCGCCCAACTTCGGCGTCGGCATGGTGCTCAAGGGCAAGACGCTGGGTATCTGGGGCTATGGCCGGATCGGCGCGCTGGTTGCGGGCTATGGCAACGCCTTCGGCATGCGCGTCCAGGTCTGGGGCAGCGAGGCTTCGCGCACCCGCGCGCTGGCCGACGGCTATGCCGCAGCCAACAGCCGCGAGTCGTTTTTCGAGACCAGCGACGTGCTCAGCCTGCATCTGCGCCTGAACGACGCCACCCGGGGTGTGGTGAGCCTGGACGATCTGGCCCGCATGCCGGCCACGGCGCTGTTCGTCAACACCTCGCGGGCCGAACTGGTGGCCGAGAACGCGCTGGTGTCGGCACTGAACAAAGGCCGGCCAGGGATGGCCGCTGTGGATGTGTTCGAGACCGAGCCTATCCTGCAGGGCCACCCGCTGCTGCGCCTGGAAAACGCCGTCTGCACGCCGCACCTGGGCTATGTCGAGCAGGACAGCTACGAGCTGTACTTCGGCGCGGCCTTTGACAACGTCATCAACTTCATCCGCAACGAGCCGAGCAACGTGGTCAATCCCGACGCCCTGAAGGTGATCCGCTGAGCGCCGAACCTGCCGCAGCCGCCAAGCCCGGGCCGGCGGCGGACCTGGCCAGCCCGCGCTGGTCGCTGCTGTTCGGCAACTTTGCTATCGGCGTGGGCGTGATGGCGGCCACCGGCACGCTCAACGACCTGACCCGCGATTTGGCGGTCAGCGTGGCCGTGGGCGGGCAGCTCGTGACGGTGGCGGCGGTGCTGATGGCCTTTGGCGCGCCGCTGCTGGCGGCTGCCGTCGGCAGCATGGACAGGCGCCGCCTGCTGGCCGCCGCCCTGGCCTGGTTCGCCGTCGGCCACGCCCTGGCGGCGCTGGCACCGAACTTCGGCACGCTGCTGCTGCTGCGCTCGGTCACGGTGCTGGGCGCGGCCGTGTTCACGCCCCAGGCAGCGGCGGCGATCACGGCCATCACGCCGGCGGCGCAGCGTGGCCGGGCCATCACTTTCATCTTCCTCGGCTGGTCGATCGCCTCGGTGCTGGGCATGCCGTTGTCGGCCTGGATGGCCGAGAATTTTGGTTGGCGCTCGGCCTTCTGGATCGCCGCGCTGGCCTCGGCATGGGCAGCGGTCTGGGTCTGGCGGGCGATGCCCGATGGGGTGCGCCCGCCGGTGATGTCGATGGCCGATTGGCGCCGTGTGCTGACCCATCCGGCCTTGATGGTCACGGTCGCCGTCACAGCCTTGAGCTCGGCCGGACAGTTCACCCTGTTCGCCTACCTCGCGCCCTACTACCGGCAGGCGTTGGGCTTCAGTGCCAACCAGATCAGCCTGCTGTTTTTCTGGTTTGGCGTGATCGGGGTCGGCGTCAATGTGCTGCTGTCGCGCAACATCGACCGGATTGGCGCCGGACGGGCGGTCAGCGGCTTGCTTGCCTTCATGGCCCTGAGCCTGGTGCTGTGGCCGCTGGGCCAGTCGCTGCTGGGCATGGCGCTGGTGCTGGTGCCCTGGGCGATAGGCTGCTTTTCGTCCAACTCGGGCCAACAGGCGCGCCTGGGCGGCGCGGCGCCGCAAATGGCCTCGGCGCTGATCGCCCTGAACAGCTCGGCGATGTACGTCGGCCAGGCACTCGGCGCCGCCGGCGGCGGCATGCTGATTGCCCAAAGTGGCTTTGCCTGGCTGCACGCGGTCGGCCTGGCCTGGCTGCTGCTGGCGCTGGCGGCCAGCCTCTGGGCGTCGCGGCGGATGGCGGGCACCCCAGCCGGCGCTGGCCATGCCTGAATCCGATGGCCAGGGCGGCCCGGCACCGGCCGAGGCGGCGCTGCGCACGCCGGGCTCCTGCGCCGAGCTGTTCTGGGTCTTTCACCACCTGGCCTTGCAGGGCTTTGGCGGAGTGCTGCCGGTGGCGCACCGGGCGCTGGTCGAGCGCCAGCGCTGGCTGACGCCGGTGCAGTTCGTCGAATTGCTGTCGCTGGCCCAGGTGCTGCCCGGGCCGAACGTGATCAACATTTCGCTGATCTTCGGCGACCGCCACTTCGGCTGGCGCGGCGCCGTCAGCGCCACCGCCGGGCTGCTGGCCGCGCCGCTGCTGATCGTGCTGACGCTGGGCTTGCTCTACCGCCACTTCGCCACCAACCCGCTGGTCGCCGGGGCGTTGCGCGGCATGGGCGCGGTCGCGGCCGGTTTGGTCCTGTCGACCGCCGCCAAGCTGCTGCCGACGCTGCGCAAGAGCCCGCTCGGCCTGCTTGCGGCCAGCGGCCTGGCCAGCGCCGCCTTCATCGCCATCGGGCTGCTGCGCTGGCCGCTGGCCGGGGTGGTGCTGGGCCTGGGCGCTGTCGGCATGGGCCTGGCCCTGTGGCGCATGCGCGCCGCGCCAGGTGGTGCGACATGAGCGATCTGCTGGCCAGCGTGTCTGCCGGCGCCGGACTGCACGGCCTGGATTGGCCGACCGTTGCCGGTCTGCTGCTGCACTTCCTGCTGCTGTCGATGCTGTCGGTGGGCGGCGCGATCACCGCCGCACCCGACATGCAGCGCTACTTGGTCGGCCAGCAGGGCTGGCTGAGCGACAGCGAATTCACTGCCTCGGTGGCCATCGGCCAGGCCGCGCCGGGGCCCAACCTGCTGTTCGTGGCCTTGCTCGGCTGGCAGGTGGCGGGGTTGGCCGGGCTGGTGGCAACCCTGGTCGGCATCCTGCTGCCATCGACGGTGTTGGCGATGGCCGTCGGCCGTTACCGCCAGCGGCGTGCCCATTCGCTGGCGATGCGTGCCTTCAGCGCCGGCCTGGCGCCGCTGACGCTGGGCCTGCTGGGGGCCACCGGCTGGGTGCTGCTGGCCCCCACCCGCCACCCGCCCGGCGCCGCAGCGCTGGTGGCGGTGACGCTGCTGGTGATGCTGCGCACCCGGCTCAGCCCGCTCTGGCTGATCGCGCTGGGCGCGGTCGCCGGCATGGCCGGCTGGGTCTGAGGCGCGGGCATCGCCCGCAAAACGCAAAAGAGCCCGGCGCTGCCGGGCTCTTTTGCGTTGGCGCTGCGGCGGCCGGTGGCCGCCGCGCCAGATCAGTTGGCCTTGTCGGCCATGGCCTTCTTGGACTTCTTCATCTTCTTGGCCTTCTTGGCCTTCTTCGCCGGCTCGGCAGCCATGTCCTTCTTGGCCGGTGCGGCGGCGGGGGTGGCGGCAGCGGCGGGGGCTGCGGGGGCTGCGGGGGCGGCTGCCTGGGCGAAGGCGCCAACCGACAGGGTGGCGGCGATCAAAGCGGCGAGAAGCTTGTTCATGGTGAGTCCTTGGGTGGTTGGAGCACGATGCTCAGGCAGCACAACGCCAGCTCGGAGCGGGCGGTTGACAGGCACGCCGCGCCCGGCCGGGCAAAGCTCAATGGAATTCGCCCTCACGCAACCACTTGGTCGCCACCCACTTCTCGCCGGCCTCGACCGGCGCCCCGCCATGCAGGCTGTGGGTCACCGGGTGCGGCCGGTCGTAGCTGAAGAACACCGCGTTGCCCTTGATCGGGGCGACGCACAGGCCGGCGTCGGGAAAGACCGTGCCGCCGCCGCGCAGCGGGCTGCTGAGGTAGATCACCAGGCTGCCGACGCGCTGGCCGCCGCGCGCCAGCACGCTGGCCGTGCCCGGCTGGCGCGGGTCGAAGTAGTCGTAATGCGGCTTGTACTCGGTGCCCGGCCGGTAGTGCAGGACTTGCAGGCCCTCGCCCTTTTCCACCGGCCAGGCTAGCAAGGCGGCGATGCGCGCCTCGACCCGGGCGCACACCGGCGTCTGGCCACGGCTGAAGAACATGCCCCGGCTGGTGCGCGCGGCATTGACCTCGCTGCCGCCGGTGTCGGTGTCGACCGTCTCCGAGCGCGCCAGCAGCGGCCGGGCACAGTCGACGATCGCATCGCACTCCTCGTCCGCCAGCAGGCCGCCGAACACCACCACCCGCGGCCGGGCCAGCGTCAGCAGCACCTGGACATGGCGGTCGTGGGCGAAGACGCTGCTGGGGCTGCCGCGCAGGTCGGGCTCGGGCACCGGCAGCGGCGGCGGCAGCACCTCGATAGTCCTGCCCGCGCCCAGGTAGGCGCTGAGCGTGGCCTCCAGCGCCTGGGCGGCGACGCCTTCCTCCCAGCCACTGGCGCACATCGAGGCCAGCACCGCCTCCGGCCGGCAGCCGGCCCTGGCCTGCTCGACGATCCAGTCGCGCAACTCGGGGGTGACGATCTGGGCGGACATCGTCGTGCCGGCTCAGACGGCGTCCGATTTGCGGCGGAACACCAGCCGGTCGGCCGCCGAGGCCTTGCGCTCGAAGGCATAGCCGCCGCCGTTGAATTCGCGCAGCGACTTGACCGCGCCGACGCGGTGGTCTATCGCCCAGCGGCACAGCATGCCGCGGGCGCGCTTGGCGAAGAAGCTGACGACCTTGTACTGCCCGGCCTTGAATTCCTCGAACACGCAGTCGACCACCCGGCCCTGCAGCGCCGGCCGAGCGACCACCTTGAAGTACTCCTGCGACGCCAGGTTGACCAGCACAGGTGCCCGAGCGCCGGCCTGGCGCGCGTTGAGATAGCCGGCCACCGTGTCGCCCCACCAGGCGTACAGGTCACGGCCACGCGGCGTCGCCAGCGCCGTGCCCATTTCCAGCCGGTAGGGCTGGAGGCGGTCGAGCGGGCGCAGCGCGCCGTACAGACCCGACAGGATCACCACATGCGACTGCGCCCAGGTCCAGCCGGCGGCGTCCAGCGTGCCTGCCTGCAGGCCCTGGTAGACGTCGCCGTTGAAGGCCAGCGCCGCCGGCCGGCTGTTGCGCGCCGTGGCCTGCGCCGACCAGGCGGCGTAGCGGGCAAGGTTCAGCGCCGCCAGGTCGTCGGACAAATCCATCAGAGCGGCCACATCGCGCTGCGCCAGCGGCCGCAGGTGGCCGATCAACTCGGCCGCGGCGCTGGCGAAGGCTGGCGCGGTCGCGCGCCGCGCCATGCCCGGCGGCAGTGGCGAGGCGTAGTCCAGCGACTTGGCGGGCGACAGCAGGAACAGCATGGCAACGGGTGGGCGTCTGGGCGATCTTGCGCTGGTCGAAACGGCGGCCGTGGCCTGGCTGGCCTTGGGCCAAATTGGCGACTTGGGCGACAGCGGCGGATTGTGCGTGAGGCCGCAGCCCGGCCGCCTCCCCCGTCACGGCGCCGGAACAGCGCCATGCCACACTTGCCGCCGACGCCATTCCACCAGGCCTGACCGGCCCCACCGCCATGACCCGCACCACCCACCTGCTCACCCTGACCACCCTGGCCCTGGCCTGCCTGGGCGCCCAGACCAGCGCCCTGGCCACCGGCCTGGCGACCTGCGATTCCGGCCCGAAATCCGGCTGGCAGCCCAGCGCCAAGCTCGAAGAGCAGCTCAAGGGCCAGGGCTGGCAGGTGCGCCGGATCAAGGAGGACGGCGGCTGCTACGAGGTCTATGGCCTGGACGACAAGGGCAACCGGGTCGAGGCCTACTTCCACCCGGTCACGCTCGCACCGGTGCCGACCAAGCGCTAAAGCGGCCGGCCGCGTGGCCACCGTCCGCGTCTGGCGCCTGGCCATCCGTCTGGCGCATTGGGCCTTGGCCGGCTGCGTGCTGGCCTGCCTGGTGCTGTACCAGGGTGGCCATTGGCATGAGCGGCTGGGCTATGTCGCCCTGGCGATCATCGTCTGGCGCATCGCCGGTGGCCTGGGCGGGCCCGCCGCCGACCGCTTCAGCGCCTTCGTCCGTGGCCCGGCGGCGACGCTGGCCTACGCCCGCGCGCTGTGGCGTGGCGACGAGTCCCGCCACCTCGGCCACAACCCGCTCGGCGCTTGGATGATCCTGGCCCTGTTGGCCACCGCCCTGCTGGCCGCCGGCAGCGGCGCGGTCTACCTCACCGACGCCTACTGGGGCGAGGCGGCGCTCTACCGTTTGCACCAGATCGCCGGCTGGTCGCTGGCGGGCCTGGTGCCGCTGCACCTGGGCGGCGTCGCGCTGAGCTCGTGGCGCCAGCGCGAGAACCTGATCATGGCGATGCTCAGCGGGCGCAAGCGCGCACCTGCGCCGGGCCCGGACGACGGCGCCTGAATCGGCGGCGGCGGCGGCGGCGGCACCGTCAATGGAAGTCGCGGCTGTGCGTCACCAGCCCTTGCAGCAGGGCGCTGTGGTCGACCAGCCGGTGCGCGATCAGGTGGCGCACCGCGCCCTCGGCCTGCCAGCGGCCATACACCGTCAGCAGGCGTGAGCCCAGCAGCGCCTGGCGCTGCGCCTTGGCCACCGCCGGCCAGACGATGACGTTGACCGCGCCGGTCTCGTCCTCCAGCGTCACGAACACCACGCCCTTGGCGGTCTCGGGCCGTTGGCGGTGCGTGACCAGGCCCGAGGCGCGGGCGATCTGCCCCGGCCGGCACAGGTTCAGCGCCGCCGCCGGCAGCACCTTGAAGCCGGCCAGTTGCGGCCGCAGCAGCGCCAGCGGATGGGCCTTGAGCGACAGGCCGCTGCTGCGGTAATCGGCCACCACCTCGCGGCCCGGCGTCGGCGCGGCCAGTGCCGCCGGCGCCTCGTCGGTGCGGGTGGCGGCCAGCAGCGCGGTGGCGCGGGTGTCGATCCCGGCCACCGCCCAGGCCGACTGGTGCCTGTGCCCGACCAGCGCCGCCAGCGCATCGCCCTCGGCCAACAGGCGCATCGCCCGGCCATCCAGCCCGGCCCGGCGGGCCAGGTCCTCGACGCTGGCAAAGGCCTTGCCGCCGTCGCGCTCGGCCAGCAGGCGCTGGGCGTCGGCCTGGCCAAAACCCAGCAGCCGGTTCAGGCCCAGCCGCACCGGCCAGCACCGCGCCGAGCGATCCGCCGGTGGCTCCAGGGCGCTGTCCCAGGCGCTGCGCAGCACGTCCACCGGCAGCACCGTCACGCCATGCTCGCGGGCGTCGCGCACCAGTTGTGCCGGCGCATAAAAACCCATCGGCTGGCTGTTCAACAGCGCCGCCAGAAAGGCATCCGGATGGTGCCGCTTGAGCCAGGCGCTGACATACACCAGCAAGGCGAAACTCGCCGCATGGCTCTCCGGAAAGCCATATTCTCCAAAACCCTCGATCTGCTTGAAGATGCGCTCGGCAAAATCTACCGGATAACCCTTTTCGACCATCCGCCCGACCAGCCGCTCATGAAACGGCCCCAAACCCCCCTTGCGTTTCCAGGCGGCCATCGCGCGGCGCAGGCTATCGGCCTCGCCGGGCGTGAAATCGGCTGCCAGAATCGCCAACTGCATCACCTGCTCCTGGAATATCGGCACGCCCAGGGTCCGCGACAAGGCTTGGCGGACCTCGTCACTGGGATAGTCCACCGGCTCCTGGCCCGAGCGCCGTTGCAAATAGGGGTGGACCATTCCGCCCTGGATAGGCCCGGGCCGCACAATCGCCACCTCGATCACCAGATCGTAGAAATTGCGCGGTTGCAAACGCGGCAGCATGCTCATCTGCGCCCGGCTTTCGACCTGGAAGGTGCCGACCGAATCACCGCAGCAAAGCATCTCGTAGACCTGCGCATCTTCGGCCGGCACGTCCTGCATCCGGAATTCGGCGCCGCCGAGCTTTTCGCCGACCATCTGCAAACCCCGCCGGATCGCGCTCAGCATGCCCAGCGCCAGGATGTCGACCTTGATCAGGCCAAGCGCATCCAGGTCGTCCTTGTCCCACTCGATCACGGTCCGGTCGGCCATCGCCGCGTTCTCCACCGGCACCAGCCTAGAGATATCGTCGCGGGCGATCACGAACCCGCCCGGGTGCTGGCTCAAATGGCGCGGAAAACCGATCAACTGCTGGGTCAGCGCAACCCATTGGCGGCAAACCAGTGAATCGGGGTCGAAACCCTGCTCGCGGAGCCGCTCGGCAGATATTTCGCGGCCGTCGAACCAATGCTGGCCGCGCGACACCGCCGCAATCCGGTCAAGGTCCAGCCCCAGCGCCCGGCCGGCGTCGCGCAGCGCCGAGCGCGGCCGGTAACTGATCACCACCCCGGTCAGCGCCGCACGGTGCCGGCCGTATTTTCCGTAAATGTATTGAATCACCTCCTCGCGGCGCTGGTGCTCAAAATCGACATCGATGTCCGGTGGCTCATTGCGCTCGGCCGAAATGAAGCGCTCGAACAGCAGGCTCATGCGCTCTGGGTCGACCTCGGTGACGCCCAGGCAATAACACACCGCCGAATTGGCAGCGCTGCCCCGGCCCTGGCACAAAATACCCCTGCGACGCGCCCAAATGACAATATCGGCGACCGTCAAAAAATACGGGTCAAATTTGAGCCGGGCGATCAACCCCAATTCATGCTCGAGCGCCGCCCGCACCTTGGCCTGGACACCCCCGGGAAAGCGCCGCAGCGCCCCGGCTTCGGTCAATTCGCGCAGCCAGGATGTCGGCGTGTGCCCGTCCGGCACGATCTCCTGCGGGTATTCGTAGCGCAATTCATCGAGCGAGAAGGCGCAGCTCGCGGCGATGCGCACCGATTCGGCCAGCCAGGCCGGCGCATACAGCGCCGCCAGCCGCGCGCGCGCCCGCAGATGCGCCTCGGCATTGCCCTGCAGCGCCAGGCCGCACTCCGCTACCGGCAGGCCCAGCCGGGTGGCGCTGAGCATGTCCTGCAGCGGCTTGCGGGCGCGCACATGCATCAGCACATCGCCGCAGGCCACCAGCGGCAGCCCGACCAGATCGGCCACCCGCGGCAGCGTCTCCAGCCGCTGCGCGTCGTGCGCGCGGTGCAGCAGTTCGATCGCGATCGCGCTGCGCTCGACGCCGAACCAGGTCTTGAGCCACATCGCGTGGGCATACAGCGTCTGCTCGGACTGCTGCGGCGCCGGCAGCAGGATCGCAAAACAGCCCGGCAGCCCGGCCAGGTAGGGCGCGTGCGGCACCCTGCCCTCCAGGTCGGCGGCCAGGGCCCGGTACTGCCCCTTGGCGGCACGCCGCCGCGCCACCGTGATCCATTGCGAGAGGTTGCCGTAGCCGCGCCGCGACTGCGCCAGCAGCAGCAGGCAAGGCGCGGCCTGGCCGGCCAGCGGCGACGAGGCCGGCGTACTGGCCAGCGCACTGGCCGCCGCCGGGTCCGCAGTCTGGCCGGCCAGGCCGGCGCCGCCAGGCAGGTCCAGCCGCATCTGCGCGCCCACGATCAGCGGCAGGCCCAGCGCCTTGGCCTGGCCATGCGCCCGCACCACCCCGGCCAGCGAGCATTCATCGGTCAGCGCCAACGCGCGGTAGCCCCGCGCCTGCGCCTGCGCCACCAATTCCTCAGGGTGCGAGGCCCCGGTCAGAAAACTGAAGTTGCTGCGGCAATGCAGTTCGGCGTAGGCGGGGAGCATGGGGAAAAAAGAATGGCAGCGCCAAGGCATTGCGCCTGGCCGGTCAACAGGTCAACAGGTCAACAGGTCATCAAGCCGCCAGCGCGTCCAGCGGGCTGCGCAGCTTGCCGCCGGCCACCTCCAGCACATGGGTGTAGATCATGGTTGTGCTCACGTCGCTGTGGCCGAGCAACTTCTGCACC